>JANSWS010000521.1 GCA_024743355.1 bacterium
CCGGCAATGCCTTGCGTGTGAGAACCGTCGATGAATTACCGCCGGGGCGTTGGACGCAAGTAACGGTTGTCTACGATGGATCGAGTCGGGCGGAAGGCTTGCGGGTCTATGTCGACGGTCGCCTGGCGGCCGTCGAAGTCGTGCGGGACAAGCTGACAAAAAACATCCAAGGCGGTGGTGGGGATGTGCATGAATTGGCCATCGGCCAGCGCTTTCGAGACAAGGGTTTTAAACAGGGCAAAGTTGATGAGCTGCGAGTTTTTCGCAAAGACCTGTGCTCTCTCGAGGCGCAATTCTTGTATGTGCGGGATGCCGCGGAGGCCAATTTACGGGAAGTGCTCTACAACGTAGCCGAGCCCTTTCTTAAGGAATATTTTCTGAGGCAGCAGGAAGCCTATGAGGCTTTAGCTGCCGAGCTGCATGAGCTTCGTGATGATTACAGCAAGCAGTATGATGCGATTCCGGAAATTATGGTCATGCGCGAGTTGCCGGAGCCGCTGCCCACATATGTTTTGGTTCGTGGGGCCTACGACGCTCCAGGAGAAGCAGTGCGGCGAGGCTTTCCATTGTCTATCGCCCCGGAGTTGAGCCAGCTTTCTCGAGATGGCGTCCCGGCTGCTGGTGACGGGCCAGGGCTGGAAGCTGGCCAGAAATTGGATCGCCTGAGTTTGGCAAGTTGGCTGGTTGACCCACGGAATCCACTGACGTCCAGGGTGGCTGTGAATCGATTCTGGCAGATGTTTTTTGGACGTGGTCTCGTGGCCACTCCCGAGGACTTCGGGATGCAAGGTCGTCAGCCATCTCATCCGGAATTGCTGGATTGGCTGGCGGCGGAGTTTGTGGATAGCGGCTGGGATGTGAAGCAGTTGGTCAAACAGATCGTGATGTCAGATACCTATCGCCGTTCTTCAGATCCGACGCTCGAGCACTTGGAAAAGGATCCGGAGAACCTGTGGCTTGCTCGCGGACCTGTCTTGAGGTTGCCGGCTGAAATGATTCGCGACACGGCGCTAGCCGCGAGCGAATTGTTGGTTGAGAAGATCGGCGGTCCCCCCGTAAAGCCCTATCAGCCGGAAGGCTTGTGGGAAGAAAAGTCGGGCGAAGTTTACCGCCGTGATGAAGGGGAAGGCAGTCACCGTAGAAGCTTGTACACATTCTGGAAGCGAACCTCACCGCCGCCGTCAATGATGACCTTCGACGCGAGCAATCGCGAGGTTTGCTCCGTCAATCGTCCAGTGACCACGACGCCCTTGCAAATGTTGGTGTTGTGGAATGATCCTCAGTTCGTGGAAGCTGCTCGGGCTTTGGCGACAATTGCAATGCAGGAGAACGAGGAGTTGCCGTCACGGCTGATTTGCGTATTTCGCCGTTTAATCAGCCGCACGCCGGATGAGGCGGAACTGGCAATCCTGGAAAATCTCTATCATCAGCAGTTGACCTACTTTCGAGCCGATTCTCAGCGGGTTGCCGATTATTTGGTGGTCGGTGAGCAGAGGTTGGCTGAGGGTTTGGACCGGGCTGCCGCGGCAGCATTGTCGGTAGTAGCACAAGCCTTGATGTCGCACGATGAAACGGTAATGAAACGTTAGGCCATTTGATGGATAGCAACCTGAATCGAACGCATGCTGGTTTGACCCGGCGGCATTTCTTTGGACGTTCCAGCTTGGGCATAGGCACAGCTGCGTGCGCTTCGCTTTTCGCCAATGAGTTGCAGGCGGAGGCTGGGGAGGAATCCGTTGCCAATCTGGGCCAAGGAGGACTCTTGCGTGAGTTGCATCACGCACCCAAGGCAAAACGCATCGTGTATTTGTTTATGAGCGGTGGCCCTTCCCAGATGGAGCTGTTCGATTACAAGCCCAGACTCAATCACGACAATGGAAAAGAACTTCCGGATTCCGTGCGGCAAGGCCAAAGATTGACGGGGATGTCAGGCAATCAGTCCTCGCTCCCTTTGGCCGGGTCCATTTTTAGATTCCAGCAACATGGTCAGAGCGGCGCTTGGGTCAGTGAGCTGATGCCGCATCTAGCTGGAGTCGCCGACGATTTATGCTTCATCAAGTCGATGTATACGGAAGCGATCAATCATGATCCCGCCATTACCTATATTCAAACCGGATCGCAAATTGCGGGACGGCCTTCGTTAGGGGCTTGGCTGGATTATGGCTTGGGTTCCACCAACGAGAATCTGCCATCATTTTGTGTGTTAGTTACCAAAAACAAGGGCGGGCAACCACTTTATTCGCGATTGTGGGGAAGCGGCTTTCTGCCGGCCGATCATCAAGGCGTTCAATTCCGCCCCGGTAAAGATCCAGTGTTGTACTTGGGTAACCCGCCGGGGATTAGTCGTGAGAGCCGACGTCAATTGCTGGATCATCTCAATGCGCTGCATCAGCACGAACTGGATCGGCGTTTGGATCCGATCATTGAGGCCCGCATTGCGCAAAGTGAAATGGCCTTCCGCATGCAAGCTTCGGTTCCAGAGGTGGCGGATGTTTCGCAGGAGCCAGAGCATGTGTTTGAGCTATATGGACCGGATGCGAGAACTCCTGGAACCTTTGCGGCAAACTGTCTTTTGGCGCGGAGATTGTTGGAGCGTGACGTCCGCTGTGTGCAGTTGTTTCACAAGGGGTGGGATCAGCACGGCGGTTTGCCCGGGGCCATTTCACGGCAATGCCAAGAGGTGGATCAAGCTTCCGCCGCGCTGGTGAGCGATTTGAAAGAGCGGGGCATGCTGGATGATACCTTGGTCGTATGGGGTGGCGAATTTGGTCGCACTGCGTACAGCCAAGGCAAGTTGACAGCAAACGACTACGGCCGCGATCATCACCCACGTTGCTTCACCATGTGGTTGGCTGGGGGAGGGGTTGAAGCAGGCAAGAGTCTGGGTAGCACCGACGAATACAGCTATAACATCGTGGAGCGACCGGTTCACATTCATGATCTGAATGCGACAATTCTGCATTTGCTCGGCATCGACCATGAACGTCTGACTTTCAAATACCAAGGCCGGCGTTATCGATTGACCGACGTGCATGGCGAAGTCGTGCACGAGATCTTGGCCTGAAAATTCATATCAGGGGCCTTGCTCCAGAAAGGACTGTCGGTGAGTAAGTTTGCGGTGATTCTGGCGGCTGCCGGCAAAAGCACGCGTTTTGGGGATCCCTTCAAGAACAAGGTCTATGCGACGATTTCGGGCAAGCCGCTTTGGATGTACGCCGCGGAGAAATTTTCGTCGCGCGACGATGTGGGGCAGATTCTGATTGCGATTTCCCCCGACGACAAGGATTTCTTCAACGAGAAGTTTGCTGGCAATGCTGCGATGCTTGGTATTCAAGCGGTGTTGGGCGGCGCTCAACGTGCCGATAGCGTGCGAAATGCACTCGGCGAAGTGCGTGAAGATTTGTCCTACGTGGCCGTCCACGACGCGGCTAGACCCTGCATCGCGGATCGCTGGATTGATTCCGTCTTTCAGGCTGCGCAGAAGTCGGGAGCCGCCATACTTGCGACCCCCTGTTCGTCGACGCTGAAACGTGTCGGGGCGAACTCGCAAATTGTTGAAACGGTCTCTCGAGACGGAGTATGGTTGGCTCAAACTCCTCAAGTTTTCCGCAAGGACTTGCTGAAAGCCGCCTACGAGCAGCATCCTGATCCGGGAAAGGCGACGGATGAGGCTTCTTTGGTGGAAGGCCTACCCGCGGAGATTCGTCAGAAGTTCGGCACGACCGCGGTATCCGTGGTTGAAGGAAGTCCGCTGAACATTAAAGTTACCACGAAATCGGACCTGAAGTTCGCGGAGCTCGCGGTTAAAGTCTTGCCCAAGCCCAATCCCTTTCCCTTTGGCTAACTGCTTATCGACTATGAAGGACATCATTACCGAACTCCAGCGGCGAGGGCTCATCCATCAGAGTACCGATCTGGATGAATTGCGTAAGCTCTTGACCCGTTCCCAAGTAGTCTATGCCGGATTTGATCCGACCGCCGATAGCTTGCATTGTGGCAGTTTGCTTCCGCTAATGATGTTGCGCCGCTTCCAACGTTGCGGCCATCGGCCCATCGCTTTGGTGGGAGGTGCGACGGGGATGATCGGCGACCCAAGTGGCAAGAGTGAAGAACGTGTGCTCTTGTCCACCGATGCCCTGGAGGCCAATGTTGCCGGGATGAAAGCACAGATGAGTCGCTTTCTGGATTTTGAGGGAGCAGCCTCGGCGCAGCTCGTCAACAATTTGGACTGGATGGGCAAGTGGTCTTACATCGATTTTCTCAGGGACATTGGAAAGAACTTCCCCATCAACGTGATGCTGGCCAAGGATTCGGTCCGCAGCCGACTGGAGAGAGAGGACTCCGGTATGAGTTACACGGAGTTCAGCTACATGCTTTTGCAGGCCTATGATTTTGTGTATCTAAGCCAGCACCACGACTGTACGGTGCAGATTGGAGGCAGTGATCAATGGGGTAATATCACCGCGGGGACCGACTTGGCTCGGCGGATGCACGGCAAGCAACTGCATGCGCTTACCTGTCCCTTGCTTACCACCAGCGACGGCCGCAAGATGGGAAAAACTGAGCAAGGAGCCGTGTGGTTGGACGGCAATCGCACTTCACCCTTTGCTTTCTATCAATATTGGTACAACACCGCCGACGCCGACG
>JANSWS010000003.1 GCA_024743355.1 bacterium
CGCCGGTATTCTCGTCGACGAAGGAGCGAGTAAATTCGACCGGAGGCAGTGAGTCAGGCAGATTGATATGTTCGTGCCGTGCCGCCATCAGTTGCCAATGCTCCAGGCATTGCTTCAATTCCTGTGCATCAGGCAGCCGACTGTAAACCAGCTCAAACGCCCGAGTTACGACGCCCTTATCATCCAGTCCGTATTGTTGGCCTTCATGCAACAGGCGTTCCGCCATGGCCAGCGCACGGTCGAAGGAAAAACTACTGTTAAACAAGGTGAGCGCTTGTGGGGCGACGGTAGAAATATCCCTTTGCTCGCAAGGTAGATCCGGTGAAGGCTGATTAAAGACCTCCAGCATGGGGTCACGCAGGCCACGCAAGCGGAGCGCATAGATGGTGCGTCGATTTCGGTCGGCCGGAAGCGGTGAGGCCTGATAGATGGGTGCATAAGTTCCCATGATCTGCCTGGGCTGCACAGCCACTTCGGGATTGAGATTGGGTCTAACCGGAGGTCCACCGGATTCCAGGTTCAATAGCCCGCTGATGGCCAATTGGGAATCGCGAATTTCTTCGGCAGACAAACGCCTGGCTTGAAACACGGCGTAAGAAGTCCCCAGAGGATCTTTCTCCTTTAGCTGCTCGCGCTGCTGGGGCTGCGCGTAGTCTTCCGCGCGGCAGTATGCGTCGCTTAACAGGATCAGTCGATGTAGCGTCTTGGCTGACCATTTCGAATCCACGAGCTCCGTAGCCAAAAAGTCTAGCAGTGCCGGGTGCGTTGGCTGCGAAGCGGCGGTGCCAAAGTTGTTGGGGGTTTTGACAATGCCCTGCCCGAAGTGATGCTGCCAGATCCGATTCACCAAGACCCGAGGTGTGAGTGGATTGCGTGCGGCATCCACCAACCAGTGAGCGAACTCAGTTCTTCGACCGATCGTGTCAGTCGTCAGAGAGCTCTTTTCCAAAACTTGATCGTGGCTGAGTACTCCCGTCAAAACGGACAGGACGCCCGGGCTGACTGGGATGGTAGGCGAAAAGATATCCCCTCCCGAGAGGATGCTTGTCTGTTCAAGTTTGCCGGAAGCTTCGAGGTTCGCCGGCATCTCGATTCTGTCCTGAACGGAATTGCGCTTGGGAGTCGGCCCGCTGTAGGTGCTCAGTGCAATTGCGCGGAAGCGATCCAGCTCCCAACGATGCCGCTGCAAATACTTGCGGGCAATTCGTTCCAGTCCAAAATCGGCGGCGGTGAAACCCGTGTTCTTGGGGGCGATGAGTTCTTCGGGGACTCCCTGTTTAAGCTTCTTATCGCGGGTCGCATACTGCAGTCCACGTTCTGCGTACCACTCACGGGACGCCTTAGTTTCCTTTTCCTTCAACTCCTGGATCACACCTTCAAAGAAGGCAATCCGCTGTTGCAAATAGTGGGTCTGTTGCTCGAAATCGGATTGGTTTTCCGAGCTGAGAAATGCGGCGTCGCGATCGGCAAACTGAGTGGTGGAAAAGACGGCTTGAATGCGGTAGTAATCCCGCGTGGGAATCGGATCAAACTTGTGATCGTGGCAGCGGGCACACTGTAGCGGGTGAGCCAGAAAGGCCTGTCCTATGACGTCCGTAACGTCATCCAGAAACTGTTGCCGAGTGACCTTATCGATACTCATGCCTGTCTGTTCCCAGGGGCCCATGCGGAGCATGCCCACTGCAATCAGCATCTCTGGGTCGTGCGGGTCCAGTTCATCTCCGGCGATTTGCTCACGGATAAAATCGCTCAGAGGACGGTCCTGGTTGATCGCTCGAATGACATAGTCTCGATAACGCCAGGCATTGGGCCGCTGGTAGTCGTTGGCAAAGCCCGCGGAGTCGGCGTAACGCACCGTGTCCAGCCAATGACGGGCCCATTGTTCACCGAATCGCGGTGAGGCCAGCAAGCGATCTACCAGACGCTCCCAAGCCAATTCATCGGGTTCAGGATCTTCGACAAAGGCCCGCACTTGCTGCGGCGTAGGAGGCAAGCCCGTTAAATCAAAGAACAGTCGCCTGGCCAAGGTTCGACGGTCGGCCCGGCCAGCGGCCTCAATACCCAGCTCATCGAGCTTGGCATTTAAGAAGGCATCGATCGGATTGTCGGCAGAACCATCGGCGGTTGGCGAGCCAGTCTTGTTTAATGGTTGGTACGCCCACAGAGTCTTGGGTTCATAACGCCGCTGATCCCAGGAGGCATTCAATCCACCACTGGTCGGCACCGTCAAACCCGCGCTAAATTGCTCGCGAATCTCTTGCTGACGAGCTGCGGAAGGCCAGGGCGCACCCAGGTCGATCCACGTCCCCAATGCCTCCAGAGTCTTGGCATCAAAACGATCGTTCTCTTTAGGTGGCATCTGCAACTCATCATGCTGCCAAGTTGCAGAAAGGTACAACCAGCTGGCCTGCCGATCTCCGGGAACCAACACGGACTCGCCGCTGTCTCCGCCTTCCAAGGTCGCTTTCAACGAAGTCAAAACAAGCCCTGATTCAATGGCGTCGGCTTCCTGTCCATGACAAGCGAAACACTTAGCCTCCAAGGCAGGAGCTACAGTCAGGGCAAACAGCTTTTCAGCTTCCGTCACTTCCGACCAAGTACTAGCAGCCTTGGTTGCGGGACTGTCAGCGCCTTCTGCGTCGGCCGCCACTTCCTGGCCCAACAAACTCGAGCCAAGAAGCAAGCTGGCAACCAGCAAGGCAAAGAGGTGGGCAGAAATCTTGGTGATCATGAGCAAGACGGGAGGTGAGAGATGCAAAGGAAATCCAAACTTAATTCCAGAGACGAGTTGGAAAGCGCCACGTTCGATTAGCCGTAAGGGTGTTAGCCCCGGTTTTCGAAGGGCTTAGGCACCACTTCGCCAGAAATCGTGTTATCTGGGCTAACCAAGGACTTGCCAGGAGCTTGTTCGAAAGTGCCGCTGTCCAACTAGGGTCTGTCCCGCACTGAGATGCATTTTTTGTAGGAACATTCAGCATTATAAGCCCAACATTTGTCAGGCGGCTACGATTTCGGTCAGCAGCCAAATCCAGGGCAAATAAATCAGCAAGACGTAAACAAACAGAGTGATGAGACCCACGATCACGGCCGTCAACATGGGAATCCAGCGGGTCTTGCGGGCTGAGAGAGTATCGGCGGAATCTCGCATGTGGTCCGCTAATTGGCTCAAGTTGTCTACCGCTTCTTGCTTTTGCATGATGCCCGCATGTACGGCGGAAAGCAGCATCGAAGATTCGCGGTTCAGGGGATGCGCTGGTTGTTGAGACTGGATATTGGAAAAGGCCTCGTCAACATTCTCGCGATCTCCACCGGCCACCGCGGTGGTGAGTGGGGCGATCTGATTCAGGGCGACCTGCGAATTCAACATCGAAGCGGCCATTTCCGAAGCCAATGCTTGCAGTCGCAAACGCTGGGAAGATTCCGCAGGCCAGTTGCGTTTTCGCTTGCCTCGATACCGCCAATAGAAATAGGTTCCCGATAGTAGGCCAGCCAGCAGGAGTCCCAACAAAATCGGCGCAAGTTGCTCGCGGATCCACACGATCGCATGCAGCCAAGCCGGCAGACTCTTGTCGAACAAGGCATAGGTCTCGCGGTATTCGGGAATCAAAGCCCATATGACATAGGTCAGCGAAATAGCCGTTACCACCACCAACAAAAATGGATAGACCAACGCAGATCGCAGACGCCGTTGGGCCAGACGATTTGCAAAATGCATATTGGTCCAGCAATGCAGAGCATGGTCCAAGCGATCGGATAGCTCACCCGAGACGATACATGCGGAAAGTACTCGAGACTCGCGCGATTCATCGCTGGCTAGAGCCGCTGCCAGACTCTTACCCTGAGCAAGCTGAGTCTCGACGGATTGCGCGAGTGCGGATATCCGCGATGGGGCTGACTGGGTGCGTGATCCCAATTCGCCGCTGATCGGCAATCGAGCTTCCACCAGCTGAGCAACCTGCTGGCATACGGCGAGACGCTCCTCAAGACCGTAGCTGGAAGGTTGCGTCGGTTTCGGTTTGGCTTCGGATTGCGTCATCATCAATTTCGACTAGAGCGCGTTGGCGGCGTCTTCAGCGGACACGCGTCCCTGATCCACGGCTTGCTTGGTCTGAGTCGCCAGAGTTGTCATGTTGAGCGAAACGGCGGCGGCCTGCAAGCTGCTGGAATCGGAACCTTCGGCAAGGCACTTGGCCAGTTCTCCATCCATGGCAGGAAGTACTTCGGCCAACAGGCATCTGCCAGACCGACCACTGCCGCCGCAGGCAGGGCAGGGTAGTTGCGCGGGCGTCGTGTGCCGGCAGTCGCACAGCTCCGGTAACAGTCGCTGACAGACCAGGCAGGTCAGGCCACTTCGCAGATGTTGGTAAGGTACTCCCATGTCGAGCAGTCTTTGCAGGGCGTCCACCACGGAGCGAGCATGTAGGGTGGAGATGACGAGCTGACCGGTCATGGCGGCTTGGAAAGTTACAGCCGCTGTTTGCGAATCGCGAATCTCGCCTACGAAAATGACTTCCGGGTCCTGACGCAAGATGGCTTTCAGGCCCGAGCTCCAATCGTATTCCGAATCGGGCTGAATCTGTGACTGTGCGGCTCCGGATATTTCGCATTCGATGGGATCTTCCAGCGTCACGACGCTTCGCAGTTCGGTTTGGCTCAACAACTGACGCAGCGCCGCATAGGCCGTAGTCGTCTTACCCGAGCCGGCCGTCCCCGAAATCAAGATGACTCCGGAGGGCCTGCCTAAAGCGTCGGTAAGTCTGCGATAAACGTCGCCGGGAAGACCCAGGTCCGCGGGCAGCCAAGGTTCCGCCTGCGCGGCCGCGAAACGCAGAACCAGACGT
This sequence comes from bacterium, assembly GCA_024743355.1. Lineage (GTDB taxonomy): Bacteria > Planctomycetota > Planctomycetia > Pirellulales > Pirellulaceae > Aureliella. The sequence goes on from JANSWS010000003.1 coordinate 4,842, forward strand.
TCACCGTGCAAGGTCGGCAGCGTGCTCACGCGAACCTCCATGCGACCATTGCGCGAACTTTCAGCAGAGTTGCCATCCAAAGCAAAGACCAAACGTCCCTCTTGCGGAATATCGTGGCGGTAGGTGATCAATCGGGCCAGTGCCTTGATCCGTCCACTAATACTCGTAGTGGAACCCGCGGGAATGTCCGGCAAACGCATCAATTTGCCATGCACACGGAATAACACAGTGTGCACCTGGTTGCCTTCGGTCAGATGCACATCGCTGGCTTGCGCCGCCACCGCCGCCTTCAAGATGCGATCGACGACTTGTGCTGCATAAAGGTCACTGGCGGTATCCAGATCGTCAAAGCTGAGAATGATGACATCTCCCACCACGCAAAAACTCTTGCTCATTCGTAGTCATAATCGCGTAACCTAAACTTAGGGCGGTTGCCTCAATACCTTTGATCCCATCCGAATCGGAGGTCTATTATTCCAGAGCCTGCATCCGCTTGCGATATTCTCGCTCATCTATGCGTTGCTCCAGGAACTGATGGCTCAGTACATATTTCTGGATGCGAGCCAGGTCCTTATTCTGTCGGTCGGGGCGGTACAGTACGCGACTCAGAGCGGAATTGTCGCGGAGATCCGCCAGCTTGACCTTTCGCGCCAAGGCATCGTGACTGAGCGCCACAACATAGTCCGCATACGACTGATTGGGCTGATGGGTGACCAGTTCAATGGCCTTCAGCACGGCTGGCGCGAATCCCATCGACCGTAAGTCCTCCAAGGTTACATCGGTGTCTTCCACCAAGTCGTGCATCAAGGCAACCAGACGTGCCTGTGGATCATCCACCGCCATCATCACACGCAGGCAATGCAGGATGTAAGGCTCGCCGTCTTCGTCCGTGACGCCGTGGAATTTGCTGATGGTCAGCAGGAGTGCATCATCCAGGGATGCTTCGGACATAGCTTGGTTTCGGCTTCTTGAAAAATCAGAAATGCGATGCGGAGATCGGCAGAAACAACCTGGACTTCGCAGTGCGGCCCCGTCAAACAGAGCTGCCGTACGGCTTTGGCACGTTCGATCAACAAGTGTCGCCTGTCGCTCCGCGAAAGTAGCGCCTTTTTCCGCATCTTTCGCGGGAGCGAAAGGCGACTATCGGAAATTAATGGATCGAACGTTGCTTAACGCGAGATTAACGCGTTAGGAATTTAATACAGCATGGCGAGCCCACGCTCGCCGTGTTGCCGGTGTGCGTCAACTCCCCCGTTCGTGGATCGATGCGGAAGACGACAATCGAATCGGATTGCTGGTTCTCCGCCAGCAAAAACTTTCCGCTGGGGTCGATGCGGAAATTGCGTGGAGTTTTTCCGCTGGTAGGAGTGTGTCCGATGGAGCTCAGCTTGTTATCCATAAAACGGAAGCCCGCGATCGAATCATGACCACGATTCGAACCGAAAACGAACTTGCCACTCGGGTGGACCAAAACTTCGGCGGTGGAGTATCCGGATTGCATATCCACCGGCAAGGTGGAAATCTGTTGGAGCTCTTCGAGTCGCCCCGCTTCCGCATCCCAGCTGCAAAGGCTGAGCATACAGGTCAGCTCATGAATGACGAACGCGTGTTTACCATCGGGATGAAATGCCAGGTGGCGAGGCCCATGTCCGGGAGTGGCCTTGAAGGGCTTGCCGGTTGCTTGTAGCTGACCGCTTTCCCGATTCAGCTCATAAATCACCACCTGGTCGGTACCTAGATCGACTGCGCAAACGAAGCGGTCTGTCGGGTCGGCGAGAATGCAATGAGCGTGGGGCGATTGCTGACGACGCTCGTTGATACTGCTACCTTGATGTTGATGTTGGCTGGTAAGTGGTCCCAGCCCGCCGTCAGGCTTCAAGCGGAACGCGGCAATGCTGCCACTGCCGTAGTTGGCGACAAACAGAAACTCGCCGGCATGATCGGTGGAGACATAGCACGGGCCGCTACCAGCTGATGCCGCCGCTCCGATCTCCTCGAGAGTGAGGTCGTCTCGGATACGATAAGCGACCACCTGACGGTCACTTTCAGCCACTTCGCTAACCGCGTACAGCACGTTCCCGCTGGGATGGATCGTCAGAAAGGATGGGTTGGTCAGCTCAGCCACCAGACTTGGTTCCGCCAGTGATCCGTCATCCAGCGACAGTTCACTGCGGTAGATGCCTTGACTTGCGCCACCCGTGTAGGTGCCGATAAAGAAAGGAAGCTTGTTGTTCGCAGTGGCCTCCTCCGCGGGAGCGGAAGCGGGCGGCCAAAAACACAGACAAAAAATCGCAAGCAGGGTAATTGTCAGTTTCATAGTCTGCATCACGTAGAGGTTTGTGGGTGCATGGGGTGGATCGTTGCAGAATCAGCGGCCAGCAACGGATTGCCTTCTAGGTGAGTATTGTAAGAGCTTCTGGCCCGGATGTGTTTTGTTGGCATTCAATTCCAGATTGCCGCCTGCCGAAGCTGCCGGACTCTGACACGTGGGTAAGGCGAGTTGCTACAATCGTCGGCCAGTAAGCCGCGCGATGTTCTATCCGGTGTAGCGGTCTTCAGTTGGACAAGAGTCAGGGCACCATGGCGCAACAAGCTGAAATTTTGGATACCGCCGTGGGCCGCCATGTTTTGGACTCCTTGAAGCTGCGTTTGGCGGCCGAAATCGGACCTCTGCGATGGCGACGACCGCTGCAGAATTTGGCCGCTTTGCTCGGTCAAGGTATTCCATTAGACGATGCTTTGCGGCAGCAAAGCGGAGCTCTGCCGGCTGAATTGAACAGCTTGCTGCGTGAATCCTTGAAGGTACGTGATCCGGCTGGGCTGTTGATCGAGGCTATTCGCGTGCGGACCAAGTCCGACAAGGGATGGCGGATTTTGGTTTCGACCTCGGTCTACCCAATGGTTTTGTTCGTGGCAGCCCTTGCCGTTGGGCTGGCATTCAGCTTTTCGATCCGCAGCATGGTTACACTCGACTGGTTTGATGAGTTTGGATTGATGGGTTTCGAAAACTTACGGGCCTCCATCGATGATCAACACCACGCCATCTTGGGTATGGCGATGATTACCGCATGGGTCTTGATGGTTCTCCTAAGTCTGTGGTTCGTCGGTCCGCCTTGGGCTTGGTTGGCGGTCATGGGTGGCATGATTCTGGTAGGTAAGCCTTTGCGTTGGATGTCGCTACAGGAAATGCTGAACCGCTATCACTTGTTCTTGGTGCATGGGCTCCAACCAGCGGCGGCGGTGGATGCTGCCGCACGCAGTTTTCACAGCAGCCGGCAGAGTGTGTTCAGCCAGTCGATCGCCCGCGATGTTCAGTTGGGAATGCCGCTGGGGCGGGCCATCGGAGCTTGTTCTCTAACGGATGGGTTGTGTCGGCCCATCGTGCTGCTGATTGACCAGCGGTCCGAAGATCTTGATCTGGCTCTGTCGGATGCGGCTAACGTACTGGGACAGATGGCCGAGCAACGCTGTCGGTCGCTGGCCACCGTGGTGCCGGTCTTTGCCTTGGCGCTGGTGGGAACCATCCTGTTTGGCGCCATCGCTTCCTATCTTATGTCGTTGATGCCCTTGGTAACAATGATTAGCTCCCTGGCTTGAACACAATGGTTCTGTTTTCATCTAATTGGCTCATACTGTTTCCAATCGCCTTCAGCCTGTTTGTGGCCCTGCGACTTTCGTTGGGCACAGTCAGAGCCGAGGGCCGCTCTTGGATGCTGTTGGCCGTCCGCAGCTTGATCTTGTTGATGTTCTGGTTTTCGTTGCTGGCTGTCGGCGGACGGGCACATTGGATCAGTATTGCCTGGCTGATCATCTTGGCCATGTTCTCGGTAGTCATTTTCTGGAAGCGGCGACGCATGGAACGCAAGGCAATGCTTCTGAGCTGCCTGAGCGCGACCGACCTGCCGCAGCAGCAGGCGCTGTCCGGGTATTTTGTGCAGGAAAATGTAGGCTGGCCGCGTCGCAAGGCCGGGGCTCTGCAACGAGACATCGCGCAAGGTGTCCCGTGGGAGCTAGCTCTAGAGATGCGAGGCATAGCCGTGGGAGTCTACGAGAGGTTGGCGATACGCTTGCGATATGCATTCGGTATTGCCTGCCCGAACGAGTTGGAGTCTTCGACATCGCACTCGCCGCTGTCCATCGAAGCGGAGTTTGAGCGCTTGCTCGGTCGGCTGCTGATCTTTGCCTGGGTGGTGGTAATCATTCCCATCTTGTACTTGATTGCCGTGTTTATCATGCCGACGTTCCAGTCCATGTTTGAAGAAATGGGAGTCGAATTACCCCGGATGTCGCAATTGGTGTTGGGAATCGGAGATTGGACATCTTCGACCAGGATTTCACAATTCTTCGCGCTGCTACCGATGCTGTTGTTAATCCTGTGCGCAGTGAGCTTTTTGCTGTGGCTGTTTCCAAGCTTGCTGCAGTTGCCGATGTTTCGCTATATCTCCGGTGATTACTACACTAACGCCGGACTTTTCGCACTGGCTCAAATTTCAGAAAGTGAGCCCGACCTGATCGCCGCCTGTCGAAGAACCAGTGAAATCGTACCAGTTGCCTACATCGCCCGCAGGTTTCAGTTGGCCGCCGATTACCTCGAACAAGGCTTGCCATTGGCCACCGCCTTGCAGAAGTCGGGAATATTAAAGCGGCACGAAATTCGACGCATCCGGGGACACACGATCTTTACGGGAGATTTGCAGCGGTCCAATGAACGGAACGTGGTGTGGGCTCTTCAGCAACTTGCGGCCTCGCGCATCGAACAGATGCTGAACCGATACTCCATGCTGACACAAGGTGCAGTGGTGGGGCTAACACTCATGCTGGCTCTGCTGATTGGGTTTGTGGTAGTCGGTATGATAATGGCGTTGACGCATCTCATTAGTTCCCTCGCCTGAGATGTATGGGGTTCGCCAATGCTAGGGCTAGACAATAAGGCACTCTTCTCGCTGGTCGCCGTTACCAGTTATTCTCCCTCGGGAGAGTCGGACGTATCAGCGGCCGGTGAGGGGCTTTCGCTCCCTGTAGTGAGAGCCTGGAAGCCTCGCAGCCGAAGACGTTCACCGCGATTGGCGGCCAGCGTGGCGGAGACCGTGGTGGCGACCGCACTTTTGGCGATTGCCATGAGCGGCGTTGGACGTTTCGCTTATCACCTTAAAGAAGGGCTCAGGAATCGCGAGATCGGTTCGCGGATAGAACTGGAGATGCTTAACCTGCGCGAGGAAGTTGGTAGCTGGGAGATTGCCGACATCAATCCGCAGCGCGTCGAGGAATTCCCAATTTCAACTGGTCTGCAGGCAATTGTGGAAGAGCCGCATTGGGAGGCCCAGGTGGTGAGGGTTTCCAAGCCTGCGGAGGCGGTGCAAGTTACGCTTCGTCTGAAGTGTCGGATCCAAGGGCAAGCGGCCTCTCCGGCGGAGCGAACTTTCTGGATTGTTGGCCGGACGCGTTCGGAGCCGCAGATCGAAAGCGGAGATGCCGATGACTGAGCCAATCGCCGTTCCATCCAGGGTCCGCATCAAGGGCACACATAGATCAGGCTTCAGTCTGATCGATGCGGTAACCATGATTATCGCTGTGGGAGTCTTGTTGTCGCTGGCAACGATCACCATGCACCGCTCGTTTCAATCTCACCGTCTTGCTCTGGAGGGCGTTCGGCTTTCACAAAGCCTGCATCTGGTAGGTGACCGATTTCGGGAGGATGTCAGCCAGGCTTCCAGTTGCACACCCGGCGAGTCGCTCTGGCTGGATTTTTCAGACGGACGCCGCGTAAGCTACGGTGTCCAAGACGATCGACTCACCCGCAGCACATGGCTGGATGACGAGCAGGTCGGCGAAGACAGTTGGAAGTTACCCGTGGCCTGTCAGGCGAATTTTGTGGTGAATGACGAGAACGCAATCCCCTGGGTCGCTATGCAACTCAAGTCACACATGCCAAACAAGTTTGCCTCACTCGAGTGGAAGGCCCGCCTTTTGGATGGATCCCTTTCAGCAGCATCGGTGGAGGCGCGACCATGAAACTCGGAGGCATTCCATTAACGTGTCTGGCGGGAATTCGGAACGACAAGCAACTGCGTCGCGAAAGTCGACGGAAGGGGCAGCGTAGAGCGGCCGTGCTGATTTGTGTTCTGGTTGTCTTGTTGATAGCCGGAGCCTTATCAATTCAGGCTACGCAGAGCCTGGCCATCATTCGCCGCGGTGAAGAGCGAAGATCACGATTGTATCAGGCTCGTGAATTGCTGGAGCTGGGTAAGGCCGCGGTGGAACAGCAGCAGATCCAAAAAGAAGTAACATGGACGATCGAGTTAGACTCGGGTAGGGGAAAGATCCAAGTTATTCCCTACCCGCGGCCGGAAGCAACGGATTATCGTATCCTGGCAACATTCCCGGCGGACAGCGATCACGCATTGCAGGTAACTTGGGATTCATCAGGACCACTTGGGAGACAACGATGAACTGGGTACTTAGGCGTCATAGGATTGCGGTTCGCAAAACCGCGGGATTCACGCTGGTGGAGTTGCTGGTGGTGATTGCCATCATCGGCATTCTGGTTGGCTTGCTGTTGCCGGCTATCCAAGCCGCCCGCGAAGCTGCGCGACGTGCCCAGTGCATGAATCAGATACTGCAGTTGGGTGTCGCATTGCATAATTATGAAATGGCCCACCGCGTTTTGCCTCCCGGCACGGTGGATCAACAGGGCCCCATCCAAAACCTGCCCATCGGCTTTCATCACAGCTGGATCGTCCAGATTCTACCGATGATGGACGAGCGAGTCGCTTATATGATGCTCGACCACTCGCAGTCGATTTACAGCAAGGCAAACTTTCCCGTGCGAGCGCACCAGATTCCATGGCTCATCTGTCCATCGACCCCCATGGGTCGCGAGGGACCCTATTCCAATTATGCCGGAGTGCACGACAGTCGCGAGGTTCCCATCGATGTGGACAACAACGGCGTTTTGTTTCTCAATAGCCATGTTCGATTGGACGATATCATCGACGGTGTGACGCATACCATTTTCGTCGCGGAGAAATTGACCGATGCAACCGATCTAGGCTGGAGCAGCGGTACCCGCTCGACGCTAAGAAATCTGGGACATGCGATCAATAGTATGGGAATGCCCACCGGAGTTTCTTTGCCGCCCGGATTTGCGGGCGGCTTTACCCGGGCCGGCGATGGCGATTTAGCCAGCGCAGGTTATGGCGGCGAAGGCTACGGCGTTGAGGCTACTGTCGAGGATTTATCCGTGGAACCCGATGAATGGGAAACGGTGCGCCAGAAGGAAAGCCAGTTTGCCGGCAGCAGTCGTTTCAAAATGCTGGATATTGATCCCAAGTCCTGGTTGAAAATCTCGGAGCTGCCCGAGGTGATTCCAGGCAAAGCCAATGATGGGCGACACGTCGGGGGATTTGGCAGCATGCACACCGGTGGGATGAACGTGTTGTTGGGTGATGGATCGGTGCATTTCATGTCTCAAAATGCGGATCGCACCGTGATGCAGCAATTGGGCAATCGAGCCGACAAGACTCTGATGGATTTTGATCCCTTCTGGTGAAGAACGTTTTTGCTGACGACATGTTCAGCGGCCAGCCATCCGTATCGTATTCCCCAGGGCTAGGAGGGAACATCCATTTCGAATTCACCATCGTCAGAAACCGAATTTGATTTTGGCTCTCCGACCGACGCACCGCGGAAAACTCCGATTACCGTAGCCCTGATGTTTTACATTGTGACGGTGGGCGGGATTCTGTCTGCATGCCTCCGCACCTTGGTCGGAAGTCCGGTGCTGACCGGGGAGTCGCTTCAGCGATTGATCTTGGCCGGGATCGTGGTTGGATGGGTCAGCGGCCTGCTGCTGGGTTTGTACGTCATCCGGGGACGGCTGGCAGCAGTCTTGTGTTCGTGCGTCGGAATCTTGGTGGGGGCGGTAGCGGGAGCCTTGGCGTTGGTCCGAGGCGAGTACTTCGGCGAGATCGCCGCGATCGCTTTTTTCGGCTGTTGGATCATGGTTCTGGCCATGCTAATTTCGGCTCGTTTTGCCAAACCATTTTGAAGTGCCGAAGCCCATCCAACTTACTTTCCCCTTTGGTGGGAGTCGGAGTCACTTTGCCCCTCACCCCCAACCCTCTCCCCGAAGTGGGGCGAGGGGAGAAGGAAATATAAGGCCGGTGAGGGGGCCCTACGTGAATAATGCGTGCTAGGCGAGGGCTAGGCGTTTAATTCGACGCTGGGATCTTGGGCCACGTTCACCCACACATGCACGTGAGGCGCACCGCGGAAGTGCCACACGAAGGCAGGGCCTTCCAGTCGCCAGTTGTCCCACACCTTGTCACGTCCGATGTCATTATCCGTGAAGAAAGACAAATAGCAGGCGTCCAAACCGCCTTGGGCTTCCAGACACTTCATGGCCTCCTGACGATCCGCGCCTCGGAAAGGCTCGATGAGACTGGCCAGAACCTTTTGCATTTGCTCTTTTTGATCGCTCGCTAGATCCGTGATCGGAATCCCGCTAAAGGTTCCGTTCTGACCTCGAAAAGCGACGCGACTTTCGCCGGGCGACTTTGGAACTTCAGCTTGACGACGCTGTTTGCCGTCGAGCATGGAATAGACTTTGTTGGCTTCCAGCGCCTGGTTCCAGAAGACGTTTCCGCTATGGTCGGCTTCTTCGTCTCCGCCGGTCGGAGCGTGTCCGTAAAAAATCGGACCACCAAAAGCCACGTGTTCCGCCGAGTCGCCGTCGCAGCGAAGCGTCATATGACGTCCCGTGAGAACGAACTCGAACTTGCCGCTGCCAGGCTGACCAAAAATGGCAAGCGCCTGCTCCTCTCCAAAGCCTCCGCAGTCGTCTTCGAGCTGCTTATCGAACTTTGCGTGCCATTCTTCGTCGATCATGCTTTCGAACACATCGCGAATGATCGCCCTTTGTTCCGCTGTGTAGAAATCGCCGTTAATTTCCTTGTCGTTGATTTGCCAGTTAGCGGAAACGCGGCTTCTTAACAGGCCGCGTTCTTTGTCGATATGGTCCCAGTCGTAACAAACTTGCTTTCTTTGTTCTGGCGTCAAGGAATCGTAGAGCACCTTGACCAGAGATTCCGCCGAAGTCTTTTGTTCCTCGGCCGCTGCTATATTGTTAGAAACAACCTTGGGTAGACAGCTTGCGGCTGCCAGCGATGCTGCTGAGCTCTTGATGAATCGTCGGCGGTGGGTGGGAAGGATCAGTTTGGGAGCTGTCATCGAGATTCTCCGATTGAGAATAGGGGTTGAGGTGTGAGACCTGGAGTTGCGGAATACCCGACGGATCTGGAACGCACCAACGAGCGTAGCATGAAGTACAAGCTGGAGCCAAACCGATAGTCGTCGTGTGGTCCGCGAATGATCCAGCGGAGCCAGCCGCATTCCGGGTGATCACGGAGGGCAGTTGGAGTACGTCCAGGCATTCGTAGCGTACTCCAGCTGTGCTGTAGATTACCACGTTCAAACCTGTCAGGTCAAAACTTATGCAAAAAGGAAAATCATGACCGACGTCCACAAGCCAGGCTCCAGCCAGTTGATTGCCGACCGCCTTCAGGCAGATCCGCGCGTGCAGCAAGCCGAGGAACTGCTGAAGTCGGCACTCTTGGACGCCCAGGCGGAGATCCAAGGAGTCCAGCCAGCTGATCCGCAATTGCGGACGGATTACCAAAATCTTCTCGAGCGGTTATCCGAGGCCCGTGGCGGAGCCCCCTATTTTCCCTATTTGGCTAGCGGTATCGGTAAAGGTCCTTGGGTCGAGCTGGCGGATGGAAGTATCAAACTGGATTTTATTACTGGCATCGGCGTGCATGGACTCGGCCATAGTCATCCCAGACTCTTGCAAGCCGGACTGTCGGCGGCGCTGTGCGATACTGTGATGCAGGGGAATTTGCAACAACATCGGCCATCCCTGTTGGTGGCGGAGCGTCTGCTGCAGCTGGCAAACACGCACGGGGCAGCCTTGGAACATTGCTTGCTAACCACCAGCGGGGCAATGGCCAATGAAAATGCGCTGAAAATCGCCTTTCACCACCGAGCGCCGGCCGACCGCATTCTGGCGCTGGATGATTGCTTTGCCGGACGGACCCTGGCCACCGCGCAGATCACCGATCGGCCCCAATACCGCATTGGTCTGCCGACAGCCATCACCGTAGACTTTATTCCGCCGGAAGATCGTGAGCATTCGCAAGCATCGCAGCAGCGCTCGCTGGATGCCTTGGATAAATTGCTCAAGAGGCATCCTGGCAAGTACGCCGCCTTGTGGCTGGAGTTGGTCGCGGGGGAGGGCGGTTACTATCCGGGCTGCACCGAATACTTTCGCAAGCTCATTCACCGCGTCAAACAAGATAACGTGCTGGTTATCTTTGACGAAGTTCAGACCTTCGGGCGGCTCAGCGAGCCCTATGCCTTCCAACATTTTGGGCTAGATGAGCATGCGGAGTTGGTAACGGTGGGCAAGATCACCCAATTGTGTGCGACGCTGTACAAGCCGGAACTCAAACCGAATGGCCCATTACTGAGTCAGACTTTTACCGCAGCCAGCTCCGCCATAGCCGCTTCGCTGGCGACTCTGGATGAACTCGAGTCCACCAACTGTTTCGGTGAGGCTGGCAGAAACAATGAGTTGCATGCGTACTTCGCCCATCAGTTAGCCGCTCTCAGTAAGGACTATCCCGGAAAGATAAGCGGTCCGTTTGGTTGCGGTATGATGATTGCACTTACCCCTGGTGATGGCTCCGCGGAATACGCCAAGAATCTCGTGCATGCGCTATTCGATGCCGGGCTGATGAGTTTTGTGGCTGGTAGCTCTCCCGCCCGTGTCCGATTCTTGCCGCCGCCTGCCGTTACCGAAAAGCAGCATGTGGATCTAGCCATCGAGATCATGCGGAAGGTGCTGCCGTCAATGAATCCGTAGTGGACTCGGGGGTTGCCGGTCCATTTGAGGTCGATAGGTGAGTGTCCTTACGTGATCAACAACCGATCCGAAAACCATGAGCCGCTTTGGCCTTAGCCGCGGTTCTCTTCGGGTTTTAGATAGGTACCGAGTGTCCCTGAAGGCTAGGAGAAAACCTTGGAAATCGTGCGTGCGGTGTGCTTGGAAGATCTCGATCAGCTGTGGGAGTTGGTCGGCCGTGCAACCTACGGGTTAACCACGCTGCAGGTAAGTAAGGAACAGTTGAGCGAGCGGGTGGAGCATTCCCATTTTGCTTTTCATCGTAAGACGGAGAAGCCTTCGGGTGAGCCTTATGTCTTTGTGATGGAAAACACTCTTACCAAGCAACTGGTGGGATTGTCCTGCATCTTCAGCAAGACCGGGGGTTATGAGCCCTTCTATAGTTATCGCCGCGTACGCGAAAGTCACTATTGCGAACTGTTGAATAAGATCCAGCATGTAGAGTCACTGCATCTGGAGAAAATTCACGATGGTCCCACCGAGATAGGCAGTCTTTTCTTGCTGCCTGAGTATCGGGGCCAGGGGCGAGGCAGATTGCTGAGTTTGTCACGCTTCGCCTTTATGGCAGCTCATCCCAACCGGTTTGCGCAAGAGGTGATTGCCGAAATGCGCGGCGTGATGACCGACGAGGGGCAGTGTCCGTTCTGGGAGGCCATCGGTCGGCATTTCTTCGATATGGATTTTCCGCAGGCCGATACGTTATCGACCATTAACAAGAGGTTCATTGAAGATCTGATGCCTCGCTATCCCATCTATCTAAATCTTCTACCCGACGGATTGTTGCAGACCTTGGGTAAGGTACACACGAATACGCGGCCAGCCTTGGCCATGTTGGAAGCCGAGGGCTTTCAAGCCATTGACTTGATCGACATTTTTGACGGTGGGCCTGTGGTGCGTTGCAAGCGCGACGCTATCGGAGCTGTCAAACGCACCCAGCGTGCGACGCTGCTGTCCACCAAGGAGGAAGTTGATGGGCCGAGTGTCATTGTGGCCTCGAGCCAGGGCGGCTTTCGTGCCGCCATCGCCCGGGTTCAACGGGAGGAAGCTGGCTTGGTCTTGGCTCATCAAATGGCGGAACTATTGCAGGTCCAAGTCGGAGATAAATTGGATCTGCTGGAGATGCATCCGAAAAAGCGTTAGTCGGCGAAACACTGCCGTTAGGGTGCCAGCTGATCGCATGTAGTGACACGCGAGTGAGGAATGCTTCGATATGAAGATGCCCATTGATGGTCGAAACTGGATTGCGGGGGAGTGGGTCGCAGGCCAGGGGGAGTCTTGGGAGCGCCGTTCGCCAAGCGATGAGAGTCTCGTTTGGAAAGGCGCCTGGGCGTCCGCCGACCAGGCACTGCAGGCGATGCAGGCTGCCCGCGCAGCCTTCCCGGCATGGGCGGACGCGGCACTGGAAGATCGTATCGCCTACTGCCGCAGATTCGGCCAGTTGGTCAGTGAACGCCGAGAAGAATTGGCTCATTGCATCGCCGTCGAAAATGGAAAGCCGCTATGGGAAGCCCGAACGGAAGTTGCCGCTGCCATTGCCAAGGTGGAGAACTCCGTTGAGTCGATTTTGGAACGACGCTGGACCCGCACGCAAACGATCGGCGATTATCAGGCAGTGACGCGCTATAAACCGCATGGTGTGATGTTTGTCATCGGGCCCTTCAACTTTCCTGCCCACGTCCCCGGTGGCCATATCATTCCAGCTCTACTGGCTGGAAACACGGTTGTCTTCAAACCGAGTGAATATGTGCCGGCTTGTGGGCAATGGCTCACTCAGATCTGGCAGGATACTGGGCTTCCCCCGGGCGTGTTCAACCTGGTGCATGGCGCGACCGAAGTAGGCGAGACCTTGGTGGCGGATCCCCAGGTGGATGGTGTTTTGTTCACAGGCAGCCAAGCGGTCGGAACCCGCATCCACGCTAAGCTGGCGGGACAGCCGCAGCGCGTGCTGGCGCTCGAGATGGGTGGCAATAACCCGCTAGTTGTGCATGATCCAGCCGATGATGCCGCGGCCGCCCTGACGATTATTCTGTCTGCGTTCTTAACCGCGGGACAACGCTGCACCTGTACCCGTCGCCTGATTATCAGTGGTGACCGAGCCTATGCGAATGTGCTGGACGAACTGCAGCGAAAGATCCCTAGAATCCGCTGCGGCTTGTCCTTGGACGAACCTCAGCCTTTCATGGGCCCCATGATCGCCGCCAAAGCTGCCGACGATATGTTGCGAGCGCAGCAGCAATTAGTGGATCAAGGAGCGCGTATGCTAGTCGAAATGCGGGCGGACAAACGATCCAAGGCCTTGGTAACGCCCGCGTTATTGGCCGTTGATCCCGACGTGCAGATCGATGACTGCGAGTACTTCGGCCCGCTGCTGATGGTGCATCGTGCCGATGACCTCGAGGACGCCATCGCCATCGCCAACCGCACTCGTTATGGGCTGTCAGCGGGCTTCATCGGCCAGAATTCCCTAGATTTTGAGCGCTTCTTGCGAGGAGTCCGGGCCGGAATCGTGAACTGGAATCGTCAAACCACGGGAGCCAGCGGAAAGCTTCCCTTTGGCGGTGTGGGCATCAGCGGCAACCATCACCCGAGCGGATATCACGCCGCGGATTATTGTTCGTTTCCTGTCGCATCCTTGGAGAGCCCAAGCTTGAGCGAAGATCAAAATGTGTTTCCAGGGCTCGATTGGGATGCGTGAATTTCCGAACGGACCATCGGACAGCACGACTTCTTTGGTCGAAATGAACATCGATGCGGTGGTTGGGCCATCGCACCATTTCGGTGGCTTGGGGGTCGGCAATCTGGCCTCGCAGCAACACCAGAGGATGCCCAGCAATCCGCGGGAGGCCGCTTTGCAGGGACTGGCCAAAGCGGAAGTGCTGGCGGAACTGGGGATTCCGCAATTCATGTGGCTGCCCCCAGATCGACCCAGGTGGGAGTTTTTGCAGCAGTTGGGTTTTTCGGGTTCGCAATCCGATCAGATCCGTAGAGCACTGGACGTCGCCCCGCAGGTTGTTTCCGCCGCTTTCAGTGGTGCCTTCATGTGGGCCGCCAACTCGGCAACTTTTACGCCTGCCGTGGATGCGTCGGATGGTCGCGACCATGTTACCCCTGCCAATTTGGTCAGCAGTTGGCATCGATCGAGTGAAGCCAGTGAGCGGATGCTCGATTTGAGTCAGTTCACGCGTTCGCTGCCAGCCTGCGTCATGCATCGCCCGCTGCCCGCGATTTTTCCGTTACGAGACGAAGGTGCGGCAAACCATATGCGTTTGTGTGACGCCGAATTTCAATCTGGTTTTCACATCTTTGTTTACGCGGCTGACGAACAAGCAGAGCAACCCATACACTTTCTTCCCCGTCAGTCACAGGCAGCCTGCCGAGCCATCGCGCGATTGCATTGCCTGGATGAGCGGAGGACGTTTTTCTTGAAGCAGCACCCCAAGGCTGTCGATGCGGGGGTGTTTCATAATGACGTGATTGCCACCAGCCATCAGCACTTGCTCTTGCATCATGAGCTGGCATTCGACCAGGCGGAATCCGAGCTTGGGCGATTGGAGTCGGATTTTCACAAGCTCGCGGGAATGCGACTCCATAGAATTGAAATCAGCCATGCGGAGCTACCGCTGGAAGATGCCGTGAAGAGCTACTTCTTCAATAGTCAGCTGGTAACTCCCCAAGTCTCGGGGAGCGACGGCGGGATGGTCATGGTCTGTCCCATGCAGTGTTCCCAAATTACTGCCGCCAAGACGTTGATTGATCGTCTGCTGGCGGACAACAGCAATCCAATCCAGCAAGTGCGCTTCGTTAGTTTGGATGAAAGCATGGCGGGCGGCGGCGGACCTGCCTGTTTGAGACTCAGAATGTGTGTGGCTCGGAAAATTGTGAACGCGATAGAGCCGCGCCTTCGTGCCACCCCGGAGAACTTGGAGCGGCTTCGTGGCGTAATTCGTTCTGAATATCCAAGCTCCTGTGATCTGACGCGCTTCGCGGATCCGGCCTTTGTAGAGCAGGTCGTGCAGGCGACGCGCAAGCTGCGAAGCGCGGCTCTGGCACGCTAGTGCCAAAAGCCTGCGACGGTTGGCGGCTTCCAGGCAGGCCGTTTCCAGAGCCTGGTCGTGGGCTTGGGGAGCTCGATCCCCTAGACTTGTGGGGCCAACTGACTAACCTTGGAAGTCTCTTCGGGTAGACAAAAATCCCCTACTGGCTGCCAAACCGGATCCGTTGTTGCTGCGGATGACGCTGGATTGCAGACCCGGTACGGGCCAGGCTATACCGGACCTTAATACTGAAGTGGAAGTGGCTCGACAGTCATTAAAGACTGAGCGAGACGTCGGAGTTCACGCGTGCGACGGTTATCGACAATATCGCTTGCCTTTTTTGCGGCATGCCTCTTGATGTTGGGGTATGGGAGTTTTCATGCCTTGGGCCAGGTGTCGGAAGCTGGCTCGCTTCGCCTGAGCGCCTTGAATCGCGTGCCACATAGCCGCATCAAACCGGGTGAGGTACTAGCGCTGCAGGCGACGGTCGCGAACGCCGGGAACGATGCTCAAGAGGCCATATTGGTGGTGACCATCGATGGCCAAGCGAATCGGCAGAGCGTACGGAAAGTAGTGGTGCCCGCGAATAACACCTCGATGGTGGATGTTTTTGTCAATGTTCCCAGTTCCGTCGTGGGCAAGAATCTCGTTGACGTGACCGCAGCGCTTTACGTCGAGCGAGATGGACAAGAGGTAGTCGTTCCTCGAGGACCCTCACAGCCGCCCGAATACACGCTGCAGTTAGGCCCCGATCCCCAGCCGACTCAGGTGGCTTTCATACTGAAATCCGACAGCGAGTCGACTCCGGCCTGGTATTGGCCTCAGCCGCTTCCGGCGATGAACTATGAATTCGCGCTGGCTTCGCGGATTGATACGGAATTAAATCGTCGCGGAGCCGTCTACGATGCCCGTCCCTTTCCGAATAGCAGCTTGGATTGGAGTTCCCTGGAAACGGTGATACTGGACGACGAGGCCGCGTTGAGGGATGCTGCGTTTGTCGCATCTCTGCGAAAGTTCATGGCGGGAGGGGGTAAGCTGTGGGTGATGCTGGATCAGGTGTCCAGCGAAGCTGTGCGGCCGCTCCTGGGGCCAGAGCAAATCTGCGAGACCGTGGATACCGTGGCCATGAGCGATTTCACGGTCAAGGTAATCGGCGGTGAAAATCCGATCGCCGAACAAGACCGAACCGTGAGCTCGTACTCACCGCTGATGATGAAGCGTGTGATTCATCATGGTGGTCGCGTTACCCATGAAGTAGACGGCTGGCCGGCTGCTATCTGGATGCCCGTAGGCTATGGAACGCTTTTGCTTACGACTTTGGATGCCGCCGCGTGGTTGCAAGTCCGTGAGAATCCTTCTTCTCAGGAACCGTTTTTCGCCGCCTATCAGTCACGCATCTGGGCCAATCAACTGTCGATTGAAATCAATATGCCTTCCCTCAGTCAGCCGCTGTCGGACCAGGTTGATTATCCGATGAAGCTGATTGGCAATCCGGTTGTGCCCAAACATTGGGTTGTCACCACTCTGGCTGCTTTTTGTGCGCTCCTGGGTTTGGCCGGAGTCTGGCGTTGGTTGGCTGGTGATCTGAGCTGGTTGGGTATTCTGGCGCCAGTGGTTGGACTAATCTTCGGTGGTGCGATGCTGCTGGCAGCCAGCTATGTTCGACGTGATATCCCGGAGAGTGTTGCCCGCTTGCAATTGATCCAAGTGAACGAAGATGGCAGCCTGGCCGATGTGCGCGAGCAATCCGCTGTGTACCTGGAAAATTCTGCGGATATGAGTCTCGTCAGTGATCTGGACGGAGGTGCCAGAGTCGACGAGCAGCTAGCTTCCGGAGTCGTGCGATTCGAGATTGATGATTTCCGCAAGTGGAGTCTCAAGAATACGGCCTGGCCACCTGGGCCATGGCGATACGAATCCTTTTATACGATTCCCACCCAGGGATTGGTTGCCGAGGCTTCACTCACGGCAGATGGCGTCGAAGTACTGTTGCCGCAATTGCCGTATGCTTTTGAGGACGCGGTTTTGGGCTTCAATCGCGGTGACCCTATGATCTGCCAAGCCGCAGGTGACAACCGACTGATCATCGATGGCAGTCTGAGCGCGGATGGCGATCGTTGGATCGCTGGCACGCTGATTAGCAGCGAACAGCAAAGGCGCTTAGAGGTCTACCAAGACTTCTTCCGTCCGGATGACCGCACGCAGAACTTGGATCGCGTATTGTACGGCTGGACAAAGATCTGGCCTGAATCTCCCAAATGGACCAAGGACTTGATGGAAACGGGAGCCGCGTTGGTCAGTTTGCCGGTGCGATTAAGTCGGCCTGCGGCAGGAGAAACGGTTTTCGTGCCTCATGGACTGGTCAAGCTCCAGCGTGACTTGAATCAACCCAGCGCGACGTTTGCCTATAGCGACACTACTGGCAAGTGGCAGAAAGAGCTCACCATGGCCATCTCCGCCGATTTGCAATTTGTCTTGCCGGATGAGTTGTTGCCCTTTCAGGCGGAATCTATGGATCTCGAGCTGGATATCAAGGCACCGCAGCGGGATGTGGTGGTTTTGGTGACGACCGCTGATGGCCCCGTTGAAGTCGGGCGACTCAGCAGTCCATCCATACCCTGGAACGCGACCATTACGGATCCGCGAGTTTTGGCAGAGGCCGCGGATGGCGTGATCAATGTGGCCTTGCAAGTAGGTGAACGCAAAGACATCCAATCCGGTACCTCGTCGGCCAACGTTGTAGCCTGGCAGGTAGATAACTTTCGGGCCAGCTTCCGAGGTTCCGTAGCAGTTCCATCGAATTAGCAAAGAGTGGAATATGTCCGACAGCGAAGATTACGTAGTACGTACCGAAAATCTAACGAAGAGCTACGGCGAGTTTACGGCTCTGGACGATTTGTCCATCTACGTTAAACGCGGAACGATCTTGGGTTTTATCGGCCCCAACGGTGCCGGTAAGACGACGACCATCAAGATTCTGGTGGGCCTTTCACGCCCAACTTCGGGAAGCGCTTACATTGCCGGAGTCAATTGCAGTGAAAATGCGGCCAAGATCAAGCATCTAGTCGGCTATATGCCTGACAAGTTTGGCTCCTACGACAACATGCGCGTGCGAGAGTATCTCGATTTCTTCGGGGCCGTGTTTGGGATCCGCGGACCCGAGCGCGCCAAGCGGATCGACGAGGTATTAGAGATCACCCATTCCGCCTACATGCAAGACAAGTTCGTCGAAAGTTTGAGCCACGGGATGCAACAGCGGGTAGGCATTGCGCGAACGCTTTTGCACAATCCCGAAGTTCTGATTCTGGATGAACCGGCGAACGGCTTGGATCCCAAGGCCCGAATCGAAATGCGAGAAATCCTGCTCAGGCTGGCCGCCGAAGGGAAAACGCTGATCGTTACCAGCCATATCCTGCCAGAACTGGCCCGGATTTGTGATACGGTAGCCATCATCACGGGAGGCAAACTTCGGGCCTTTGGTGAGCTCGACGAGGTTATGCGACGGCTGTGTCCGATGCGCAGCTTTGAGGTCCAGCTGCTCCGCGAGGCCGACCTGGAGCGCGCCGCCGATGTGATCGCCGAACACGTGGAACGCGATGATATCGCACTTTCCCCCCAAGAGCGCATTTTGCGTTTCCCGACGGCTCATACCGAAGAGGAGATGGCTACCGTTCTGGAGGCATTGGTCAGTAGCTGTATTCCAGTTGCTCAGTTCCGCGAGGTTGCCGGCGATTTGGAAGATGCTTTTCTTTCGGTGGCTGCACCGGGCGAGAAGCTGCAATCTGCATCCTCGTGATTCAGACAACACTTTTTTGGGTGCACGAAACATCTCGCATGTCATGAGACGCAGATCTAATAGGGCGAAGTAGACCGATGTTCTGGCAGAATCCACTTTTTCGACGCGAGTTGCTGGGTCGCTTGCGGTCTTGGAAGACGATGGCGGCGATTCTAGCCGTGGCCCTGGTAAGCAGTGCTCTCGTACTGCTGCGGTGGCCTTCCGACAGCACCGTGGATATCGTTAGCCAGGGATCGATGCTCGTCTTTCGACCGCTGGCCTTTGCGCTCAGCTTGGCGGTAATGATGCTGGTGCCGGCCTTTCCGGCCACTTCGCTGGTCAGTGAAAGAAAGAAGGGGACGCTGACCTTGCTGCTGAATTCCCCTACCACGCCCGTGCAGATTTACTTGGGCAAGCTACTCAGCAACGTTGCCTTGGCGTTGGTCCTGATCTCAGTGAGTCTACCCGCACTGGCGGCGTGTTACGCCATGGGCGGAATTTCGATACGCAATCATCTCGGGCCACTCGCACTAGTGCTTGTTGTGATGGCATTTCAATACACGGCCTTGGGCCTGTGGATCAGTACGCGATCCTCGTCTACGGATTCGAGTTTGCGATGGACCTACGCAACGGTCCTGGCGTTGGCGGTGCTGTCGATGGGACCTCTGGTGATCATCGGTAATCTGTCCGGTATCACCGCGACCGTAGCCAAATGGCTCACCGCCGTTTCTCCTGTCTCGGCTTTGCAGCAGATTACGGGCAATCAGGCTGCCGCGGCCACGCTGGGCATCAGCACCGGTTGGGTTGAGTTTTTAGTTCTGAGTGTGCTGATTAGCTTGGCCCTGGCTGTGGTGACCATCCGCAAGCTGGATCCTATTTTGCTGGATCGCGCTCGTCCGACTGGCAAGGTAATCGGCGTGACCACCAAGAAGAGTTGGTTGCGCGGCATGGCCTACTTGATCGATCCGAACAAACGCAAGTCGGGTATTCCCGGCTGGCTGAATCCGATCATGGTCAAGGAGTTCCGGACTCGCAAGTTTGGACGTTTGCATTGGCTCGTGCGATTGGTGGCCATATGTGCCATTGTTTCATTGTTGTTGACGGTGGTTGCCGCGACCGGAACCGTGAGCTGGGGTGTTGAGCGTATTGCTGGTCCGCTGGTTTTGATGCAAGTAGCTTTGCTGCTCTTGGTGGGGCCTAGTTTGGGCGCCAACCTGATTTCCTCCGAGATCGAATCGGGTGGTTGGCAAATTCTCAGAGCTACGCCGGTTTCGCCCTTGAGAATTTTCAGCGGCAAGATCATGAGCGTCGTGTGGACCATGTTGCTGGTATTGCTGGCCACGCTACCGGGCTACGCCGTGATGAGCTTCATCCAACCGGCCATGAGTGGGCAGGTCGGAAACGTCATTATTTCGCTGCTAGTAGCCGTTTGCATGGTCGTGTCGATCAGTGCCTGCATCAGCAGTTTCGTGCGCACGACGGCCGGAGCGACGGCCACATCTTACGGCGTTTTGCTGGCCTTGTTTGCCGGTACACTGCTGATTTGGTTAGCCCGTGGCCGACCATTTGGGCCGATCTTCGTGGAGCGTGTGTTAATGCTCAATCCGGCTGCCGCAGCGCTCAGCGAGATGAATACGCCGGGTTTTGAGTCCTACAACTTGACGCCAACCGCCTGGTGGATAGGTGCGTTGATTTCGGTCGGTTGCTTGGCCCTGTTTGCGATTCGCATTTGGCGGCTAACCAAACCCGATTGATCAGCGCGTAATCGAAAGTGTTTGTAAAAGCATGAATCTCAATTCAGCATCACCACTGTTGCAATACTGCAGCCTTCCTATGCGGGTTAATCTAGGCAGATTTTTTACTTGCTTTGTGTTTCTCTTGCCGTTGCAGGCTTCTGCACAAGAGGTGGAGCGAGTCACCGCGGAACGCGATCTGCAGAATCGATGGGAGTACGATCCCGACGTCGGGACGATTTGGTCGGTGTCTCAGGAACCAGTGGCCTCCAGTCTCGACCTGGAAAGTCTTAGCTCCAGCGATCTGCAGCGGCGATTGGAGGCCATGCAGATGGCCATTCGCGCAGTGGCCGCGGAGGGCGTGGTCAACAGGCGCGAGGCTCACGACACGGTCATGCAGCAATTGCAGCAGGACCTTTCAGCGGACGCTGGTCGGTATTCGCTGCTGACCGAAGTGTCGGCTGCAGCCGAATTGGCAGCGGATCGAGAACAGATCGAACAGTTATGGCAAGCAGTGGCCGAACGGCCTGAACTGCGGCATGTGGTCGAGCCCAAAATGGTCGAATGGGAAAGTCCCTTGGCGCTACCGGTCTGGCGGAGTCGGCTCAGCGAAGGTCAGGCCGATTTCGCATTGCAGATGCTCGCCTTTGACGGAATCTCCCAGCTGGGAGATGCGTCCGACAACGAAGTTCTGCGGCAATTGGTTGAACGCGGTGATACGCCCCAGCCGATTCGACTGCTGGCTTCTGAAGCCCTGGGCGGTCTGAGCGATGGCGGCTTGGAAGAGCTGGCACAGGAAAGTCTCGATTCCGGACAGCCGCAAGGCTTTCAGCGGGCTGCCAATTTGCTCCGGAATCACACCAGCTCAGAAGCCAATCAGATTCTGGAACGCATCTTGAAAGACGGTGATTCCTATGCACAGGCAGTCGCCTTTCAAGGCTTGGCAAAAACCAACCCTAGTCGAGCCAGAGCCTTGGCCCAGTCCTTGGTTGAACATCCCGACGACAACATCCGATTGGCGGCCATTGAAGTTCTCAGTCTGGTCGATGATGCGGCCAGCCTGAATCTGCAAGCATCCGCCTTGGATGATGCGAATTTGCAAATCCGTCAAGAAGTTCGGCGGAATCTGAAGCGACGAGCAACTCAAGCCGAATTCTCCGCAAGCGTGAATGATGTGCTCTCGCATTTTCTGGCAGCGGACGCCTGGCAAGGCAACGAGCAAGCCATCTTGCTGGCCGCGGAACTAAAAAAGAGCGATCGAGCCGACGCCATCATCGCACTGCTTGGCCATCCGAAACCAGAAGTCAGCATTCGGGCCGCGTGGGCGCTGCAGCACTTGGAGCTAACCACGGAACAACTGGAGTCGGTGTTTCAGATTTGCCAAACGGTCACCCAGCGTTTGACGGAACAAAAGTTTGTTTCTTTCGAAGAAGAGATCCAGACAGCCTTTTTGTTCGAAGCGCTTGGTGTTCACGCGTATCGACCCGCCAGCGAAATGCTGGAACTGTACATCCCGAAGAATCAACAGATCATGAAACCCGTTACTCGTACCTCGGCTATCTACGCGCTGGGGCACATTTGGGCCGATTCGGAAAATCCATCTTTGGTAGAGAGTCTGGTACAGCGGGTCAACGATGGGAACCCGTTGGATCCGGAGCAGGTAACCGTCAAATACGCTGCGGCGATTGCCTTGGGTCGCATGGGAGCGAAATCGAAGCTGCGGGATGTGGAGACTATGCCCGAAAGACCGCCGAATGCTTTGGGATTCGCCCGCCAATGGGCGGTTGAGCAATTGGGGGGCCAACCCTGAACTCAACTGTCCGCCGAGTTATGGCTGCTCGCTGGTGATAGACTGAAGGCGATTCATCAAGTTGAGAATGTAGCTGTCGTAGCGCTGCGAAAGCTGAGCGTTTCGGGTTGGAATATTGGCGAAGTCCTTCCCGAGCTCCTCACTGGTAGGCTCGCACCAGTCCAAGCTGTTCATGGCCGTCATGGCTACGAACGTGTTGCTGTTTCTGGGATCCGCCATGAACACGAGCTGCTGCATGGCCACTTCGCGATCCGCTGGTTTGCCAAAGCGAGCCAGTGTTTCGTTGGCTATACACCGCACGTAAGGCGATGGGTCGGTGGTCATGCCTCGGGCGGCGGAAAGAGCTTCGGTCCGGGACTGGTCGCGCTGAGCCCGGATCAGCAAACCGTTGGCGACCCAGAATCGCACCCCCGAATCTTTGTGTAGGCGATGGCTCAGCAGTGCCGCTAAGTCCCCCTGAATAGTGCGACTGGCAAGATCTGCGACAGTGTAAAGGTCCTGCAGGGGATATTCCGGACTGTGTCCCAGTTCGTAGGGGGAAGCATCGCCGGCTCGTTCCAGCATCTCGCCTTCGGGTAAAAAGCCCAGGTCTTTGACTTCTTCCATCCACTCCCGGGTTGCATTTCGCATTCGGGACAGAACATCGGCATGCTTCGGAGAATCCGCTAGATTCTTGATCTGATAAGGATCTTCCTGAAGATCAAACAGTTCCTCGGAGGGCTTGGGTAGCCAGAATGCACGCTGAGCATCATTCAATTGATTGGCGTCAAACATTCGTTTCCAGACTTGCGTAGTGGGAGTCTGAAACATGTAGTCCAGATAGGCGCCTTGCGGACGTTGTGGGTAGAAATTGCGAATGTACATGTAGCGTTCATCACGTACCGCCCGGGACATGTCATATCTTTCGTCCATCCGATCCCGAAAGCCGTAAATGTAGTCGGGATCTTGCGTGGCAAAGGGCCCGAGGAAGGCTTTTCCATGCAAGTACTCGGGAGGCTCTTTACCCGCCAGGCTCAACACGGTGGGCATCAAGTCAACGAAGCTCACTAAACGATTCGATTCGCCCCCGGCTTCATATTGGTTCTGCACAAGATCTGCGAAGCGACTTGGTACGTGCACGATGAGCGGCACGTGAAGTCCGCTTTGGTACAACCACCGCTTCCCGCGCGGCATCCCGCTGCCATGATCGCCGTAGTAGAAAACGATGGTCTCATCCGCCAGTCCATCTTCGTCCAGTTGAGAAAGAATCTGCCCAACCTGCTGATCCATCTCGCTAACGCGGTCGTAGTATTGTGCCCAATCCTGACGCACCTCGGGCGTGTCGGGATGGTAGGCAGGCACTGTTACTTCATCCGCATTGTGCACGGCACGATGCGGCCGCGTGCGGAGTTTACTCTCGTGGCTGATGGTGAAGTTGAAAACGGCGAAAAAGGGCTGACCTGCTTGGCGGTTTCTCCAGTGGGCCTGATTGCTGGAGTCGTTCCACAGATCCTTTGGCGTGTCTAGGTTGTAGTCCTCTTTGGAGTTATTGGTGCAGTAATATCCCAGCTCGCGGAAATACTGAGGGTAAAGCTTGGCAACCGGAGGCAATCCCACTTGGCTCCGCATGTGCTGAGCGCCAAGACTGGTGGGGTACAATCCTGAAATAAGCGTTGTCCGCGCTGGAGCGCACACCGGAGCGTTGGACCAGCAGTTTTTGTAAATCATGCCCTTGGCTGCCAGCGCATCGATGTTCGGCGTATCAGCAAAGGCGTCGCCATAGCATCCGAGCTGGGGACCATTGTCCTCCGAGGTGACCCACAGGATGTTGGGTTTGAAGGTGCTTTGCGCCCCACATTCGGTGGTGGCCAATAGGCAGCAAGCAGCTGCCAAGCCGCAAACAACCACGAAGTGCCAAGAGCTGGTTCGTCTTCCCATCCGCATCACGAAGGTCCCTGAAGGATGACATGAGTCTTGCTCGGCCGTATGAAGACCGTACCAACTTCATGATAGCGTTTCGCATGTCGGCGGGGACAGCAGATGCTGGTTTGCACCCATTCTCGATCAAGTAGCTGGCGATAGAATAGTGAGTAGACAAGATGGTGAAGCTTTACCGTCCTGGTGTTGCCACCCAGCCAGGCAAGCCCGGCTTGCAACGCTGTGCAGCATTTTGCATCGAGCGGCTCGCCCGAAAATAAAGCACGACGAGCGAGTGAGTGAGTTTCGGTCGCCATCGAGTACATACTCGCTGGTGCCTTTGGCGCCTCGTGCTTGTAAATCCAATGCAAAAATGTTGCACAGCGTTGCCAGGCCTGTTGTTCAATCCCGATGAATGACGGGCGGGATTCGTTTCTGCCATTTCAAACGAGAATCTGCAAGGAGAAATAGCCATGTTTCGTTGGATTTCAGCGTTGCTCATGCTCAGTTTTCTCAGCGCCAACAGTTGGGCGCAGGATGACACATCGCAAGACAAGAAAGGTAAGACAGTGATCGAATTTAAAACGAACGTGGGCGACTTTAAGGTGGAACTATTCACCAAGGAAGCTCCGATTTCCTCCGAGAATTTCCTTCAGTACGCCAAGGATGGATTCTATGAGGGCACAATCTTCCACCGGGTCATCGACGGGTTCATGATCCAAGGCGGTGGTTTCGACAAGAATCTCCAACAGAAGAAGACCCGCGCGGCCATCAAGAACGAAGCCGGCAATGGCCTCAAGAATGACAAGTACACGCTGGCTATGGCTCGCACATCGGTTCCCGATAGTGCTACCAGTCAGTTTTTCATTAACACGACCGACAATGGATTCCTCAATCGTGAAGAGGCCCAAGATGGCGTTGGCTATGCGGTGTTCGGGCGCGTTATCGAGGGTCAGGATGTCATCGACAAGATCGGCAAAGTGGCCACAGGCACGCAAGCCGGCATGCGCGACGTGCCACGAGAGGCAGTGGTAGTCGAAGCCGTGCAAGTTCAGGAATAGCTCGCAGGCTGGTCGCGGCGGAAGCGCTGACTGCCTGCACGGAAGCTATTGCTGGAAGCGGCGAATGGCTTCCGCCAGGTCGAGCGAGCCATCATACAGGGCCCGCCCAATGATGGCCGCATGAGTACCGGCCGCGGCCAGCTGCTCGAGATCCTGAAGAGTGCTGACTCCCCCCGAGGCGACAACCGGAATGGACGTTGCCGACCGCATTTCAGCCAGTTGCTGAAAATTCGGTCCGCTCATCATGCCGTCCTTAGCGATGTCGGTATACACGATGGCGGCTACCTGCTGCGTAGCCGCGGCGATCTGCTGCACCAAGGCAACGGCGGAGGTATCAGACGTATTGAGCCAACCGTCCGTGGCGACCATGCCGTCTCGGGCATCGACCCCAAGCACCAATTGCTTGGGGAATTTCTCAGCCATCCGCACGAACCAATCCGGCTCGCGCAAGGCCCGGGTGCCCACGATCACGCGTTTTAGTCCTAGCTTTAGCCAGCGTTCAATGGTTGCTTCGCTGCGAACGCCGCCTCCCAGTTGGCATTCCAGGTCGGTCTCTTTGAGAATCTGCTCGACGACTGCCGTATTGGGGGACCCACGCTCGGCGATTTCCCCATCGCGTGCACCGTCCAGATCCACTAGATGGAGATAGCGGGTGCCGGCATCCCGCCACTTGGCAGCCATGATGGCGGGGTTATCGGAGAAGATCGTTTCGCGATTATAGTCGCCTTGCTTGAGGCGAACGCACATGCCTCCGCGTAGGTCGATGGCTGGCCAAATCTGCATGGCAACTCTCATTGAAGTGGGTGACTGAGGACCGAAGGCTGAGGGCTGAGTGCCAACCCAGGTCTAAACTTAAAACCTATCCGAAAACCGTTAGCCGCTTTGGCGTTAGCCGCGGTTCTCTTCGGTTTTCGGATAGGTTCTTGTGCGCATGACGCAGCTGCCCAGGATTCCCAAACCTGGCTCAGTGGCCTCCGAATCCGTTGATTTACAGATCTACTTAGGGATACACGTGCCGAAGGTGCTCAGGTTTGCTAAGCCTATTTGCCATATTGGTCGCCGGCGCAGCGGCATCAAGCTTGGCAACAAAAGAGTCAGCGACTCGCGCAACAGCAGCTTTGCTGTGATGGGTTGGGACAAGCCGCCGCAATTTTACGCGATATCTACTGGTGGCGGAGCGCCTCGATGGGATTCATCATGGCGGCTTTGCGAGCAGGGTAGACTCCGAAGATGACGCCCGTGAATACGGAAATGGCGAAGGCTACCAGGATGCTCCAAGCACTGGTCAGAGTTGGAATACCGGCGAATCGGGTCACAGCCCATGGCAGGCTGACTCCGATGATGACCCCGATGAGACCACCGGTGGTGCTCAGAACGACGGTTTCAAATAAGAACTGTCGAATGATATCTCTGCGCTTCGCCCCGATCGCGCGACGAATACCAATCTCACGCGTCCGCTCGGTAACGGTCGCCAACATGATATTCATGATGCCGATACCACCCACAAGCAAACTGATGCCCGCAATGGAACCCAGAACTATATTCCAAATTTTCTTTTCGTGTTCTGCCTGTTGCAGCAATTCCAGAGGCACAACGACTTCATATTCGTGGTCGTTCTTATGTTTGGTCGAGAGTAGCTTGCGTACCATCTCTGCTGTTTGCGGAACAACTTCCTCTGACTCCACGCTGATGGCAATCTCGCTGAGTTCATTCAGTTCGTAGGAGCGACTGCCGGCGCTGACGATACGTTGCAGTTCACCGAATCGGCTGCGAGAGGATGAAATTGGAATGTACAAGTCTTCGTTGAGGTCATCAGCGCCGATCTGTCCGGCGCGGGCGTTGCCCGAACCCTGCTGTCGCAAAATACCTACCACTCGAAAAGCCCCTTTGTCGATCAGCACGTTTTGGCCGAGTGGATCCTCGAAAGAGAACAGTTTGCGGGCTGCACCTTCACTGAGCACCACGACATTGGCGAACTCTTGCAGGTCGTCGTGATTGAGGAATCTTCCCCGGGCCATTTTCAAGTTCTTGACCTGCAACAGTTCCGGGGTAGTTCCCAGAATGCGTGCGTTGGGCATCCGGTGCCGTGTATGTTGACAATCCTTGCGAAGCAAGGAGATCGGCACGATCTGGCTGGCCACTGTACTTGAGTTGTGGTCGAGTTGCTTGAGACCCTCCAGCACCCGCAAATCTTCGTGCTTAAGGCCGTAGGCGAGCACCCGCGAGCTGGATTGCTGCGATCCAGAATTTGTCGATGACCCACCATCGTTCTTTCCGCCGCTTCCGGGGCGCACGCTGCGAACCATGATGTTGTTTGCCCCCAGCTGCCGAATCTGGTCAACAGCCGCTTTCTTGGAGCCTTCGCCGACGCTGAGCATGGCGATGACCGAAGCCACGCCCAGAATGGTTCCCAGGATGGTTAAGAAGCTTCGCAATTTGTGAAGCAGAAGATTTCTGGCTGCAAGTTTAAAAGTGGCAATCCACACGATGAAACACAGCCTCTCTCGCTAACAGGAGCGCTCACGACCGGCTTAGGAATCGCGGCCAGTACGAGACGTTCGGCATCAACCAGAATTCTTGCTAATCGATAGCGGCCGACTAATTGATGGCCGCCGAGTTGGAATCGCTGTGTGCCACCAGGTTCTCGGTGGCATCGACGGCTTCCGAAGTCTCGGGTTCCGCTTCCTGGGCGGAATCATCGCGAATGGCTCCTGGGTTCAGAACCACCAGATCGCCCACATTTACGCCGTCATTGATGGCCACGTATTGATCATTGCTGGGGCCGACTTCCACCCGTCTGCGTACCAGACCTAAATCCGATTTTACGTATACCCAATTGTTTCCAGAACGTTGCACGACGGCCTGAATGGGCACGGCATTAACGGCGGGGAAGTAATCCACGTTCACTTCGCAGACAGCAGTCATACCAGGTTTCAGCTGATAGACATCGTCGTTAATGGTCACGACCGTCTTGTAGGTTTTGGTATTGGAGTAGTAGCTTCTTTCGGGAAGAACTGCGACTGACTTGACCGTTCCCGAATAGGATCGATCGGGAAAAGCGTCAACGGTTACTGCTACATTGAGCCCGGGTTGCATGCGATCCAACGCCGACTCGTGAACATCCATAACAACTTGCATTTGTCGCAAGTTGGGGATGGAAAGAATATGCTGTCTTGGACGCACGGGTACGCCCTCGGCGATGTCATCATCACGCGAGGATTGTGGCTCGGCATACGCGACCATACCGTCTTGAGGCGCGTAAATTTTGCAAAGCTCCAGTTGTCGCTTGTAACGCTTGAGCCGTTCTTCTTCCTTCATCAGCTGTTCGGTGCGGCTCTTCAGTACGCCTTCCATCTGCGCCATTCGAGCTCGGTTACTAACGACCGTTTGGCGAAGATTTTGTTCCGCAGTTCGCAGTTTGCCTTGCAGTTCCAGCTTCTGCATTTCCCGATCATAAGTGTTGAGTTTCTCCAGCGAGGCCGTTTGGGTCTGCAACTTATTCAGCTTGGCGGCGTAGTCACCCTCAGCCTGCAAGTATCCGAGAACGGATCGATCCATCTCGCTCTTGCCCGCGTAACCCAACTTGAACAAGCTCTCCATGCCAACCTTTTCGTTGCGACGAAGTTCGAGATTCATCTCGGCAGCCAGGATTTCATTATTGAGATCGTCAATCGCTCGTTCGATGGCTTCCAATGCCAGCTGGTGTGACCCGCGGGTTTCGTCTTCGAACATGGCCAACTCCAATTTGGAGAGCTCAACATCCAGCTTGGCCTTATCTTCATCCGTCTGATTTTGGATGACTTGATTCTCCAAATTCGCCTCTGCCTGAAAGAACTGGCTGCGAGCCTCTTCGGTATCCAGAATCTGCTCATCGAGCTCCGTTTGAATGGCTGTGGAATCCAATTCGCAAATCAGATCGCCCTTGGAAACGGATGCACCGTTGGGAATGATCCAAACAATTGGTGTACCCGAGATGCCATCGTTGCGAACATCGTCGACTTCACACAAGACTTGAATGTTGGTTTGGCTTTCTAGATTGCCCTGTTCCACGATGGTCAATGGCAAATCACGAGGTTCAACGCGGTACGTCAATAAATCTGACTCGGCGACCATGTCGGCTTCGGGTAATAGTCCGAACTGACTGAAGCCCACAGCACCCACCACCATCAGGGCAGCGAGACCATAGAAACGCGGACTACGGGCGATATGGAGAAGGCCTTGTAACATGTTGTTAAGTGCCTGTCTGGAAAGCGTGGTGGGAAACTCGAAATACCGCCGGCCAAAGCGACGCAAGCGGTAACATCAGTTTTGGGTTTTGCTATCTCTCACAACCGATTCCGAAAGAGAGCGGTTCATTGGAGCTAACAAAAGGGTGGGATCAATGACAGATCGAAGTATTTCATCTGTCGAGGCGGGACCCTCAGTATAGTAGGTATCCGCACAGGCCACCATTCGAATAAGCCACGTTTCGTGCTTTCCCGCCACGATTCTGTATCTATCGGATCGGCTGAAGGGCCCCGGAAATGCCATGCAAAGGCAGCTGGAATGGCCGCTCTGCGTAAGTTAAAAGTTGCTTGAAGGGGTTAGTAGGAAAGTGCGTTTAGCCCACTCGAGGGGTGTGCTTCTCCCTCGAGCACTTAGGTCTCGAATATCGAAGCAATTGGATCGGATTGGTTCTTGCCCGGGGCCCCTTGCCTTACCCCGCAGTAGAGCCGTTCAGGCTTTCCTGGGCCTCGTCGTCTTCCCAGTCCTCATCGCTATCGCTGTCTGGGTCAGGCTCGCTCGGTTGTGATTCAGACTCTGCGGCGGGTGCAACTGCCACAAAAAAAACCGTCCCGATCGCAAGCAGCAGCAGTCCCAGCAGCTGTCGCACGACCACCGGGATACTGTCGGGCAGAAGTTCCAGGCCGTAGATGGGCTTCCACATAGCCCGAAAGAGCAGCAGTCCCAGCCAGACCCAGACCGTCAGATCGGACACACGCGCAAAACGACTGACGAGCTTTGGACGGACGAAAATCCCGATCAACCAGCAGCATAAGGAGGCAGCCATGAGGAGGACGAAGGTCATCGACACGACTGACTGCCATCCGACCAGGCATCCGGCTACAGCCATGGAGCCGCAGAATTGCCGGGCTCCCGCGGTGGCGGGATCCGAACTCATCAGTGAGCGATCGAAATGTCGGTAGAGCAAGGGAGCGAGCACGCGCGCAACGGCCATGCCGGCCACCGCACCACATAGCAGGCTGGTGAGCGCATCGAGCCGTGCCTCCACAAAACCGTCGGCAGCAGCCTCTCTCCAGCGAACCACGATGACCTGTGGATCTACCATGGCAGCCACGGACACTGGTACGAGACACCACAAGAAAAGTGTCAGAGGAACTGCACGACGACGAACGGCGATCAGAGCGGCCGCGATCAGGCCGCTCAGTGCAAACAAATAAACGGTCAACCTCAGGCCCAAAAGCCACGGATCAGCGATGCGAGCCAAGCCGCTGACGCCGATCGAATTCCCGCGAACTCCCGGCAAATTGCCGCCAGTGCTCAAGAACTCGGACAAATAAACAATGAAGAAGACGATGGCCACTCCCAACTCAACCAATGGATATTGGACCGAAATCGGCAAACGGCAAACACGGCAGCGACCGCGCAGTCGGACCCAGGCCAGTACCGGAATATTATCGCGGGCTCGAATCGAACTGCCGCAATAGGGGCAGCCGGAATGTCCGCCGATTTTGCGCCCTAGCGGCAAGCGATAAGCGACTACATTCAAAAAGCTGCCGATCGAGGCGCCGACGGCGACAAACCAGGTGGCAATCGTGGCGTCCAAGAGGCTGGATACGAAGGCCAAACCCCAATCGCTGCCCGTGGAACGTTTGGCAAAGGTCATCCCGCCAATCAAGGTTTGGACGCCGACATATACTAGCATCGCTGAGATGATCGCCAGCCATAGACCGCGGTAGGGCCAATTGGGGTGTTTCTTACGTCGCGAGCGCATGCCGTCTTTCGTTTGATGGCGTTGAGAATGGTTACTTGCAGCGGTTCTTGCTGGATTCGCTCGCCGAGCAATTTGGCCGGCGATGGCCGGTAGCCTCGTTCGAGAAAAGCTAGTCCCTGTATTCAGTAAAAGAGTATTCGCTAACAGATTTCCACGTAGAAGGAACACGGTGGCCAAAATTACCGTCCGGGCCACTGCCAGGTTCTCTGTCGGCGACGTCTGGTACCTTGTGCGCGGCTTAGGAGATTGACCTGCAAGACTGTCTGTGGCACCCATGGCCATAGCGCGGAAGCAATAGCCAAGCTAGTATAACCGCAAATAAAATATCGGAATGATTCTGAGATGGTCAGTTGTGTACCTGAAATTCGAATCCGCAAGGCGAACCGCGGAGAGCTTATCGAAGACGCGGAGTGCGTCGTTTACTGGATGACCGCATTTCGTCGTTTGCGCTACAACTTCGCACTTCAGCATGCGCGGGACCTGGCTGTCGAATTGTCGAAACCGCTTGTAATTTTCGAACCTTTACGGGTTCGCTATCGCTGGGCCAGTGACCGCTTTCATCGCTTTATCATCGAGGGTATGCGGGACAATGCAGTCGCTTGTCAGCAGCAGCAGGTCCTGTACTTTCCCTACGTTGAACCCAAGCCCGGGGCTGGCAGTGGCTTGCTTGCCAAGCTCGCGGAACTGGCGGCGGTGGTAGTGACCGACGACTTTCCCTGCTTCTTTCATCCCACCATGATTCAAACGGTAGCCCGCAAGCTTCCGCAGCCCTTGCGAGTGGTGGACTCCAATTGCCTGATGCCCTTGGCGCACGCGGAACGCACTTTCACCGTGGCCCATTCATATCGCCGTTGGATGCAGAAGGAACTGCCGCAGCATTTGCAGGATTTTCCCGAAGAGCAACCGCTCGATTGCGATCAACTGAAACCGCCTCCAAAGCAGCTTTTGCAGGCCGTGCAGAAGTCTTGGCCCGCCGCAGATCTTGATGCTCTGCTGGCCAAGGACGGTTTGTGCGAGTTCGAAATTGATCACAGTGTTCCTCCTGTCGATCAATCCGGCGGAAGTCAATCCGCGGGGCAGCTGCTCGATCAATTCATCCAGGATCGTTTGGGTAGCTACGATGAAGAGCGGAATGAACCCAACGCGCGAGGTTCCAGTGAACTGTCGCCGTATCTGCATTTCGGCCACGTTAGTCCCCACGAAGTTTTTGAACGCATCATGAAGGCCGAGCGGTGGAATCCCGATAAGCTCCAAAAGCCGAATGGAAAAGTAAATGGTTTTTGGGGAGTCGGAGAGAACGCGGAGGCTTTTCTGGACCAGTTGTGTACTTGGCGCGAGATCGGATTCAACATGAGCTGGCGCGAGCCCGATTACGATCAATTCGATTCTTTGCCGGAATGGTCCCGCAAGACCATGAAAGCCCACATCAAGGATGATCGCGAATACGTCTATTCGCTGGAAGAATTCGAGCAAGCCCAGACACACGATCCAATTTGGAATGCCGCGCAACGTCAGTTGGTCCGTGAGGGCAGGATTCACAACTATCTCCGTATGTTGTGGGGCAAGAAGATTTTGCATTGGACTAAGACCCCCCGCGACGCTCTGGACATCATGATCGAGCTGAACAACAAGTACGCTCTCGATGGCCGGGACCCGAACTCCTACAGTGGTATCTTTTGGGTGCTGGGGCGTTACGATCGCGCCTGGGGTCCGGAAAGACCTATATTTGGCAAGATTCGCTACATGACCAGCGAAAACACGGCGAAGAAGCACAAGCTGGACGCGTATCTGGAGCGTTTTTCCGACTAATTGGCGTCGGATGGGCGTACGCAGTCGCATACGCCGATAGGTTTGCTCAACCAGCTTTGCCCCTCTTGGCCCTGAGATCGCACGTGGCCTTCGCCTTGGGCCGGCTCTACAATGAAGGACTGATCAGATGGGTCGTCATTCATCCACGGGCTGCTCGCCTATCCATGTCCGGTATCACCGCAGCAAACAAGAATCCCTCGCCAGCCGAAGACCCTGATTCACCCTACAGTGATTCCGGGTTGCAACAGACAAGGTCTGAGCTGTTGGGCGGTGCAACCCAGCTTGTTCAAAGCGCGAAACGCTTGTTGCGGAGGCGATCGCTGTTGCTGTGGGGAGCGCTCGTTCTGGCAACGGTGGGCACTCTGGTACTTGTGGACGCTGTGCTGCGGCGTGAGGAAACCGGATTGCGGATCGTGTTCCACGTCTTGCTGTGGTGCGTGGCTGGCTATGCAGCCTATCGACTCATGTGGCCCGCATGGCGCTTTTCGCCCACGCTGACCGACGTCTCGCGATGGCTGGAGCAATCCGATCCAGGCTGGCAGAGCCGCTTGTCGACTGCCATGCAGCTATCCAATATTCCGCAGGAAGACACCCGGTTTGGCAGCCCGCAGTTACGCGAGGCAGCCCTCAGACAATGGCAAGCCGAAGGACGCGCACCTGTCTGGGATTCCTATTTGCAAGGCGAGAAACTCTGGCAGGCTCTGGCGGTTATGGGTTCCGTCGTCATGCTCCTGGGGATCGCTGGCTGGCTATGGCCCCAGGAGAGTATGGTCGGCGTAAAACGGCTGGCCATGCCCTGGGCAGAAGCCCCTTGGCCACGGCAGGATCAATTGCAGTTCCACAATTTGCCGCAGGCCGTCGCCCTGGGTAGCGATCTGCAGATTGAAATCGTGGACAGCAAACCGCCGCTGCCAGACGAAATCGATGTTTTGGTTCGCGAAGCCGGTCGCGATGACAGCCAGGCAACCCAGCTCTCCGCTCAGGTTTTGGGAGATATGGCGGTAGCCAACTTAGTGTCATTGGAGCGAGCCATCGAGATTCGCGCCCAAGGCGGGGATGATGATCAGATGGCCTGGCATCGCATCGAAGTAGTGAGGCCGCCAAGTCTCGAGAACTTCCGCTTCGTGATACAGCCTCCCAACTATAGCGGTCTCGACGAGTACGAGATCGCGGGGAATCGGATACAGGTGCTGAAGGATTCCCAAGTTCTCTTCACGGGCAGACTGAGTGAGCCGGTGAGCCAGTTAAGGCTGAGTCTCGCCGAGGATGCCAGTCTCAGCCGCCAGAGCGCGCCACCCGACTGGAAGTTGCAGCTCCTGGACGATCGACGAACCTTTTTTATCGGGCATGCAGCGGTCAACGCAACCAACCCGGAAAACATGGCGGCAAGCGATGGCTGGCAAGCCACGGGCTCCGTCACCTGGCAATTCTCCATGCTAGCGGAAAATGACCTCGAGATTTTGCTGCCGCAGCTTTGGTCGGTCGAAGTCACCGCGGATCGAGCTCCCAGCGTAGTGCTTCGAGAGCCGACTCTACACGAATTGACCCAACAAGCGGAGCTTTCTCTGGAAGGCCTGGCCAGCGACGATTTGGGTCTGGTGGGTATCCGATTGGTGGCCCAGCTTGGCCAGCCAGCCGATCTCGGTGGGAATATCGACGCGGAAGCCGATGGACCACCAAATTTCGATCCCCGCTTGGATCAACGAGATTTCGAGAAATGGCTTTGGCAGCCAAACCGCGAAGCGACCGATGCGTCGCCACGACAGCGTATGCCGATCGCGGAAGTCTGGCGGCCCGGCCAAGCTCTCGCTCTTTCGGACGGTCAGCGGTTGACCATCTGGATCGAGGCCATCGATACGCTGGGGCAAATCGGCAGCAGCCAAAAGCACGAGTACACCATTCGTAGCCCCGAGGAAATATTGAAGTCGATCCGAGAGCAGGAGCGTGAATTACTAAATCAGATGCGGGACATCGTGGATGCTCAACGGCGGAATATGCAATTGGCCACGCGAACCGAGGAGCTTTTGCTTCAGTCGGACCGAGTCGATGCGGAGGCATTGTCGGGATTGGCCAGTGTGACGCAGATTCAGGATTCCATCCGTCGACGGCTAAGTGAGGGTGACAAGAGTCTGCTGGGACAGCTGCAGAGTATGCGGACTTTGCTTAGCAGGAATCAATTAAGCGATAGTGATTCCGCGCGTGAGTTGCAAAGCCTGTCGGAGAGATTGGATCAAGTCAACAGCAGCGAGATTGCACAGGCATTGCAGGAAGCCACTCAAGCCCAACGGCAAGCGCAGGAATTGATTCATTCAAGCCCGGCGGAATTGCCCGATGCCTTTAAGGATGGTTTGCGGGCTTCGTCCGCATTGCAGACGCAGGCGCTGAGCGAGTTGCAGTCTGTGCTCGGAGATTTAGCCGAGAATGAAGCAATACAGCAGCTTCGCAGCGAACTAGCGGGTATCTACCAGTTGCAATCGCAATTACAAACCGACACCGATAGGCTCCGCATCGAGCAGATTTCAGGCATGGAAGCGGACCAATTGGAAGATAAAAGTCTCATTTTGAACGCCGATCAATTGAGTTTGGCCAGGGAGCTCGAGAGTCTATTGCAACGCATTCAACAATCGGCCGAATTGGTAGGACTGGATGCTGCCCGAGCCGAATTATTGCAAGCCACTGCGGAACAGCTTTCAAGTCAACAAGTCGGCAGCGCCATGCGCACTAGCGGTCGCCAATTGCGCGGTCGCAGACTTTCAGAATCCATCCAGACTCAAGAATCCGTTTTAGAGGAGCTCCGCGAAGCTCTGGATAAAATGGGTGGCGATACGGTAGCCGGTGAACGTGAGTCGAACACGGCCGATGCGTTGATGGAAGCCAGTGGTCGTCTGGAAGATCTTGCTGCGCGACAGCAGCTTTTGGTGGATGAGATTCGTCAGCAGCCTGCGGAGGCCAGCTTGCCTGAGTGGACGGAAGTCCAGGTTGAGCTGCGAAGGGAGTCACAAGCTGTGTTGGACGGACTCGCTGCCCAGGCCTCAACGGTTCGTGATGCTTTGGAACGGGCGATCCAAGCCCAGCAACAAACCGAAGCCGCCTTGCAGGGCAGCCAACGGCGGCCGGCGATCGAGCAAGGGCAATTAGCTGCCGACGCCCTAAGAGAAGCCTCGCTGTCAGCCGCCGAGAACTCGGAGCAAATCGCCGAGCGATCAAAACAACAACAGCTGACCGAGTTGCTGCAGCTGCTGGAAAGGTTGGCGGATGATCAGCAACAGGTTGTGCAGCAACTGATGCAGGCTGCCGAGCATCTGCGTTCGAGTCCCTCGCAGCAAGATGCCGCCCGGGCGGTTGCGCAACAGAGCGTCACTCTGCAACGCAAGGTTGAGCAAGGCTTGAAATCCCTGCGCAGCCGGTTTTTGGATCTGTCCGCGGATGCCAAGTCCGAAATGTTCCACTGGGTCTTGGAGCAGGCACAACAAGATATGGTGCGTGCGTCGGCAGCCGCGGAAAGACTGAGGATCGAGCCAGAGTCCATCGACGCTGGGCAAGCCGCATTGACCAAGTTGAAGTTGGTTTTGGATGCTTTGGAGCAAGGCCAAGACTCGGATGCGTCTGGGTCCGAGGATGCTGACGAAGAACCGACCACCACCAATCAAGAACCAGAAACAGGTGAGTCACAGTTGGTGCCACCGGTTGCCAGTCTGAGACTGGTGCGGGCGCTGCAACAGGACATCAACGCCAGAACAAGAGCCATCCATGCATCGGAAGCTCCCGAGAATCTTCGCCGACAATTGTTGACTGAGTTGACCCGCCAGCAGCGCGCATTAGGACAAAAGCTGGAAGATTGGGTCAGTGATATGATGCAGCCGGCACCTTAGGATCGTTCGAACAATTACGGCCGCCTTTCGCTCCCGCGAAGGCTGCGAAAAAACGCTACTTTCGCGGAACGCAAGATGACTATCAGAAATTTGTTGATTGAACGTCTTTTAATTGGCATGGAAGCCTTCGCTCTGCGAGCGAAAAACTACAGATCGAACAACAATAAGATCCACCGATGAATCGAACAGTCAGGTTTGATGCCATGAGCCCCGGGTATTCGCCCAGAAAAATCCAGTATGCTTTGGCTTTGATGGTGGTTACGTTTTCCATGCATCCGCAGCGCGCCTGGAGTGTCTTGCCTATTCAACAAGATCCAAAGCCGGCTGTTGATCGTTCGAACGAAGAAAAAACTCCCGCATCGGAACTTACGGGCGACTTGTTGGAGCTGCTTAAGCAGCCCGAAGAGAAGGCGGACACCGCGCGGGGGCTCGGAACCTCCAAGCCAAACCAGGTCATACCGCCGGATCTGAAGCCGGAGGATCTCGGCTTGCGAGCGGACGATCTCGAAGAGCAATCCGAGAATCCACTCAAGGCCATTCATCAGAGTATGCTGATTGCCGCTGGGTATCTCGGTAAGGGGGTAACCGATGAACAAACCCAGACTCTGCAAGACGATATCTTGGCGCGGCTGGATGATCTGATTGACCAGATGAATCAGTCCGATTCCCCTGAGAACAACAGTAGCAGCAGTTCGCAGAGTCGCTCTCAAGCGGATGCTTCCGCCGAGCCGCAGCCGCAAGAGCAGCCGAGCCAGCCCAAGGATGGAGAATCGTCACCCTCCGGCGGCGAGTCAGGTGGTGAACCGCAACCCGATCAGGAAGGGGATGAGAAGGATGCCGCCCAGCCTTCACAGGATCGTCCAGGTCAGACCGGAAGTGGTCGTAATACCCGTGTCCAAGCGGCAACTCCCAGCGAGCTTCAGCAGGGTGCGTGGGGGCAGCTACCGGAACGCGTACGCAAGCAGATGCAATCGAAAATGGTGGAACAATTTTTGCCCAGCTATCGCGAGCAAATCGAAGCGTACTTCCAGGCATTGTTGAAGACGCCATGAAACACTTCTCACCGCTTTTCGCATCTGGCCGCAGTCCGCTCATGACGGGACAATCCAGACTTGGCGAACCCCGCACTCCCCTGAACCGTCGCAGGCTGCTGCGAGTGGCAGGTGCGTTGGCTCTCGGCGGATCCGCGATCTCAGTCGGCTCGACTTTGCCAGCCCAGGTGGTTGAGCCGCGCGGTGATCTCGATGAGCTCTACGATCAACGCGTCGATCAAGCGATACGTTCCGGTCTGCAGTTGCTAATCGAGCGTCAGAATGAAGATGGAACCTTTCGCTCGAGAGAGCAGGGCAGATGGGTTGGTGTTGTGTCACTGGCAGGCTTGGCCTTTCTGAGTCGCGGCGTGCGATCGGGAGTTGGCGAGCCGGGAAAGGCCTTGCGGCGAGCTGCCGAATACGTGTTGTCCCAGGTTCAGGCGAGCGGATTTTTATCCGCTCGCGGTGAAACCAGTCACGGTCCCATGTACGACCACGGTTTTGGGACTTTGTTCTTGGCAGAGCTATATGGCATGGATCGTGAACTCGAAGTTCGCGTGAAGCTTGGCAAGGCAGTGGACTTGATTCGACGCACGCAGAATGAGGAGGGCGGTTGGCGATACAATCCTGCTCCCGAGGAGGCGGACCTGTCCGTAACGGTGTGTCAGATGATGGCCTTGCGAGCCGCTCGCAACGCCGGCATTGGAGTGCCCAAGGAAACCATCGATCGCGCGGTCGAGTATGTCCGCAGAAGCCAGAATGCTGATGGCGGGTACATGTATCGGCTGACGGGCGGCGAAAGTCGCTTTCCATTGACGGCCGCCGCGGTAGTCGCGCTGTACAACGCTGGAATCTACTCGGGGCCCGAGATCAGCTCCGCGATTCAATACTTGCAGGCCAACATGCGATCCAATTTTTCCTTGGAGCGCAATAGCTTCTTCTTCTATGCTCACTATTATTCAGCACAGGCGTTTTGGCATCAGGGAGGAACCGCCTGGGAGTCCTGGTATTCGAGCTTGAAGAAGACTTTGTTGGGTTTGCACAATTCTCAGGGCGGATGGTTCGATTACAACAGTATCGAATATGGCACTGCCATGGCATGCTTGATTTTGAATATGCCGCGTACGGTACTACCCATCTTCCAACGTTAGACATGAAATTCCGCTGTCAGTCCATTGCGAGGCGAATTGATTATGGCCCCTCACAAGTTGGTTCATCCGCGGCCTCTGCTGCCATCCGCGCAGTACCTGATGTGTGTCGCTTTCTGCCTGCCGCTCAACGCTGCCCTCGGTCAGTT
Source organism: bacterium (assembly GCA_024743355.1). Lineage (GTDB taxonomy): Bacteria > Planctomycetota > Planctomycetia > Pirellulales > Pirellulaceae > Aureliella. The sequence continues at coordinate 44,115 of JANSWS010000003.1, forward strand.
TCAGCCCGGGCAGCAACTGGAATTTGAACTGAGAGCCGACGGACAGAGGGCCGTTTCCCAGGCTTTTTGGTCGGAACAGGAATTGCGAATTCTCAGCCGTGACGACGGTACGACTGTCTATCGTCGCGACGCTCGTCTGGATTCGGAGGATGGCCGTTGGCTGGCCTATGTCAGTCGAAACGCAAATCAGGTGATCCGTTGGCCCATCTCCCACGCAGGACACCTTCAGATCGGACGTACGGAAGCTGGCCGGATTGCCTATCGGACCAGCCAGATGAAGATCTACGCCTTGGATCATACGCCTCAATCGTCTTTTCCGATGGATAATCGGCAGAGCCCCATCATGCCAGCTCACGATGGGGGCAATTTTGGGTTGGCACCGCTAGAAGGTGCGACGGCGAGTCCGCTGTTCGAAGGCTTGTTGCAGCCGGCAAGAGGGATCGGGCAGAACCCTCTCACGGCACAGATGGTCCGCTTGGCTTCGTTCAGTCAAGCTGGCAGTCCCATGCTGCTCTCCCGCCTGACCGGTTCCGCACTGGGAATGGCCAGCTCCATGACATCCGACGCGGATTGGTGGGCCACCCCAGTCGGCAACGGTTACGTGCGGCTACAGACAATGAATGGCGGTTTGCCTCAAGCCATTACGGTGAGCTCGCAAAATCGGCTGACTCTCTCACCTGTCAATCAGCAGGTACAACAACTTTGGCGCGTATCCTCTGGCAGAGTAGCCAATCGCTTCGTGCTTGAGAGCGCCGCCTTTCCCGGCAGATGCCTGGCTTACGGTGGCGGAGGTAATCTGATGCTGCAGCCCATTGGTTTTGCTCCACCACAGCTTTGGGCCCCCTTCGTTCCTCCCGTGCTGCCATCTTTTGAGCCCTTTTGGCGCTCCGTGAATTCGCAGATCATTCCACAACCCGCCCTGCCGCCAGCCCAATTGGAACTGGTGAATTCACACAAATACGCTTTGGTACTGTTGCTCGGCGATAGCCGCTATCCCAACGACGTACAACAAATACGCTTGGAGCCTGGAAGCTCCCAGGTGTTGGAAATCGAACGCGATGCGGGTGCAACCATCGTAGAGACGGTGGAGATTAGGTCGCCGTCGGGAGTCTGGGACCGACAGGAATTCGTAACGGAGATTCCACCCCAGACATTCTACGATCTGAGTGTCTACGAAGAGCATCTGCAGTCCATCGCTATTGATGCAACGGGCAAGAGCCCCAATCCCATCGAAGACGTCAACTATGTTCCCAAGAGCGTTGGTTGGCTGCCGCTACCCGGTGGACAAGGCTTGCCCGACTATGCTCAGCTAGACGTTTACTCCAGAGCCTTAGCGGCCAAAAATCCAGGAGCCGTTCGTCGCTTGGATCCCAAGCAGTTTGAAGAGAAAGCGGATGAAAATCCACTGGAACGGATTCTGGATAAATTCCAATCGACACCCAAACGCAAGTTCTAGAGCATTCTAACGTTTGACATAGTGCCGATCGCTCTGCGATCGGCGACTTGCGCTCCTACGTCATTCTTGAAAATGCTCTCATTGGCCCCATTTTTTTGGTTGCCCAAATCCGCATCAACCATCCGCGCCTGTTCATGTTGTCAGCAGATCGATTGCGAAGTTGCCCCCTCGATCATCGCGATTGGATTTTATCCAAGTTGCGAATGTGCGCTTGTTCCATCTTTGGAGCGTTGATTATTGGAGGCGGACTGTTGCCGGCTCAAACGCTGCACACCCGTGACGGGATTCAGGTTGGACTTACTCTCCAAGACCTGAAGCAGAGCGGATGGGTGTTTGTAGACAGGGAAGGAAACAAGCGAGCCACAGAGCAAGTGCTGCGCTGGGGTGCTTACCGAGGCGTTGTCGATCAGCAAGCTATTTGGCTCAGCGACGGTACTTGGCTGTGCGGTGAACTCGAATTGTCGGGCGACCGAGTCACACTGAACAGTACTTGGCTGGAGAGTGTCACACTGCCTCTCACGGCCGTCCGCGGCTTGGTGTTGCAACCTGGTGAGTCGCTGGAGAAATGGGATCAGATGCGGTCCATGATGGAAGGCGCCGCTGGAGGAGAGGATCAAGTCTGGTTGCGGGACGGCAATCGGCTTTCTGGGGTGCTTCGCGTTCTTCCCGGTCAAGGCTCGGAGGGACCCAAGCTAACGATGGATTTATCCGGCCAGCAGTTGGATCTCTCGCAGGACCGCGTTCAGAGTGTGGTGTTCAGCCCGGCCTTGCTGGGACCGCTTGAGCCACATAGCGCCGTGGAGCGAATTGCATTGAGGGATGGTTGCTGGTTACTGGCGGCCAGCAAACAGGTGGAGAATGGCAAGGTCATCATTCGCACCGCGGGCGACTTGGAGCTGACAAGTTTGGATGCCCCCAACGATTTCGCGGTGGCGGTCACGTATGTGGCGAAGATTGACAAGGACGTCCGGGAGTTGGCTGCGCTGACGCCGGCCAGCTATCGACATGTACCCGATAATTTGCTGGAGTGGAAGCTTGGAAGAAATCGTGATGTCATCGATCGACCACTGTTGGTAAGTCAAGACGGAGTAGATCAAGGACTGGTTGAGAGCGGATTGGCCATGCACGCGGCTTCTCAAGTGGCCTACCGTTGGGATGGCACTCCGGCTCGCTTTCAGGCGGAGCTCGTCTTCGCGGAACCCGAGCCAGGGGGCCATCGGGAGCTCGGCAGTGTACTTTGCCGCGTGATGATTGCCCGAGAGGGCAAGCTGCAGACCGTCGCGGAGCAGTTGCTGCGTCGTGATGCGAAGGAACATCCTCAACGAGCTATTGTCACGGCCGATATCAGCGGGGCGCAGCTGCTGGCTCTGGTGGTGGAGCCTGCGGACCAGGGCAGCTATGGAGACCATGTGCTGTGGCTGAATGCGGCCCTGGTTATCAATCCCTAGCGCGCAAGCGCTGGACTACTTGCCGAGCAGGTTTCTGATAGCCTTCTCCGCGGCTTGCAGAGCTTGCCCCGCTTCCTGCATGATCTCTTGAGGTTTCTTATGTTCATGAGGTACTGCGGTCAGGGTCATGGACTTGGGTTCGTCGGATTCCAACGTAAATCTGGGATACTCATCCAAGCCGCCCTGCAGGCGGAAATCGTCGTGCATCAAAGCCAGAGACTCGCTGCGGTTAAGCGGGATGCCTCGCAGTACGACCAATCCGTTCTTAACGGGGCAATCGAGGTAGGGCAGTTCCGATCTGCCATCGCTCCAAAGTCCTGTTCTTTCGGCAGCAGGTTTCATCTGGTTGATAACGGCGTCGATCGATCGAAAGCGACTGCCTAACAAAGTGGAACCGCCTTTGTAGTATTTCTGATTTGGCCAGGTTGAAACATTGCCGTCCTGCAAGGCTTCTCCGTCTGGTCTGAGGATGGTCAGTTCAAGGGTTCCCGTCGGCTCCATCTCAACCGTTAGCTGCGTGCTGGGCTCGTTAACCGTGAACAGCTGTCCCATCACAAAGCTCCTGGCTTCCGGGACCGTTGTCTTGGAGACCCACCCATCGCAGGTAACGATGACCTGGATCTCGCCGGAGCGAGGTACGGATTCAAGCACAAAGTTGCCGTTTTCATCCACGCTTGTCCAATCATGCCAAACCAGGGATGGCGAATGCTCTTGCCACGAATCACCCTCTGCTTTCGGTACGCTAGTGATCATTGCGTAACCGCCGCGAATGGGTCTGGGCACGGCTTCGTCGAGTCGCCCTTCAATCCTGGCGCCGGGTGAGAGCTTAACGTTCCGAATGTGCAATGCCTGCGTGGGGCGCACCCGAAGAGGAAGAAGCCCGCTGAAGAGTGTGGGTCCATCAGTTTGTGGCTTGACCAACATGGTTTGCCAGGTACCGTCGTTGAGCGAGCTGGTGCGGAGGCCGCCTTCACCATCCTTGGCCCACATATCAGGCTGAAAAGGACCCGCCATGACGACTCCAAATTCTTCCACCGGTTGGTCATCCGCGTCCACGGCTGAAAGTTGCAGCTCGCAGCCTTTCTTCAAATCAACCGTGGTCTCCTCGGGTACGTTCTCCAGGTCCGGACCCAGATCAAAATGCACGACCTCTCGAACGTAGTCGGCGTGACGAATCTGAAACGTCACCAAGGAAGTTGTCAGGGGATTGGGCAGAGAGAAGACTTTGGCCGGGTAGCGGATGGTAGCCACGCCCGTCTCATCGCTAAAATAGTCGCGCGGCGGCCCCAACTTTTCACGATTCCAATAACCGTGGCCAGTGTCCTCTTTCATACGCATGGCGTAGGGCATTACGGCCGCTCCCACCACCGGCTCGCCACCTTCACCGACCAGCTTGACCCGCAGTTCGGTTAGTGACTTGATATCAATGTTTTTCGGATCTTCAAGGTCGGAAGCGAACTCTGCTTCTTGCGCAGAACCGATGCTGGAGGCGACGTACATTGCCACCAGCAGTATTGAAATCAGTGCTTTCGCAGCGGTGACGATCGCCCCAAAGCTAGGCTGCGGGCGATGCAGCGATTGCGGCTGCTGGTTGAATTGCGGGGGTGCGGTCAGCAACTTTCGCGGCTCAAATGATTCCAGCTGCTGTCTTTGCTGACGATTCCCGTAATGCCTGAGCTTGGAAAGCGAACGAAGCTTGCCGAGGAATCCACAACGCGACATGATGGTGGTCCAGCTAAGGTCGTCTAGTTGGATCAAAGAAAAAGGCGGAAGAGAACGCGACGAGGGCGTTGATCCAACTCTAGCAGAGTAAAAACCGGCTGTAAACATATCGAAGGCCGCCGCTAGCCGGCCGCGTCGTGGAATACCTGCTGATTCAATTTCAGTCAGATGTTCGTTCCACAAAGCCATTTCATTTTGAGTGCGAGCTGCGCGAAGCGCGGCGTAGAACAACGTTGTACCGAGATAGGTTGGTATCAGCTGCCCTGGTCGCGAATGAGGAACAAGTGCCGATCGCCGCGAATGACCAAATCGCCATTGGATGCGGCAAGCGAGGCTACTACTCCTTCACCGATATCGTTCTCCGATAATACTGTCCAGTGCTCGTCATTGTTAACTACCGTGGTTCGTCCAGTAATATCGGTAACGTAAATGTGCCTGTCGTTGGCGATCATGGACGACCGGACTTCCGCAACGGCTCGTTTCTCCTTCAAGAGGTCACCGCTTGCGGCTTCATAACAACGGTAAACACCTTCATCCGACAGGATGTGAAGCTTACCAGCGGAAAGCAGCGGCGAAGTTATGTAGGGAATTCCCTTGGTGGCCTGCCAGACGATTCTGGATGTCGGGTGTTCGGTCTGATTCGCTGAGTTCAGGTCGATAGCAAAGAACTTTTGATCTCTTCCACCACAAACAAAGGCAATATTGCTCTTCGAACAGGCAACTACTGAAGAAACGGTCTTTGAACCGGGACCATCGATTTCCCAAATTGGTTCACCCGTCTGGCGATGATACGCGACGGTCTGATCGGCACCGGAAAGCAGCAAAGCCGGTTGATTCTCGACAGTGCACAAGCAAGGTGTTGAATACGAGCGGATCCGATTGCCGCGAGGTACTTTCCAGACAATCTGCCCGCTGCGTTTGTCCAGGGCTGCTACAAAGGCGTCGGACCCATCCTGCAGTCCGCTGAGGAATAAAAGGTTCACATCCAGGATCAGGCTGGAGCAGAAGCCGTGTGACGCCTGGAAGCTTCCAACACGACGGCTCCATACTTTCTTACCGTCAAAGTCCAAAGCCGTCACTTCCAAACCGTCATGGACCATGAATACCACAAAAATGCTTTGTCCATCCGTCACCGGCGTCGCCGCGGCAGGATTATTGTCGCGATGCATTTCTTCAATGGGTGAAATCGCGATCTTGCGATCCCATAAAATCCGACCGGTTTCACGATCGATGCGGAGCAGATGCCGAGATAGCTTTTCAGGAACGCAGGTCGTGACGAAGATCGCATCGTCCCACACAATCGGCGACGAATGACCGATGCCCGGCAGGCTGATCTTCCAGTGGACATTTTCGGTGGGGCCCCAGCGGATGGGTAACTCTTGCTCCTTACACAATCCATCGTGAGAAGGGCCTCGCCAGCCGGGCCACTGATCCCCGCGAGCGTTAGAAAAGAGCGTCACAAGGATGGACAACGCCACTAAAGATTTCATTGACATGGAGATTTCCCTGCGGCAAAGCGAACGCGAAACAAAATCGAGAGACAATCCATGGAAATTGAAGTCAGCACCACTCAAGCCTGCGTAGCGACGGGCTACTTGAGGCCTGTTTCTCCGATGCCTGCCTGCTGTAGCTGCTGGTTACCGACTCGCATACGCTCCAGCAATTCCGTTTGATCAGCAATGCTCTTTGCCAATTCCGCTTGTGTTTGACTCGTCTTCTGCAGCAGATCGACTAGCTGGTTGCTGATCGTCGCTAATGCAATGAGCGTCTCATTGGACTGTTGAATCGATTTTTCGAGTACCTGCAAATGACTTTGGTAGAGTTCCGTATCCGTCGGCAAGTTGATAGCGGTTTGAGAGCTTGGCGCGGCCGCAGGCTTCAAAGGCGGTTCGGGGGCGATCGATGACTCTAAGTTGTTCGTCTCTTGCGATCGGGCCAATCGCATTTCGTTTTTTTGTTGGATCGCAAACTCTTCCTTTGCCACTTCCAGACGCGCGAACAACTCTTGCAAAGAACTTGGATCCTGTGGCAAACTCGCTGTGGCAGCAAGACTGAAATCCTGAGTTCGCAGAATCGAGATTTTTCCAGACGCGTCACCAACCAACAGATGGGCTCCATCGTGGGTCAGCGAGAGCGCTTCGCCCTGATCTTGCAATTCGTGCACCTGGGCCAGGACCTCTGGCTGGTTCCAAAGGCTAACGCCGCCTTTGCGCCCGGTAGCGGCAATGAAACCTGCTCCCCGAACGATGGAGAGAATGGGACCGACCTGTGCATCCCAACTGCTGGTCAGTTGGCCGTGATGCAGGTTCCAGGTTCGGATCTTGGCATCTTCTCCAGCCGAGATGAGGGTCTCGGAATCGCTATCCCAAGCCAGTGCATGGACTGGGCCCTCGTGATCTTTGAGAGCGTGGAAAACATTGGCTGCCTTGGGTTCCCAAACGAAGATGCCTCCGAAACGGTCACTGCTGGCCAGCAATAATCCGTCCGGGCTGAAACGCACAGACAGCACCCAGTCGGTATGCTTCTTAAGGGAATGCAAGATCTCCCCCCGAGGAACGTTGTAGAGTCGTACCGTTTTGGATGGCCCGCCCACGGCGAGTGTCTGCCCATCCGGTGATAGATCCATCGACAGGATGGAGTCTGTCTCATCTCCAACTTGCCAGATTTGTCTGCCCGTAGCGACGTCAAAGGCATACACGGAACCCGAAAGTGCAGGAGTTCCAGCGGCGACTAGCAGCAGTTCACCACTACTGGAGAACTTTAGTGCTGTCACATCCAAGCCCGGTATGTCCAGAGCACCCAGCAATTCCCCGCGGCTGGGCGCAAACAACACAACTTGTTGCAGGCCAGCCAGGGCGGCAAGATCCTGGCTAGGATGCGAGGCTAGGGTGGTCACAGCCGTCGCTCTGGGAACCGCGCGAACCGCAGACAATGAGCTACCTGCGGAGCTTGACTCAGCGGAGTTCATCACCACCGATTCGGAGGAAGGATCGGGATCCCTGCCGACCTGTTGGCGATCCATCTCATTGGCCGGATTTGTCGCCTTCACGCTACCTGATTTTTCGGCCAGACCGCCTTCGATCCAGCGACGGATCAGATCCTGCTCCCGAGCCGGAATCGGCGGGCTGTTGGGCGGCATGGTGGGATCTTCCAGGTGTGCGACGGTGGTATACAGCAGACTAGCGTTTGGGTCGCCAGGCACCACCACATCGCCCGAACCAGATCCAGCCCTGATAGCGTTCAAGTCCTTTAAATCCAAGTCGCCGCGAAGCTCATCGGGATTGTGACAAGTAACACAGCGTTTTCGGAGTATTTGTTTTACCTGGTCGTATCCGATGACTTCCGTCTCTTCGGCGTGAGCCATACCGCAAGAGTAAAAGCACGCGCTCAGCAGAAAACCGAGGATCGACAAAGCTTGAAATGAGTAAGACATTCTTCAGACCAAGTCTTCTTCGGCGAGGGGCAGATGAAAATTGACCATTCGTAGCCACCGTCGCCAGACGGCGGACGACGTCGACCAAGCTCTGGCGAGCGTGCCTGCGGGTAACTCGACCACCACGCTCTGGCGAGCGTGGCTACGGGTAAGAATTCATCTGCCATTCGCCTTAGTGGTTAAAAATAAATTCGTTCGAGTTCAATACTGCCCAGAACAAGTCAATTAGTTCTTGTTCCGGATCCGCGGCGGATGTCAAACGGCTCGCGATCGCCGAGGCTTCTGCCGCAGTCAGCGATCGAGTCAAGCACGTCAAGTAAATGGACTCAGCAACTTCTAGAGGTGTCTGTCCCCGCGATAGCCAAAAGCCGATGCGGTTGCCTTCTTCAATCTTTCCACTTGTGTTCTCACCGTTGAGCAGGTGCAAGGCTTGTGAAAGAGTCGGAGAAGTGCTGACCTCGCAACTGCAGGGAGTTTCGCGTGAAGCGCGTCCGAACGTTTCCAAGAAATAATTGTTCGAGTCGCCGCCCGGAACTTGAATGGCTCGTCCACCCAAGGGAAGCCCTGCCAGGTCATCCGAAGTTCCCGTGACTTGATTGATGCAATCCAACAGCACTTCAGCTCGCAATCGGCGGATACGTGCGTGGCTAAAATTGCGATCATCCCAGACATTCCAATCGCTTGCCTGCGTGTCGAGCTGATAGGTCTTCGACGAGCAAATGTCCAGGGCCAGCTTCTTAACGTCGAAGTCGTATTCCACCAACTTGGCCCCGAGCGCATCCAAAAGCTGAGGGTTGGATGGTGGATTGCTAACTCGCACATCGTCGACAGGATCTACAATTCCCATTCCCAGGAAATGGGCCCACAGAACGTTGGCGATATTGTTGGCGAATGCCTTATTGTCGGGAGATGTAATCCAGAGAGCTAAGTCCTTTCTCAGGTCTGTGCCGGGGGCGCTATCGACAAACTCGCCTCCCAAGAACTTGGGACGTACCTCACGGCCCTCGACGGGGTGCTGCAAATTGCCTTCGCCCAAGTTGTAGACGGTAATCTCGCGCGGGTCGCGAGCCTGCTTGTAACCGACCTGGCTCACAAAACTTGCAAAGCCGTAGTAATCATCCATCGTCCAGCGGTCGAATGGATGGTTGTGACACTGCGCGCATTGGATGCGAGTACCAAGGAATGCCTGCGCGATATTCTCCGCCAAGAGCTGGGGTGTCGTTTCGGTTTGGTAGTAGGCAGTGGCTGGGTTCTCAAAGGTGCTGCCGCTGGCCGGGATCAATTGCCGTAACAGTTGGTCGACTGTCACGCCAGCATGTACCTGTTCTCGTAGCCAGTCGTCGTAAAGCTGCAGACCCTTGCTGCTAAGGCCATTCGCGCTGCGAATCTGCAGTAGCTCTGCCAGCTGCATCGTCCACATATCCAGAAACGCGTCTTGCTCGATCAGATGCCGGATCAGATCTTGTCTCTTACTGGCAGTCTTGTCCTCCAGAAACGCTTGTCGTTGTTGCGGGGTCGGAAGCAAACCGGTTGTGTCGAGGTATACACGGCGAAGGAAAGTCTCGTCGTCGCATGGTTGTGATGGCAGCACATGCAAATCGCGCCAGCGGGCAGCCGTTAGCTCATCGATGTAGTTGTTGGGTTCAAAATCAGTTTCGGGAAACTCGTTGCCGGAACGAACGACAACCGAAGTACCCGCGGTGAACTGATCGAATCGCGCCATCACAAACCCGCTGCCCGGGCCGGTGGCTGCTACCTGACCGGCTGAGGTGACAGTGGCAACAGCGTCATTATTGCTGAGGTAAACTGCCAATTCGGAAACATCGCGTTTGGAGCCATCATCGTAACTTGCCAGAACGACAAGAGACTGCTTGAGCCCAGGACGGGACATGACCGCTCTGCTGGGATAGACTTCAATGCCGACCGGCACTGGCACGTCGTCCGGATCTGGTCGGGCGCCATCCGCGATCCAGCTGACCAGCGTCCGGTATTCTGGAGAGCCCACATCAATGCATGTCCCTCCCGTATGTGGGACCTCGCCGATCGCTTTGTTGATCAGCAGGCAGGCATCTGGATTGGACACATTGATGCGTCGGCCACTCAATTCGCGGGTCAAGCGATAGAAGTCGCCTTCAGGATCAAATCCGTAAAGACTCAATCGAAAGCCATCCTTGCCAGAAGCTGCCCCGTGGCATTTCCCCGCATTGCAACCGGCCGTTGTCAAGACGGGCAGCACGTCGTTGCGGAAACGCAGAGACCGCGGTGATAGGTCACTGCTGACCTTCGCCACGGCGGTCGATTCGAGATTACGCCACGTCGCATGGATTTCGGAAGTGCCAGCTTGGGCGGCCTCGATCTTAGCATCAGCTGAGAGGATGACGCGGGTCTCATCGGCAACGGATAATTTTGCCTGCTCGGTAACATCCAGCGTGCTTCCGTCGGACATTTCGACCATCACCATCAATCGCTGCTTGTCTCCCAGGTAGCGAAAATCGACTTCGCTTGGAATGAGCCGCAACGAAACGGCCTCCGAGGTCGGAGATTCCGCTCGGATGGCCACAGACAGCATTGCGGTAGCCAGTGCAGCCCACGGAAGAACGGGCTGTCGAGTGAAAAAGGGCTGGAACAAGCGGATCATTTTTCTCTTCTCAACGCTTCAAGGGGACTTAGAACGCGACCATCGTCAGAGCGATGCAGTTTGCCGGGTTCCGCAATCATCAACGGAACCTGAGACTCGACTACGAAACTAACGGGAGTCGAATTCCACTTGCCCGACAGGCGGCACTGAATTCCAGAAAACGTTCCCAGCGGCGCGTCTGCGGGGACGTTCAACTCGAAAGACAACTCATCCGCGGATGATTCGAAGCTAACGGGGCCGGTGGTGACACGATTGGGCAAGCCTTCCAGCGTTGCGGTGAACTGCTCAGGCACCTCATCATCGAAGCCCAGCTTGCAACGTACCGTCACCTGCTGCCCCTGTTCAGCTGCCAGGCCATCAAAGTCACCGGTTATGGGACACTCGCCAACTTGCAGATCGATCATCCGTGAGGCTACCAGCCGATCTTTGAGGTAGCTCCAATCACGCGGTTCGTTGGCCGCACTATTCCGGCTGTTTGATCCGGTATCGAGTGATCCTCGTGAGCGAGTGCTGATCAACTGCACCTGCGCGGTGGCAGCCAATTTGAATTCTCCGAGCTTCGCATCCGGTTCTGCGTGGAGGCGGTAAACCACTTCGTTGGAGCCTGGCTCGATCACGGCAAAAGGTTCGGCGAAACAACCATCAGGCAGAAATGGGAATTCGATGCGTACAGCACCGTCGAAGCCTTCGTTGCGTTCCATGCGCACCGTCAGATCGATGCTACCGCCGACCGCCAATTTCGCCTCAGGCTGACTCACATCGATTGAAAATGGGACAGGCGGTGTTACCGATATCGCCAAGCGGTCCACGCTTGCACCTTCATAGAGCCGATCCGCAGATTCGGCAATCAAGTCCACAACCTGTCGGAATTGGCCCTCGATCACCCGTCCGTCAATGCTGGCCACAGGGGTGAGAGTAACCAGCCGTCCGGAGAGCTCCGCATCGGGTGCTGCCTCGACAATTGCCAGTGCCCAGAAATCGTCAGGTCCGATCAAGATGGGAGACGCATGCACCCCCGCAGGTAGATCCACGAAGCTGATTTGTGCGGTCGTGTCGGAGTAGTCGCCCGCAGCTAAATTCTCGCGGAGGATGCCGATCCTTGCCAAGGTACGGTTGCCCTGCGGCACCGAGATCGTTTGTTGCTTTTGCGATAGTCGATCCGGTCGTGGAAGAAACGCTGTTAGTTGGGGCGCAACCTGCGTTACTTCGATGCGGTAGACCGCATTCGTGCTTCCGCGCCCAAGCTTGTCGCGAACGGACACAAAATAGGATCCCGAATAGGGAGCTGTAAACTCAATTCGGCTGTCTTGAGATCCCCAATCGTCGTTTTGGGCGAGCAGCTGTCCGCCCGAGGAATGCAACTCTAGGTACGTGTCTGCAGGCGAGCCGATTTGCTCGGCAAACACTTGCAGCCGCAGTGCTTGCCCTTGACTTGCTTCGAGACCAAACACGTCCACATCTCGATCGGTTTGAAGAATTCCGTTGAAGGCGATTGGAATCGCGGCGGTGCCTACGGTGTGCTCGAAGCTATCGTTGGGTTCATTCTCCAAAACGTTCGGAAAGGAACTGAGCCGAAAAGGAACGCAGGAAGCGGACTTCCCAAATTCATCCTGGACGAAAAGCTGGAATCCGTCTGCGATTTGGGGGAGTTTCACCTGCTGAGATTTAAATTCAGCCGAGACTTCTGTCGCCGATTTCCATTGCACCTCCAAAGTAGTTCCCAGCTGGCCACCTGCGGGATAGGCTAAGCCAGCAGGTGGAAAATGACCGACATGCAATGCGTAATAACTCGAAGGACTCCCGGAGTAATTGGTCTCGCGAACTTCAACGACATATCGCCCCGATTTCTCAGCGACGAAACTGGCGGTTGGATCCTGCCGTAGCAGCGGACCATCGTCCTGGATTGCCAGTTGTTCGCCTTCAGGGCCCACAATGGAGAGAATGGTATCTAGCATTTGACCGCCTAAACGAATTGCGTCGACCTCCACGGTCAGTCGCTGACCGCGCGTCAGCTCGATTGCATAGCGGTCATATTCTCCTTCGTTTAGGACACCGAGTATTGTTCGCGGTAACGCGGATAACTCCACGATCTCATCGACCGAATCCCGTTCGCCCTCAGGCTGAACGGGAAACGGTGCAACTCGAAGCGAGCGTAATTCAGAAAACCCTTCCTCGCCCAGCAAGCGAAAAGCATGACTGGTGATCGCACAATCCGAATCGACTGCAAGCGTGGCGGTCAAGGAATACTCGTCCTCGACTTGAACATTCATGCATCGGATCCCAGGCTGGTAGAACACCAGCTCTCGAGCACCGATGAAGCCAGAGCCAATAATCTGCAGTTCAACCTGCTGACCGCGCGCGAGCACCATGGGGGTCGCGCTCTCTACGGATGGTTCCGAGCCTATGCAGCAAGTCATTGCCAGCCAGCTGACCCACAGCGTCAATGGAATTTGTTTTGGAATAGTCAGAGGATGTCTCCTTTGTGTTTCACCACTCGGATTAGGCCAGCAGTTCTTGAACGACATTGCCGTTCATAACAATGGCCTGCGGCCGATCACCAGGTGACATCAGTTGTTCTCTGGCATCGATGCCCAACAGGTAGTACAGAGTATGTGCATAGTCTTCCACGCTGAGTGGTTGATCCGCGGGCTCTGCGGCTAGCGAGTCGGAAGCACCATGAACGTAACCGCGTTTGATACCACCTCCGGCCATCACGATGCTAAACACCCGAGGCCAATGGTCACGCCCACCACCGGCGTTGATTCGAGGCGTTCGGCCGAATTCGCTGGTGAGCAGAACAAGAGTCGAATCTAACAGACCGCGTTGATCGAGATCGGTAATCAGGCCAGCAAAGGCGCGATCCAAATCGGGCAGCTGGGTTTCGATACCGCGATAGTGATAAGCGTGGGTATCCCAGGCGCCGTAGGTCACGGTCACGAAGCGAGTCCCGGCTTCAACCAGTCGGCGAGCGATCAAGAAGCTGGCGCCGGCGCGAGGCCGCAATACAGGTCCCCAAGCTTCCATACCGTAGAGCTGCTTGGTCGATTCACTTTCGCCATCCAGACTAAATGCTTCCTTGGATTCCTTAGAAGCAAGCAAGTCATAAGCGCGTCCATAGAATGCATTCATCGTATCCAGCTTGTCATCCCGCTCGGCGCTGGCAAAGTGCTGATCGACCAGCGTTTTCCATGACTTTCGCCGTTCAAACCGCTGTTCATCAATTCCTTCCGGCAGGCTTAAATCGCGCACCTGGAATCCGCTTCGCGCGGGGTCTCCTCCCAAGGCGAAGGGGCCGTAGGCGTTACTGAGGTAGCCGCTGCCCAGGAATTGGCTTCTCTGCGTCGGTACGACGACGTAGGGCGGCATGGAACCCCGAGGTCCCAGTTCATGCGCTACGACGCTGCCCATGCTTGGGTAGACCAGCGCGGGACTCGGCCGGTAACCGGTAAACATACTGTGCTCGCCACGGCTGTGGTCAACCTCCGTGTGTGTCATACTGCGGACCACCGTAATCTTGTCGGCAACTTTGGCCGAAGATTGCATGTGACTGCTGAATAGTACGCCGGGGACCTTCGTGTGGAGCGTCCCAAGGATGCCGCGATATTCTGAGGGTGCATCCGGTTTGGGATCGAAGCTATCCATGTGGGCGAAACCGCCCTGCAAATAGATGTGAATGACGCTCTTGGCTTTAGGCTCAATAGCGGCTGCTCCAGCCTGGGCGCGGAGTTCGAAATAGTTGCCCAGGGTAAGCCCCAAACCACCAAGCCAGCCGACCCGAAGCATGTCGCGTCGCCGAGGACGAAAATGGGAAGGGTCCGAATGCCATGTTCCGGCCGGGTGCTTGGACTTTTGATTGAGATGCATTGGCTTCCCTTCAAATAAAAACGAGAACCGACGAAGACAAATTGTTAGGTTGTAAAACTTTGAGCGGCAGGATAACTAACGCGCAGAATCCGGTTCGACTTGGGTGATCGGGCTGCGAGAAAGCAATGTCGGTGCTGCGGACGCAGCAGGCACAAATCTCACCGTCAATCTGGGTCTCTGTTCGACCTTCTCAAATTCGGACGCATAAAAATCCCAGCCATTTCCACCGGTATTCAAGAAGACCCATCCATAATTGGGGCTCCCGTGAACCCATAACTGGACGGTGTCCGTGACATCGAAAATGGCCCCCGATGAACTGGCCGCTATCTTTCCGAAAGTAAAGCCATCCTTATGCCGCGAGGCCTCCAAGCCGTCCGCCGATACGCCTGCGATCATGCTGTCCCACGTTGCGGCCTTGCCAAAGGGAACCAGCATGCGGTGCAAGTTAACCGTGGTACCTTGGTCAAACGCACTGACGATGAGCTTTGCCGAAACGATGGTCGACCCTGGTGGTATCTGCCCTTCGCCACTACCAATAATTCCGTCGAACCGCATCAGAACCTGGCTTTCACCGCCATCGTTGTTGGCATCGCTGGATGCGTTCGGGTTTGCATTCAAGATGGTTTTCGTGGCTAAAGCCCAGATTTCCGTATCGACAGTTCCTGAATAGCCATGAATGCCTTGTTGGAACGAGACTTCCACTTCCTGACCGTTCGAACATTTCGTGGACTGTCCAAGCGTGGCCCCCACAAGGCAAAGGATGGCCCACAGCGGCTGAAACAGGTGAACAAGACGACGACGCAACATGAAGCAATCTCCGATCTGCAAGTCTTGGCAAAAATGTTTTCAACGTATTTCTTTTGGAGACCGGCTCTTCGCGAAGCGACGCTGCCGAGAATGAGTAGTCAAAGGTCAATGAGTAAGAGGATTGACAGCTATACCGCCTTCCAGGGACCGGTAATGGCGAGAGTCACTCCCGGGGTTTGAATGTTGACGAACAGCCATTGTCCGTCCTTCGAAAAGGTTGCTCCGGCCAACTCGCTGCCGCGGAAATCTCCGGAATGTCCGAACATGCCATTAAGGCGCAGGTTGTTCTCGGCAAAGGGACTGAGCTTTCCATCCGGAGTGAGCAGCTGCAGCCGCTGCGGAACATAATCGCCATCTTCACAGAGCAAGATGTCGCCACGAATGCTGACACACATGTTGTCCGGCATGTCGAGCACTTCGGAACTGGGCGATTCGAAAAGCAGCCTCAGTTGCTCTTGCTTCGGATCGTATTGCCAGACTTGTCCTGCTTCCGCATCGCCACCGCTGGTTGCCGTGATGAATACTTTGCCATCGTGAATGGCCACACCTTCCAGACGGGCGAAGGTCAGACCGCCCCGCTCACGACCTTGTTGAAATACGCCGAGTCCATCTTGGGTTCCGGGGCTGTGAGCTCGCAGCCGATCGGGAATATCAACCCAGCTCACATCAAACACGCTGCCCTGGGCAACACCTTTGCGGACATCAAGAGCCTGGCGAGCACACAGCATTTGGAAACGTCCGCTGCCCAAGTCTGACTTGCGCTCAGGAAGAAAACGGTAGAGTCCCGCCGTTCCGGCATCCTCAGTGAGATAGACGATGTGGGTCTCTGGATCCACGGCAACGGCTTCGTGGACAAATCGCCCCAGCGACAGGAGTGGCTTGGGATTCAGTTGTCCTGCTACAGGGACTTCAAAGACGTAACCATGCGATTTCTGCAGCGGGTTGGTGTCCATGTCGTCGAGTTTCGTTTCGGGACCAACCACAGTCTCTTCACAGCTGAGCCAAGTGTTCCAAGGCGTAGCACCGCCCGCGCAGTTCTTCACGGTGCCGGCCAAGCTCGGCCTCGAGTCGATAAACACTTCCTTCTTGCGATCGAAAACAAGATTGGTACAACCGCCGGCGGCAAAACCATCGTAGGCGTGATGCTTCCAGAAAGCGCTACCGGGCGAGCCGATCTCGTGGTTGCGACAAAGAACAATCTGGTCGTCCATTTCGGAAATGACAGCCATCCCGTCATGGGCCCCCGGCGTTGGTTCTCCGGTACTCATGGGTTGATTTGTCCAACCGTAGGACCAATAGCGAAAACCCTCGGGTAGCCTGAGCAGAGACTCGCCTGTGGTTTGATCGGGCGTTTCAACCAGTTCGCCGTAGAGGTTCGCCAGAGACGATTCGGCGAAGGCTAGCCTACCGGAGAGTTCGCTGAAAGCAGATCCGATGGCCGCGGCAGTGGCGCTTGCGGAAAGCTTGGTCAAGAACGAACGACGATGCTGGTCTGACATAGTTCTATTTCTCCTAGTATTCAGCTGACACTTTGGTATCCGTAGCCGTCCCCTGTGAATCTAATGGCTTAGACTTTTCCCTGGTCATGGTGTAGGTCGCAGCGTCATCGTCCAGCGAAACGGATTGTTTGGACATGAATTTCAATTCTGGAATGTCGACATGAGCCCGCCACTGGTCGATTGGC
>JANSWS010000595.1 GCA_024743355.1 bacterium
CATAAGGCCGGCCATCATCCCAGCAAACAATCACCATCCCAACCGCATGTGCGGGCTTTCAAACCTTCGATCCGCATGACATTCTGGCGTCAAACTGTTTGCTCCGACTGATGCTGTTCCGCGGACTCTTCCTGCTTCAAATGCACCTTGGAACGCTGCAGCACAGCACCATCTTCTAGCAGCCCAGACAATCCCAAATGCTCCAGCACTTCGGCTGGCCGAACCGAACCATCCGAAGTCACTGGAATCGTAAACTTCAACTTCTCACCCTCGAGCGCAAGCTCAAAATCATCTTCTGTTGAGCAGACAATCGTTTTCCCGTCACGCTCAATGGCCATCCGACCGTCCGATTGAATCTCCCCAATTCTTGTGCGAGTCTGGTCGATGCGGGGTTGCGGTATGGATATCTGATAGCTGGCGGCAACCACCTTGGCTTTACCCTCCGCTAAATTGGGAGCTTGCACTTCGATCAAGGACATGCCCTCTGGCATCTGGCCGACGATCTTCTGTTTCACCTGGTCGATGTCCACATTTCCATGAACCTCCAATTCCACCACCTCTTCCAGAGCCTCTATTCCAAGAGCCAATGCCGAGGGGAAATTGATCTTAGGTTTGGGGTGAAAACCTTCACTGAAGACCAGCTGCAAATCGGCCCTCCGCAGTAGCCGTTCCCAGAGTCGGGCCAGGTCTTTGTGACTGATCCAGCGGAGGTTTCCGGTTTTCGTAAATCGAATCCTGAGTCGCGTCTTATCCATAGCTAGGCTCCTACGCTCATCTCAGGGACCAGTTCCGCAAAACGCTGTTGCAGAAACGCGTCCACTTCACGCGCGGTTTCAAACTCCAGGGCTCTCGCGGCCAACTTCTGAGTATCCTCAATACTGATGCTCCGGATGGCTTGTTTGACTTGTAGAAGTGCGGGAGGTGGCGCGGACAATACTCGGATGCCCAGGCCGATCAACATTAAGGCCGTGGTGGGCGTAGAGCTCATTTCGCCGCAGACGCTCACGTCCGTATCAAAACGGTTGGCGGTGTCGATGGCCAGCTTCAACAGCCTCAAGACGGCTGGATCATGACCGGCGTAAAGATCTGCCACATGTTCATTACCGCGATCAACAGCCATGGTGTACTGAATGAGGTCATTGGTGCCGATGCTGATGAAATCAACCTCAGGTAAAAAGTGTTCCAACATCAAGACTGCCGCCGGAACTTCGACCATCATTCCCACGGAGATCTGAGTAGGTACGCTGTGCCCCTCTTCTCGCAGATCGTCCATAACCTGCCTCAGCAGCATCCTGGCCGTCCGCAACTCATGCATGGTTGTGATCATGGGAAACATGATCTTGAGTGGACCGTATTCAGCCGCACGCAGCATGGCTCGGAGTTGCGTGCGGAACACCCGAGGTTGTCTGAGCGACAGCCGAATGCTTCTCAGGCCCAGGAAAGGATTGTTCTCGGGATCGGCGGGTGCTATTCCTCCGGCTTTATCGGCTCCCAGGTCCAAGGTCCGCATAATCACGGGACGCCCAGCCATGGCGCAGACGACATGCTTGTAAGCCTGAAATTGCTCTTCTTCCTGTGGTTCGTCCTTGGCACCAAGATAAAGAAACTCCGTTCGATAGAGCCCAACTCCTTCCGCCCCCCGTTCCAAGCAGCCAGCGACTTCAGCCGGAAATTCGATGTTAGCCAAGAGTTGGATACGCGTTCCGTCCGTGGTTTCAGCGGGCAGATCGCGGAGCCCCGTCAACTTTTCCGCCCGGCTGACGCGAGCCAAGATGCCTTCTCGGTAGCTTTTGAGAGTCGCTTCGTCGGGTGCCAGAATGATGCGACCGCTGAAGCCATCGACGATGATATCCGCGTCACCTTCAATGCGATGTAGGAAATCGCCCACACCTACAACCGCCGGAATCTCCATGCCCCTGGCAACAATCGCAGTGTGGCTGCTTACCCCGCCAACTTCCGTGCAGAAGCCCACGATTTTCTCGCGATCCAAATTAACCGTCTCGCGGGGAGTCAAATCGTGACTGAGCAACACCGATTGCTCAGCGCCTCCGGTCACCTGGAGAGGTGTTCCTCCCAGCGACTCAAGTAGCTCTCGCTCAATGTCCCGCACGTCCGCTGCCCGCTCGCTCATCATCGGCGAGCCCATCCGTCGAAAGGCCTGCGCATAGCGGTTCAACACCGAGGACACCGCATACTCCGCAGACACGCACTGCTCTTCGACCAGTCGCAGCCATTCGTTGCGAAGCATGGGATCCAGCAAGAGCTGCTGGTGGGCGGAAAAGATGGCTTGCACATGCTTACCGGCGGCTTTGCTCGATTCGCGAGTCTGTTGAGATAGACGCGCGGCGGCATCTTCGATTGCGGCAAGCAATCTTTGAGACTCTTTATGACGGTCCGCTGAATCGATCTGGGTTCGGGTAATCCTGTAGCCTTCACGGTCCAGGATCAACACCTTTCCAATTGCTACTCCAGGCGAAACCGCAATACCTTGCAGTTCGAGCATAAGTGTGGCTGCAAGCCTCTTCCGCCGACCGCTGCGTCCGATACCCCAGTTAGCTTAGGCAGGACGTGACTCTTCGGGCGAGTCTCGCTAGCTACGCGAGATCCAATGCCTCGGCTGTTCCGTGCTTTTCCACATTCCGTTCTCCAAGAGAAACCTGTAGCAGCCTGGCTCTTGGTTCGACGGGCAAATTCGGTGGATGGATTCAATCGACTTCAGTCTCCGAAAAGTCTTTTCAAAATCCCACAGCAGACACCTCGGCTCGATCTGACGAGCGTCGATTGGTCACGACAAAGTGGCTTGATGTTAAGTGCTATTCTTGAATTGTGGTAAAACCCGACCGCTGGCATGCCTCCGCAGAGGCAACTACTGATTGGTGGGTTCCGGAGTAACCTCCGAGTCGGATTCGTCGAATCCTCGATCAAACAATTCGGATAGAACTTCAACCGCCTGCTTCGCATCGACTCCATCGGCCCGCAAATGCAGCCGGGTTCCCTGTCGCGCACCCAGTGTCAGGATGCTCATGATGCTCTTGCAGTCGATGGATTGTCCGTCCTTTTCGATCGAAATTTGGGACTCAAATTGCCCGGCCACACGCGACAGCTGATCCGCTGGACGCATATGAATCCCCATGGGATTCAAAACAGTCACAACTCGTTCAACTGTTGAAGACATGGTAGGCCAGCTGTACTCCCAAAATCGACCCGCGTTGTTGAGCGAGGCTGCTGACGAAACACAGCCAGCTCAGTACGGAAAAGGTGTTCGCTTACTTCCGAATTGAACGTGATCACGTTCTATCTGCAAATCTCGACCCTGCGACCTGGCACGGGGCTCGAACACACAGTCGAGGTTTTCAGTTCCAATCTAGTCTCGCCCTCGTGGCGAAAGACCTTAGGACACAAATTGATTGTTGTCCGCCTCTTCCAACAACTGCATGATGTCGTCG
>JANSWS010000648.1 GCA_024743355.1 bacterium
GGCCAGCAAGCGGAAGCCCGCGAGCCGCGAGCAGTTGCATCTGCCGCACCTGCCGCTTCACAATCGCTGTTTGTCGGACAACCCACCATTCGACCCAACCCCATCGAACGTGTGCCCTTAGTGGCAATTGTTGAATTCGAATCCGCCACGGAAGTGGAGGTAGTGCTGGAAGTCTACGACGGTCAGCGCAGCTGGGAACAACCGTCTCAAACAGGAGCTGGCCGAAGCCATGCGATCGCTGTGATGGGTCTTAAACCCAATCGCGAACACACAATCCGAGTGCACGTACGAACTCCGGACCAGGCACAACAGCAAACCAGTGAGCCGCTAAGCTTTCACACTCCACCGCTCCCCGACTCATTTCCACCACTTCGAGTTGTGCATGCAGATCCTGAGAAAATGGAACCGGGTGTTACATTATTCGCAGTCAACCTATGGCGTGAGTCGACGAGTATGCTCGACTATGGCTACATCATAGCCGTGGATGAATTGGGGGAAGTGGTATGGTTTTGCGCGACGGGTGATCGCATCGCCGACATGCGGATTTTGAAAAACGGACATATCCTCTATCAGCACGGAAGCTACCGCTTTGCTTATGAAATCGACATGCTCGGCAGGGACCATCGGCGGTGGGTGGCCACCAATCTCACCTATCCACCCGATGATCGCTCCATTCCTGTCGAAATCGATACCATGCACCACGACCTTTTAGAGAGTCGTGAGGGAAGACTAATGACACTGGCCACGGAACTCAGAAGATTCCAAGAGTTTCCCACCAGCGAGTTCGAGCCCGAGGCTCCTTGGGCACCGGCCTATGTGGTGTGCGATCGAGTTATCGAGTTTGATGCCGGCACGGGCGAAATCCTGGATGAGCTGCATCTGACGAACGTGCTGGACCGACGGCGTTTCGGATACATGGCCTTAAGTAACTTCTGGAAAGACAAATACGACTATCTCATCAATAACGGCGAACAAGCCCGCGATTGGAGCCACGCTAACGCTCTTCTCTACCTGCCGGAGGAACAAGCAATCATCGTTTCCTTTCGTCACCTGGATTGCATCATGAAGATTGATTGGGCAACCAAGAAGATACGTTGGATCCTGGGAGACCCGGACGGTTGGGGAAAGGCCTGGCAAAAGTATTTGCTCAAGCCCGTGGGAGACTTGCAATGGACCTATCACCAGCATTCGCCGCAAATCACGCCGAAGGGTACGCTGATGGTGTACGACAATGGCAACTATCGAGCCCGTCCCTTCAAAAAGGCCACCCTGGGGCCGGACAACCAAAGTCGGGTCGTCGAGTTCAAGATCGATGAACAAGCCATGACGGTCGAGCAGGTTTACGAGTTCCGTGGCATTGGCGATGAAAGATTTTACTGCCCATTTTATTGCGAAGCCGATTGGCTGCCTCAAACGGAGAATTTGCTGATCACCAACGGTGGTCACATCGAATTGGAAGACGGGACGCCTAGCGATAATGTTCCTGCGGACCATCAGTGGGCGCGAATATTTGAGATTACACGCGGTCCCAAACCGGAGAAGGTCTTTGAGATTGAGTTCAACAGCGGCCTGGGCAGCCCCTTCGGTTGGTCCATCTATCGCGCTGCCAGGATCCCGAACCTGTGGGATGGATTTAGCCTGGTTCCACCAGCCGAAGACGAGGATGGAAATCTATTCTCGCGGGAACGACATGAAAAACGGGAACGTGCACTTAATGCGCCTTTCTAACGATCCGCGGTACATCTTCCCGCAACAAGTAACGTTGCCTGTCAGCAGACTCTGCAATATTTGCGCACCGAACGCCCATGCTTAGTCCTGACAAGGCACCCGCAGCTATCACTTGCTAAGGAACAACTCGGATTTGCACTATGCTTCATCTGGATGGAACCGCGATTCTGATCTTTTCCGATCTGGACGGCTGTCTGCTGAATAAGAACGACTATAGCTTTCAGTCCGCTGTGCCGACTCTGGATAGGATTCGCCAACGGCAGATTCCACTCATTCTGGCTTCCAGTAAGACCGAAGCCGAAATGCGCGTCTTGGCGGACGAGATGCAGCTCCGCGATGCGCCCCTGATTTGCGAGAATGGCGGCACCATTATCTGGTCGCGTAGCAGGCCGCCAGTAGAGGGAAACACGACGGTTTTGGGGGCCAGTCGGGATTCAATTTTGCGGACCCTAGCCGGGTTGAAAACGGAGTTTCGCTTTACCTCCTTTCAGGACTTGCAGGTGCAGGGGGTGATGGAGAAGACCGGATTGCCGCGCGACCGCGCGCTGGCCGCACTCAACCGTAGCAGTACCGAGCCGCTCGTTTGGGAGGACGAAGAATCGCGAATTGACGCGTTTCGGTCGGCCTTGGAAGCCCAGTCACTAACGCTGACCCGGGGCGGCCGCTTCTGGCACGTGGCAGGTCAAACAGACAAGGGTTACGCGCTCCAACAGGTGGTCAATCAACTCGCATCCAGCGCCGATCGCAAGCTCACCACGATTGCCATCGGCGATAGTCCCATTGATCAACATATGCTGGATGTTGCCGATTACCCCATCGCCATTCCTTGGCCTGACGGGGTGGTTCATGTCACGCTTACAGGTAAGAATGGACGCATAGCTCCCGAAGCGGGAGCCCTGGGATGGGGAATCGCTGTATCCCAGCTTATCGCTGAGCTTTGCTCCGGAACCGAGAATTCCGGCCAGCAAGGATAGGAGCAGGCGAAGATCGGTGGAACGCTGATGGCAGCAGGACC
>JANSWS010000390.1 GCA_024743355.1 bacterium
GCGCCCGAACGTAGGCTTGCCCAGGTGCTCGTTGGTTACGAGCCTACAGGCAAGTAGGCTCGTAACAAGATCCGCCTGCAAGACTGCAAGTCAGAGCGAAGCTGCGTCATCAGAACAGCGATGCGGAGCGATGTTACGGCCGGAGTGCGGCCGCAAGCGACCCCCACCGCGCGAGCGAGCGAGTTTCGGTCGCAGTCAAGTACACACTCGCTGGCGTTTCAAGCTTATAAAGACAATGCCAGAATGCTTCACAGCGTTTGGGCCGAGTGTGGTTTTTGCAACCCGCCCGCCACGAGGCTTATACTGCGGCCGTAGATTCTTAGAGGCGATATTGGCTACCGACTTCCTTTCACGAAAATCTGTTTGATGCCGCACTTTGGAATGATCTGTCCTTCGGCCAGTGGGCATTTGAATCCGATGACGACGCTCGGTAACGAGTTGGTGCGTCGAGGGCATCGGGTTACTCTGTTTTGCATCGAAGATGCGGAGCCTAAGGCAACCGCAGCAGGCTTGGATTTTGTTCCCGTGGGACAGCGTGATTTTCCGCGCGGTACCATGCGCAGGAAAATGGCAGAGTTGGGAAGGTTGAGCGGTGCGCCCGCTCTGCGATATACCCTGGAGCTTTTTACCACCACCACACGCTGCATACTCGAAGAAACTCCGCAAGTTATCCGAGGCGAGTCGGTCGACGCTTTGCTCGTCGATCAGTCCTCCTTTGGCGGCGCGGAAGTTGCCAAACACCTCGAATTGCCATTCGTCAGCGTCTGCTGCGCCCTGCTATTCAATCGCGAGATCAACGCTCCTCCCATCAATACGGATTGGTCGTACCGTCCTGACGCCTTCGGCAGGCTGCGAAATTGGCTGGGCTACAAATTGGTCGAACACATGACGCGTTCGCTCAAAGAGATGCTGCAAGATTATCGCCGTAAGTGGAAATTGCCATTAATCGACGACCCGAATGAGATGTTTTCAGACTTGGCGCAGATTTGCCAACAACCGGCTGAGTTCGAGTTTCCACGACGCGAACTTCCGCGCACCTTTCACTTTACCGGGCCTTACGCAAATGCCAGTTGTCGTGAATCGAGCGACTTTCCCTGGGATCGCCTCGATGATCGGCCCTTGATCTATGCGTCTCTAGGAACCCTGCAGAATCGTCTGGTGGAGAACTATCGCGTGATTGCGGAGGCTTGTAGTGAACTGCCAGCCCAACTGGTGATCGCCCTGGGGGGAGGCAGTGAACCTGAATCCATGCCTGAATTACCCGGGAAACCTCTGCTCGTCGGCTACGCACCACAACTCGATTTGCTGCCACGTTCGCGACTGACAATCACACATGCGGGTATGAACACGACTTTGGAGTCGCTACAGAGCGGTGTTCCGATGGTGGCTATCCCAATAACCAACGATCAACCAGGAGTGGCCAGTCGTATCGCCTGGTCCGGTGCGGGAGAGTTCGTGCCATTGCGACGTCTCAGTGTGCCAAGACTAAGGTCAGCCATAGAGAGAGTCTGGGAAACGCCAGGCTACCGCCAGAACGCCGAACGTCTCAAGGACGCTATTCAAAAAGCGGGAGGCACAAGCAGAGCCGCTGACATTGTGGAACAGGTCGCCGCCACCGGCCAAGCCGTTTACCGCATTGAGCCGTAGGAAACTGAATGGCGGGCCGCTATTCGCGAACGGATTACCTAGGTTCTTGTTCTGGTTGTCGGGCGGAAGCCAAATCGTCTTCGAGCATCTTCCAACAGTAGAGTTGCATGCGTGGCAGGTGAAAGGGCCCTTTCCATAGATTGCCTTTGATCGGCACGCTGACACGGGCGTCGCGGTGCAGGTAGCCAAACCACTCACCGTATTCGGGATCCGCCAAATGCTGGTGGGCCCACTCGTGGACTTGCCGATGCCATTCGGCATAGCGTTCTTCTCCAGTCAGAATCCAGGCCAAAAGAGTGGCGATAATGGCCTCGCATTGGGGCCACCAGAATTTCATGTCGTGCCAATACTCTTGCACGGGCAGATTCTTGACGTCGACGAAATAGAGTAGGCCACCGTGCTGTGAGTCCCAGCCGCGAGTCCACATCCAGTCCAGCATTTGGCAGCCAAGCCGGATTAATTCGCTATCACCTCGGTAACGTCCCTCCCACAAAATGAACCAGGCTGCCTCAATCGCGTGGCCGGGGTTCAGGGTGCGACCATCAAAGTGATCTACGAACTGACCGTCGACACCCACGTTTTCCAAAACACATTCCAGTTCTGGTCGGACATGGAATTCCCGAATGGTTTCGATGCAGCGG
Organism: bacterium; assembly: GCA_024743355.1. Lineage (GTDB taxonomy): Bacteria > Planctomycetota > Planctomycetia > Pirellulales > Pirellulaceae > Aureliella. Next base: position 2,289 of record JANSWS010000390.1, read on the forward strand.
TCGATCCAATAATTGGCCTGGTTGAGATCGATGGATTCGCGGAGTTCCTGTGCGACGTTGATGGCGATCATTGGAAAGCCAATGCCCCTCATGGGCCTGGTGTTCGTGAACTTCGGTTGGCAATGACCGGGTTCCAGATGGTGTTCGATGAATTTCCGAAACAAAGCCTGGGCTTTCTCTGCATACTCCGCTACTTGTGTAGCGCGATACAGTTGCCCGAAAGCCATCGCGGCAAAGGCCTCCGAGAATGCATAGCGGCGTTTGCGGATGGGCAATCCTTCGCGCGTGACATGAAACCACATTCTTCCATCCTGGGCGTCAAAGCAATAACGCTCCAAGAAGTCGCCTGTATTGCGAGCCAAGTTCAGCCATTCTTCGCGACGGTCGACGTGATTGAAGAGTTTGCCAAACAACCAGCAAGCTCTGCCCTGTTGCCAGACACCTTTGTCGGTGTCGATGACCGTTCCATCCCGATTCAAACAGGTCATGAAGCCGCCATGAGCGGCATCAAATCCGTGCTGTATCCAAAATGGCAGGACATCCTCCAATAGTCCCTTGCAGTAGGCTTCGAGCAGCGGCAAGCGTGGGTCGGCAGACAAGGTTTGAACTTTTTGATGGAGGAATTTTCAGTGCCTGCGGGTCGTCAGCCATCCACATCCAGCTGCAACGCAGCCATGCACGTTTCCAAAAATCGACTTGCGGCCAACCCGTTTCATTCGGAGGCCGAGGAAGAGGCCATTTGGTCGAGTTCGGAGAGTTTGACCCGGACACTCAATATGTACGGCTGCTGATCCGCCATCCAATGGCCGTATGTGGTCAGCACGAAGATGCCATCCGGTAAGACCTCCACTCCTGGGTAGGCGGTGTCATAGGCCTTGTGATTGTCTTTTAGCCGCACAAAGTATTGACCCGAAGTACTGTCAATCAAGTCATCCCAAGTGCCTACCCAGGCCACCCAATCGCCCTCGAAGCTGCGCTGCGAACGTTTGTCGACTGGAGAATTGCAGCGAAAGCTGATCAACAAACGACCGTCCGGTGCGTACTTGCCAACATGTCGATCGCCGGTGAGCGCCAAGGGCAGCTCTCGCGGCTCGGTCCAGCTTTTCGACTCGTCGTCCGAGAAAATTAGGTAGGAGTTGCGGCGTCGCGCGTTCTCGCGGAGCAAGACGGCGAGACGCTTTCCGTCCGGAGAGCGGATGCAGCCTGGTTCACACAGGTGAATTTCCGAGGATTGAAAAACGCTTTCAGGATCTGACCAGGTCAGGCCCCCGTCAAACGAACGTGTTTGATAGAGCGTGAAGGTATTCGATTTCACGCCGCCTTGGCGGAAGAAGCGGCCGTCGTCGTGAAACATCGCCAGATAATGTCCCGCGCCGGTTTGCAGGGGTTCGACGAAGCCCATTACTACGATGCCGCCCCAATTGCCTGCCGCCTCCAGCGGACTCCAATTGTTGCCATCGTCCTCACTGATGGCTTTGCGTGCGGGATAGAGTCCCGACCACAGAATGAGACGTTTGTTCCCGCTGGCGTCGATGACTCGATGCAGGGTAGGAACTTCTCTCGATGTGGACCAATTCGCGGGCGTTGGCAAGCGTTCGCTCCAGGTGAGCCCGCCGTCGCGGCTCCGCTTGTAGACAATACCGCCACGGCCATGCCCTTTGGGGTATACGCACAGTATGGTTTTGCCGTCCTCGAGCAGACAGGTGGTGGGATGCCCCAAGTATTGTCCCGCTTCCCGGTCGACCACGACTTGGCGATGCGACTGGTCATTGAGATCGATTTCAACTGGTGACCGTACATCCGAAGGCTGTTGAGCCCATAGGTTTTGGAAGCCCAGACTCAACTGCAACAAAACAAGCGGAATGGGGCCCAGTTTTCTGCAATATCCTGAAAATATCATCGCGATGCTCGTTGTTTAGTCCTGGGTCCTGCCGGCACGGGGTGCATTCCAGCGAAGGGAAATGACGTTCCATTCGCCAGATTGGACCTGTATTGTAACCAGGAGAACGCCAGCAGAGCGATGTGCAGAACGAGCCGAGCCGGGGCTATTCGGCTTGGCATTACCCACATTTTTATTCCGCAATCGTACTCGTGCTCAATGAAATGGCGCTCGTAATCGTAATCGACGTGCTCCCGGACCCGAGCACGAGTAGGAGCACGAGTAGGAGTAGGAGTTTTGATTGGCTTTTTTGCTCGCGTGACTGTCAAAAAGTGGGTAAAGACAAGGCTATTCCGAGTGACAGCCGATGCAATTGTGGGAGAGTTTGACATCGGCACCGGCCTTCAACCATTTGGCCGCACGCGCCGCATACTCGGTCTCAGGTAGCTCCTTGACTACGGCTTCCAGTTGCTGACGCGACTTTTCGGGTTCATCGAGTGCTCGATACACATCGGCCAGGCCCATCCGTAGTTCACCCCGCGGATGTTCTCCCAATTGGTCGAGATACTTTTCTTGGCGCTGGTAGATCCGTTCAAAATCCTTTCGAACCTGCTTGAGCAAAGGTAGCCCCATGGCTGGTGGAGCGGACTTGCCAGCGGGTAGCAACACGGCCGCACGTGGAATCAATACCGCTACATTGTCGGGTGCAAGCTCGACCGCTTTATCCATGTCGGCTAAACCCTGGCCCCAGTATTTGAATCCTTCAATCTGGTTTCCCTTTTGGAATGACTGTCCCGACATGAATACGAAAGCCGCACCTCGCCATACCAGTGCTTCGGGGTGATCGGGAACCTTGGCGAGCGTCTCTTCACATTTAGCTAACCCGCGCTTCAAGGCTTCGTCGTCACCCTCGAATCCAGCGAATAAGTCTTCCCGTACTTGCAAATCGAATCGCGCTTCCGGATCGTAATCGTCGCGATCCTCAGAGGCCACGGCGGGCGGATTGTCCGGTTCGTCCGCAACCGCGCAGGGCGTCGGAGTGGATAGTGACAGTCCAGCCACAGCTACTCCCAGGCATAGGCAGCATTTGCCAGCTTGGTGCAGTTTATGCAATCGATTTTTCATCGAAGTGATTTCCTTGAATCTAGCTTCCCAATCTCAATTTCCAATCGGATAGTCACCCGAAAGCCCCGCCGAATGCAATCTCAATTCGTTGCATCCAACACGATCTTGGACGAAATTTTCGAGGAATTTTGAGTCGTACAGAGGCGGACCTTTTTAAGCCAGTGGGCAAACACATTGTTTGGGCCAGCAGAATGTTTAGTGGTGTGGCAGCGAGGCTGGTTTTTGCAAAGACTTCCGACTCCTGCCACTTGGCCCTGCGAATCAAGGCAGACGCTCCGCCTGACTCATGCCGCGTTATTGGGGGCTAGCAACAGCATTGCGTTCTGGCGAATAGAACAGGATTCCTAGGGACTCGATGGCAAGACTGCCCTGCCAAGGGCACAGCGTTCCGTAGAAGCCTTCAAAGGCTGCGGATAATCGCTGCTCAGCACCATGAATCTGCAGCTCAAAGGCCATGTCGCCTCCGCGGCCGCCCAGGGCCGGCGATCTTCGACCATCAGCCTGTAGAAAACCCAGGCGATCAATCACATGGCCGGAAGCACCGTGAATTCCGATCGGCTGACGCTTGGCATTCATTTGGTCCAGAAGCGGAGTCCAGCGAGCGTCGGGATCACCTACAAGCTTAGTAATCCGCACATTGTCAGCCGTAACGATGTCAAATCGCAATCCACTGACGACCTGAGTGTCGCCACGCGACAAGCCCACGGAGATGGCTGTAAAGTAACCGTCTTTCGGGCGTCGAACGACGAAGTGCTGATCCGAAGCCTGACCAGTCCAGCCGGCTGCGACTGTTGCGTGTAAGTCATCGATGCCAGGCTTGCTGGTCGGAACCGGTGCATTAATTTGCAGAGCAACCTGCTCACTTTGTGGTACGGTGAAGCTGCCGTCCGATGTGGGGTGCGCCGTCACATCCAAGCCATCGCCAAGTTGTGATTGCAATTTCTTCAAGAGTTGCGTCAGTTGTGAAACTCTGGTTTGCTGCTCAGGGGCTTCCGCCAAGTCATGTTGCTCATAGGGGTCATGCGCCAGATCAAACAACTGGCTGCGACCGATCTGGGGATAGCGGATGAGTTTCCAGGAGCCTTGCCGGACTGCACGCTGCGTATCCGCATAGGCCAGCATGATGGCCTCCCGCGGTCCCCCACCCCTGCCCTGCAGCATTTTCGCAAAACTCTGACCATCCAGTCGCTCAGGGATTTTCAAACCAACCAACTCACACAATGTGGGAAGCAGATCCATCAAGTACACGGGGTCTTGGGCTCGGCCAGCGGCAACGCCGGGTCCGCAGACAATCAGCGGAGCGCGATAGCCATGTTCATAGACGTTTTGTTTGCCCATCAGGCCATGGCTGCCCATACTGAGACCATGATCCGAGGTGTACACAATCAGCGTATTGTCCAGTTGCCCCGTGTCGCGCAGATACTCCAGCAGGCGGCCTAGTTGCAGGTCCAGCCCGCTGATGACCGCGTAGTAGTCGGCCCATTGATCTTGCAGAATTTGATCGCTGCGAGGCCAAAGCGCTGTCCATTCGTCACGGCCCGTTACCGAGCCATTGTCAAAGGGGTGCCACGAAGCACGATTGACCGGCAGCTGCAGTTTTCGCGATTCGTAATATTCAAGTTCCTGGACACTCGCGAATCGAGGATCATGAGGTGTGGCAAAAGCCAAATACATTAGCCATGGACGATCGCTATCTCGGTTCGAGAGGAAGCGAACGGCGTCGTCAACAATTTGCTTACCTGCCGGCGAAGTCCAACGGGCCGCGAAATCGTCCAGGTAATGCGAATGGTCAAACTGACGGTGAATCAGTTGAGCTGTATTTCCCCGCTTGCCGTGGTGGTAGGTCTCGTACCCGGCCGCCCTAAACGTTGCTGGAAGCGTATTTTCCAGTGCGGGAGCATTTAATGCGGGCTCGCCGGATGCGGGCTCGGCCCAGCGAAAATAACTCCTGCCGCTGAGCAACATGTTTCTACTGGGGCGGCAAACGGCGCCGATGTTGGAGCCC
>JANSWS010000753.1 GCA_024743355.1 bacterium
CCCATCGTTCGCATGATAGATTTGCACCTGTTCACAAAATAGCGCAACATCAAAAAGCGCTAGCGAGTGTGTACTCGATGGCGACTGGAACTCACTTGCTGGCGCGTCGTGCTTGTATTCTCGGGGGAACCGTTTGACACAAAATGCTGCACAGCGTTGCGCATTGGGGGCCGACGATATGACACGGTGGCACTTCGCAACCCGGAACGAAGTGCCATGAAAGCGACGATCCCACTCGGCAAGTGGGACGTACTCTCAAGCCGCACGACGGGCTGGGAGACAGCGGGAATACAGCTCGGAGAGCTGTTCCACAACTCAATTCACAAGGCCACCTACCTTCGAGCGAAGGCAGATGGCCTGGTCGTTTGCCAATCTCCTGCAGGCGGGCGCCCGCGCACTTGCAGTGGGCGACGAGTGCTCTTACAGGAACAATGGATGTTCCTCAACACACTTTAAGTGGGTGAGCCATCGAGCACTTTGGGGCCCGCAGCCAATACCTCAGGACTGACACCCGCGGCATAGGCTTCGAAATTGTCTTGGAACAACTTGCTGAGCTTGGTTGCCCTTGCGTCGTAGGCCGCCTTGTCGCTCCATGTGTTCTTGGGAACCAGAATCTCGCTGGGAACTCCCGGGCACTCAGTCACCACATTCAAACCGAAGTAAGGTTCCACCTCGGTCTTGGCTGAACTGAGTTTCCCGGAATACACTGCGTCCAAAATGGCCCGCGTGTGCTTCAGTGAAATCCGCTTGCCAACTCCGTAAGAACCGCCACTCCAACCGGTGTTGATGAGCCACACATCGGCTCCGTAATCACGAATCCGCTTGGAAAGCAACGTCGCATACTTGCCGGGATGCCAAACCAGGAAGGGACCGCCAAAGCAAGGCGAAAATGTAGCCTGAGGCTCCGTGACTCCCATCTCGGTACCGGCAACCTTGGCGGTATATCCGCTGATAAAGTGGTATTCAGCCTGTTCGGGCGTGAGCTTGCTCAAAGGTGGTAACACGCCGAATGCGTCGCAGGTCAGAAAGATCACGTCACTGGGATGTCCAGCCACGCAGGGCACGCGAGCATTGGGAATGAATTCGATCGGGTAGGCACCCCGCGTATTCTCCGTGATGCTGCTGTCGGCAAAATCCACGTGATGATCGGCCTGATCGTAAACTACGTTCTCCAACACAGCCCCGAACTTCAAGGCGTCGAAGATTTGCGGTTCCGCGTCGCGAGTCAGGAAAATCGCTTTGGCGTAACAGCCACCTTCTATGTTGAAAATGCCCTCATCCGTCCAGCAATGCTCATCGTCTCCGATCAATTCACGCTTGGGATCCGCGGACAACGTCGTCTTGCCAGTCCCCGACAAACCAAACAAGACCGATGACTTGCCCGTCTCTGGATCCGCCGTTGCGGAACAGTGCATGGGCAGCACGTCTTGGCGCGGCATCAGATAGTTCATCAAGGTGAAAACGGCCTTCTTCATTTCGCCGGCGTATTGCGTGCCCAGAATGACGACTTCGCGGCGTTCCA
>JANSWS010000335.1 GCA_024743355.1 bacterium
ACTGAAATAAACGGCCCTGCCAGACTCCAACGTCTCGTCCCAGGCCTCCCTGTTCATCCAGGCCAGCATCAACACCTGTCCCGTGGCCTTGTCCTGAGCTACGACCGGTAACAATCCGTCAATTCCAGCCTCAAAATTGGGCAAACGCAGTTCTGATGACAAGTCGGACATGGGCAGCTGTTAGCTCCCTGAGGTGAGGAAATTCGAAGTTGCAGTTTGGAAAAAACTGCCGATCCGCGACACCGCATCCTAAGCGTTCATGCCCCGGATTGCCAAGTGCAGCTCGCTCGCCACCGATCAAGTCCAGAATTCCATGCGAGCATCAGGGTTCGATGGATGAACCAGCAAATGTAGAGGCGGAATTGCGAATCCTTTGCCTGTCCTACCGTGGTCAATTACACTGAAGCTATTGGTTTTCGGACGAGAATCGCCTGGTACGCCCGTGCTTGCCCCTCAAACCGGCTCACCACAGCCAAGATACGCAGCCGCTGCCCAATCGGTCGTCTAGCCTGCAAGAGCGTGTTGCGGGTGCTTGCCGCGCCTTGGACAACCGTGGGAATTCATGCCGGCTGCCCGAGTGATCGCCCCGACGCCGCCCATCGCATCTGTGAGACTCCTCATGCCAAGACTGCCCACAATCACCGTCTTACTTGCTCTGTGCCTGTCTCAAACAACTCAAGCCGATGTTGTCATTGAATGGAACGAAACTGCCAGCGATGTCCTGGTCAACAACATCGACAAACAGAATCCGGGCATGGCATCGCGTACTTTGGCCATGATGAACTTGGCCATCCATGACAGTTTTGCCATGGGGCAATCCGGGGGTCAGACGTTTTACGATTATGGACAAATGTCATCCGGATCTTATTCAGCATCAGCAGCCGCTGCCCAAGCGGCCTTTACGGTGTTGAACTCGATCTACCCCGATCAACAAGGCATGCTGCAAAATCGACTTTCAGCCACCATGGCAGGCATTGCCGACAGCACCAGTAAGGCGGCGGGAATCGCTATGGGTTCGATGATTGGCCAGTCGATAGTAGCCCGCCGAAATAGCGACGGCTACGATTCCAATCGCCAGTACATCCCCAGCAACGAACCCGGACGCTGGCGACCCGATCCCTTGAATCCCGGCCAGGAAGCCTGGGGACCCGACTGGGGCAATGTGCGTACTTTCGCCCTGGAATCAAACCGCCAATTCTTACCACCCCCCATGCCCGCTTTGGACAGTGTCGAGTACGCCAATGCTTTCAACGAGGTCAAGGAGCTGGGAGCTTTAAACAGTGCGACAAGGACTGCGGAGCAAACGGGGATCGGCAATTTCTGGGCCTATGATCGCGTGGGAATGGGCACGCCGTTTCAGCTTTACAACCAGGCAATGCGAACGATCGCGACGGAGCTGGGCAACACGGAAGTGCAGAACGCGGAAATGTTCGCCAAAGCAGCGGTCGCAGCCGCTGACGCCGGAATCGTCGCCTGGAATGCCAAATTTGAATACGATTTGTGGCGACCCGTTACCGGAATTCGGGAAGCGGATCTCGACGGCAACCCATTGACCGAAGCCGACCCCCTTTGGATTCCGCTGGGGGCTCCCGGAGGAGAGGGGAATAACTTCACGCCTCCATTTCCGACTTACATTTCCGGACACGCGACCTTCGGAGCCGCTATCTTCGAGTCCTTGAGAGAGTCCATGCTTGAGTTCTATGGCACGGATGAAATTACTTTCACGCTTTATTCCGATGAACTTATGGGTGCTGGAAGAACGTTTAACTCACTCACGGATGCGATCCTGGAGAACGGTCGCAGCCGCGTCTACCTGGGTATCCATTGGAATTTCGACGACACGCTGGGCCAAGAAACGGGCCGCCAGATCGCCCAATACATCGCTGGGCGTCCATTCACCGCCGCGGTGCCAGAGCCTTCCGGATTCGCACTTATCGGAATCGCCGCGATCGCAACTCTTCGCCGACGCAGACGGCATATTGCTTGAGCTCGCACCACCACAAGTCCGGCAGTGGAGAGAACAACCCAAAGGCCTGCTGCTCTTAGGCGAGCGGCAGATGAATTCACCAATCGTAGCTACCGTCGCCAGACGGTGGACGGCGTGACCATGGTCTGGCGCGGACGACGTGACCACGCTCTGGCGAGCGTGGCTACAGGTAAGAATTCATCTGCCGCTCGCCTAAGAGCTCTCCGTTATACGCAAACAGCCGCGGTATAACCGCGGCTGTCGACTTCAAAATCAGCTTATCAGCAGGCTCTTGCCTTTCGGCAATCGCTATTTGGCCCCTGCCAATTCCTTCTTCTTCCGATCGGCAACGATCTCTTCCTGAATGTTACCTGGACATCGGCGATAGGCCAGCAGTTCCATACTGAACGTTCCCTGACCCTTCGTCATACTCCGAAGATCGGTGGCATAACCGAAGGTTTCAGCCAGAGGAACTTCGGCGATGATATAGGAAATACCATCTCGAATATCCGTTGAAGAGACCAATCCGCGGCGGCGAATCACGTCACCCACCACGTCGCCCTGATAGTCCTCAGGACACTCGATCTCACACTTCATGATCGGCTCCAGCAAGGCTGGCTTGGATTTCTGCATGCTCTCACGGAAGCATCCTTGAGCCGCGACGTAAAAAGCACGCTCCGAAGAGTCAACTTCGTGATAGCTACCATCGCGGATATCGATCCGCACGCCGACCACGGGATAGTCCGCCAGCGGTCCCTTTCCAAGCGAATCTCGCATTCCCTTCTCGATCGGGGGAATGAACTGCTTGGGAATTCGACCACCGACAATATGCTCATGGAACTCGAAGGAATCCTCTGAATCGGACTCGATGGGAGTCAATTCACCCTTCATATGAGCGAACTGCCCCGAACCACCCGTTTGCTTCTTGTGCTTGTAATCGAACTCAACGGGAACTGTGGGAGCTTCACGATAGCTCACCTTGGGAGCGCCTGCTTCGACTTCGATCTTATACTCGCGTCGCATCCGCTCGATGTAGATGTCCAGGTGCAATTCTCCCATTCCCGAGATGATGGTCTCACCGGTTTCCTCGTCGTTGAAAACGTGGAAAGTCGGGTCTTCCTTACGAAAACGCTGCAGCGCCTTGGTCATCTTGTCGGCATCGGAGCGAGCCGGTGTTACCGAGACCTTAATCACCGGCTCCGGCACAAACATGCTTTCCAGCGTGCAGTATTCCCGCTCGCTGGCATACGTATCACCGCTAGCACAGTCGATTCCCATAACAGCCACGATATCGCCCGCTGATGCGGCATCGATTTCCTCACGCTCGTCGGAATGCATCCGCACGATACGGCTGAAACGATCCTTGCGTTGAGTACGCTGATTGAAGTACATCTCGCCCTTGCTAATGGAACCTTGATAGATCCGCATGAAGGTCAACTGGCCATAGGGATCTTCCACGATCTTGAAGGCCATGCCCACGAACGGCTCATTCGGATCCGGCTTCAAGAGCATCTTCGTGGTCTCTTCACCGTCCTTCGAAACCTTGAGCGCTTTAATTTCACGCTCCAGCGGGCTGGGCAGGTAACGGACCACCGCGTCCAACAATGGCTGAACACCCTTGTTCTTAAACGCCGAGCCAACAAACACAGGTGTAAAACCCTGGTTTTGAACGGCGTCCTTGGTGACCTTGTGAATCAACTCGCTTGAGATCTCTTCTTCGCTTAACAGCAATTCCATCATCTCATCGTTGTACATGGACATCGCCTCCAGCATGTGGTGACGATATTCCTTGGCTTCGTCCAACATGTTGGCCGGAATCTCGGCTTCTTCGACCTTTTCACCTTGATCGCCGCGGAAGTACAGAGCCTTCATGGTGACCAAGTCGATGCAGCCTTCGAAAGTTTCGCCAGCGCCGATGGGCAACTGAACCAACACCGCGTCGGTATTCAACTTGTCCTTCATCATCCGCACGACGTTATGTGCATCCGCACCGGTTCGGTCCATCTTGTTGATGAAGGCCAAACGCGGAATGCTGTAACGCCGCATTTGACGGTCTACGGTCAAAGATTGGCTTTGTACGCCACCCACGGCGCACAGTACGAGCACGGCACCGTCCAGCACCCGCAGACTACGCTCAACTTCAATCGTGAAGTCCACGTGACCGGGTGTGTCGATCAAGTTGATCAGATGCTCTTCTTTAATGTTCTCGTAGGTCTTGCCACCCCAGGCCACGCTGGTGGCAGCACTGGTAATCGTAATCCCACGCTCCTGCTCCAACTCCATATGGTCCATCGTGGCCCCGTCACCACCGCCTTTGACTTCCTCAATCTTGTGGATGCGACCAGTGTAGAACAGGATCCGCTCGCTGAGCGTAGTTTTGCCTGAATCGATGTGAGCACTAATGCCAATGTTGCGAACTTTTGTGAGGTCCATAATTCACCTGGTAAACGTACCAATACCCTATAATGATTGCTTGCGTTAATTGATGGACGGTCTACCCACGACGGATCCCAGGTAGCCTCCTTACATCGACATGCTCAGCGGACGCATCTAACAACTCTTCGGTCAAATCGCGACCCGCTCGCCGCCAAATCGGCCAATCCGAGACTAATCCCTCAAATTCACACCACTCCGGCCGTCCAAATCCGGGATCTTAGATCTCGCGGAATCACACTCGGCTGGTAGCATTCTGCCAACAACCCCGTGTCCCATCCCCAAGACAGCGGCAAAGGGCCTCAGGTTATCCCCACCCTCACCGAATCATGCAGCCCGAGAGGCGATAGCGGTCTATGAGGCTTTGCAGAAACCTCAAATTGCCTACGATGATTTCTCGTTCCACGCGCGTGATATCTTACTGTTTCGGCAAGTTAGGGGAAGGCCAAAATCCTCCCCTAACGGATGGCAGGGTGACCAATAACCGAATTTCTAAGGGTGCGTCCCGCTCGTTCTACTCACGCGATTTTGCTGCCTGAACTCCGCAAAAGTCCACTCTGGGCTTAGCCTCAGGCCCTGCCGGCTCGTTCTCCCCAAGGCATGCCCGCCTCAGCGTCCCCAAGCTGCCAATTAGCGGCGGCTTGGGCACCGCTGAGCTCAATTACGGACCGAGCGCAGTAACCCGTTGAACGCGACCGAGCGCGTCTGCACAGCTTGCGACGCTCAAACGCCTTCGATTTCGTAGCCCGAGCGATAGGGACGTGCCAACATCGCATTTGCCTGATCGTCGCCCACAATCTGCTCTGTCTTATCGTCCCATTGGATCGATCTTCCCAAGCGAGCCGTGATGCCAGCCAAGTGGCACACGTTGAGCATCTTCATGTGCGAGTGAACATCGGAAATGGGCTCCTGACGCGATTTGACACAGTGGAAGAAGGAAGCCCAGTGAGCCTTCCGCTCGTTGAACTCCATCGGCAATCCCTTATAGACCTTCTGAATCGCATCCTCGGGCAAAGGATCATCCTTGAGCGCCTCAACGGGAGCCCCTACCAACTTGCCTCGATTGACAAAGATCCGCCCTTTGTCCCCTTCAATCATGCAACCATTGTCCGTGTCATGCCGAATATCCAACACCGTTCCGCCTGGGAACTGAGCCGTTAACAAGAACTCGGTCGCCGTGTTGTAACGGTCGTTCTGCACGGGGTTGCCATCTTCGAAATCGACCGGATGTTTCGCCATGCCCCCGATGGAATTTGGGCCGCTGGTTTGACCGTTCAACTGCAAGGCCCACATGGCGATATCCACATGGTGCGCGCCCCAGTCCGTCAATTTGCCACCCGAATACTCATACCACCAGCGAAATTCGTAGTGACAATTTGTATTCGTCACCGCCCGTCTCTGTCCTTCACCGGCCTCTTGCCGCAACCAACGATAGTCTGTCTTGGGAGCCGGCCCCAACCAGCGATCCCAATTCAAATTCTTTGGCACTTCCGCGATGGGGATCTCAGGACTGGTCGGAGCACCGCCAATTGCCGCCGTTACCTTGTTGATCTTTCCAAGCCGGCCCTGATCAACCAAGGCCATGGCCGTTACGAACAGTGGGAAAGTACTACGCTGCTGCGTACCAACCTGCACGATTCGCCCCGTTTCCTTCTGGACTCTGCGAATCAATTTCCCTTCATCGACCGTCAATGTCAGCGGCTTCTCACAGTACACATCCTTGCCGGCCAACATCGCCTCCACCAAAGGCTTGGTATGCCAGTGATCCGGAGTGGCTACGTGGATGACGTCAATGTCATCACGCTCAAGCACCTTGCGGTAATCCTCGAAGACCTGCGCCTTGCCACCGCTAAACTTCTCGTTCATGCGATCCGCTCGCTCCGAATCAACATCGGCGATGGCTACGATGTCCACCCAATCCTTGGCGGCATTCATGTTGCCAGTCGCCATTCCGCCCGCACCGATAACGCCAACGGAAAACCGATCGTTCTTGCTCTGAGTCTCTTGCCCCAAGGTCTTCGGCGAGGAGAAAAAATAAGGGACTCCGGCTGCCGTGGATGCAACGGCAGTCGTCTTGAGAAAGTTTCGGCGCGACTTCGCTTGGGACGCGGATGACATGGTAATTCCTTGTAAAACTAACGAGCAATCAGGTGGGGCCATTCGCACCTTGCAAACTTGCGGCATTCAGATTCCAGACTGCGGAATTCAAATTGCAGAAGGCAGGGCGGAGGACAGTCGAGTTTATGGAGTCTGTATACTAACAGATCGCGGAGCCCGCTTCCATGATTGCCACCGCGGCAGCCGAACGGTATCTGTCGGCCACGCGTTAGCAGCAAAGGCAGGCGTCTGCCGACCATCCGCTGGGCGACTCGGAAGCGGCCCTCCAAAGCCCGCACCGGCACCAGGATCATGAACCACCGCCCACTGGCACCGCCTTGAGCTTAACGGACCCAATTCCAGTGCATTGACGGAATGCTCCGCATGAAAATCCCGCTTTCTCTCGTCTTCCAGCTCATGATTCTGTACGGCCTGATCGCCCCAACGGTCTCGCTGGCGGACGACAACCCCAGCGACAATCAAAAACGCGATCAATACCTGTCCTTCGCCCTGGAGAACGCTGGAAACGCGGATCGGGGCGAAGCACTTTTTCAACATGCCACGAAGACTGCCTGCGCCAATTGCCACGCCATTCACGGCATCGAGAAAAGTGGCCCAAATCTGGATGGGATTGCAGACAAATATCCTCGAGCTGAATTGATCCGCCACATCATCGACCCCAACCTGTTTATTCAACCCGGGTACGAGACGGCAACGGTACTGACGGAATCGGGGGAAGTCGTCACCGGTCGGATCCGGCTGTCCACGCGTTTGGAGGTCCGTTTGCTATTGGCCGACGGCAAGCTGCGCAGCATCAAACGAGCCAATATTGCCAGTTTCAAATCGACCAATCGCTCGATGATGCCAGACAATCTGATTGACACGATCAGCCCACAAGAATTCGCCGATCTGGTCGCTTACCTCGACACGCTGCATGCCAGCGAACTGAATGCCCTGGTCGACCAAGGCCGTGAGATTCAGATCCATCCCAGTCCAATGCCCGTGGCGGTAACACCTCTCCACGAAGCCGACCTGAACTTTCGAGATCCTGTTTGGGTTACCGAAATCCCGGGTCACTCTGGGCAGCTCGTCGTGCTCGAGCATCAGCAGGGCTTGGCACAAAGACTGGATATGACAACCAGCCCACCCACCAAACACTTATTCCTGGATCTGTCCCAGGAAATTACCTTCAGTCCCAACCAGGGACTGATGTGCCTGGCATTCCACCCTAAGTACAGCAGCAACGGCAAGTACTATGTGAAATATGAGGTACAGCGGGCGGATGGAAGTATTTGGACGACGATCAATGAACGCATCGCCAGTGCAGATCGGCTGGGTGACAGCGGCACACCTTCCCGATTGCTGCTTGAGCAGTTTCAACCGGCCTTTAACCACAACGGCGGTTGCCTGGCCTTTGGACCCGACAACTATTTGTACATTGCCTTTGGAGACGGTGGACCGCAAAAAGATCCGCCCGGCTATAGCCAGAACCCCGCAGTGTTTCACGGCTCGATGCTGCGAATCGACGTCGACCGACAGCAATCCGGGCTCGCCTACGCGATCCCCAGCGACAATCCGTTTGCTGCATCCGCTCCCAACGGCCACTCCTCCACCTCCGCGAGCAAGCCCACGAACCTCGCCAGAAAACCTCGCGCGGAGACTTGGGCCTATGGCTTCCGCGAACCTTGGCGATTCAGCTTTGACCAACAAACCGGCGAGCTGTGGCTCGGCGATGTGGGACAAGTGAAATTTGAAGAGGTCTGCCTGGTCCGCCGTGGCGAAAACCATGGCTGGAATGTTTTTGAAGGATTCTCTGAGTTTTCAAATCAATACCGACGATCCGATGCCACTTACACCAGCCCGATTTTGGCCTATCCGCGAGCTCTTGGAGTCTCGGTTACTGGCGGGTATGTCTATCGCGGCAACCCCCAATCGCCCTGGTACGGCTGCTATATCTTTGGCGACTACGAGTCACGTAAGATCTGGGCCCTTCGCATGCAAGACAATCAGGTGCAAGAAATTGTTGAGATCGCCAACATCGCTCAGCACATCGCATCTTTCGGCACCGATGCGCAAGGCAACATCTTGATCGTCGGATACGAAGGCACTATTTGGAAGCTTGATTTATAGTAGGCTCGCAACAAGCTCCACCCAGTAGGCTCGTAACAAGCTCCGCATCCTCCCAATCCGCGACCAGCGAAGCCTAGCAAACACACCTCCAACCGCGGAGCGATGTTACGGCCGGAGTTGAGCCGCATGCGACCCCGTATGCCAGCAGCACCCTGATAGTCGCGGACTGGCTGTGCAGGGTGCTGACTCAGGCATCGCTGCCATTTCCCGTTGCATTCCGGGTACCTCCAACCTCCTGCAGAAACACGTCCACCCCAGCCGTAACGGCATTTCGCATTCGGCGGCTGTACATTCTCAGCTGCGCCTGAACGTAAGCTTGTTCAGGTGCTCGTTGGTTACGAGCCTACACCAAGTAGGCTCGTAACAAGCGCCGCATCCTCCCAATCCGCGACCAGCGAAGCCCAGCAAACACACCTCCAACCGCGGAGCGATGTTACGGCCGGAGTTGAGCCGCATGCGACCCCGTATGCCAGCAGCACCCTGATAGTCGCGGACTGGCTGTGCAGGGTGCTGACTCAGGCATC
>JANSWS010000488.1 GCA_024743355.1 bacterium
AGATCGGTTGGACTTTCGTTATCTTCTTCTCCCTCCACCGTGCGGGCGTCAGGATCCCCCTTGCGCTTAATCGGATTCAATTCAAGCATGCGGTTAGAACCGGCAGCGACTTTGATGACCTTGATTTCTTCCATGGCCACGCCGGCCGCATTGGCTCTCTCGGCCATGATTTCAAATTGGTAGGTTCTTCCGGGTTCCAGATGTCGGATCACAAAGTAGCGTGTCTTGCCGACGCTGATGGTGGGATCTCCATTAATGGTCAAGGGTGCGGTATCTTCCGGAACGTTGACCGTGAGATAGATGGCATCCTCTTCGAAGATCTGTAAAGCACCCATGTTGGCAATTCCAGCTCCCCAGGGCAGCGTTCCGTTCGCAGCTGACGATTGGCAGGAGCACTGTGCCTGCGCTTGGTGACTGCCGGTCAGAATGACCGTGAGTAGCGTGAGGAATGCCAGGATCGAAGGCAACTTGATAACTTTGGTTTGCATGTCGGTTTTCCTTTGCCAAGAGCAGAGATTTCCATTGTTGGAAACATACAACACGGGCAAGCAAGCACGCTGAAGTCCTGGTCGGTATTGTTGGTAGAACTGCGAGTTGGAAGTGGGCCTGTGCGGATCTCGTTGAGATTGCAGTAACCAACTGAGAGCTCGCGACCCATAGACGATGCATGGCGGGGAAGCATTCGACAACTTCAACCCGTTCAGCCGGCGGGTGCTAGGAAGACTGGACCGGTCGAGCCAAGCTCAAGGATTAGGTGCTCCCGGTAGAACAGAGGGAGGTTGAGGCCTGCAACCCCACCCTGATGGCCTAAACAGAGAATTGCCAACATTGCGGGCTGCCAGGCTTTAACGCGCGCGGCAGATGAAAATTTACCCATCGTAGCCACCGTCGCCAGACGGTGGACGACATCGACTACGCTGTGGCGTGGACCACGCTCTGGCGAGCGTAGCTACGGGGACGTCGACCACGCTCTGGCGAGCGTGGCTACGGGTATGTTGACCACGCTCTGGCGAGCGTGGCTACAGGAAGGCATCGGCGCGCGCCTAACGTCAGCCCAGCGTGCAGTTCGGCCGCCTAGCCTCTGCCCACCGTAATGTCGCGATTAGCCACTGGGTGCGACGCATCCTGGTCCTGGATCCGTTCGCGAGCTTCGATAACTGCGGGCCGCGGCGAAACTGACTCGGCAAGAATTACGTTGTTGTATTCCAGCAGAGTTCCCTTCTCGAAGTGAACATTTCTCAGGGAGAGCGCGTATTCAACTTGCGACTGGTGGTATCGAATGCGGGCATCCAAGAGTCGCCGGTGCGTCTCCAGGATGACGTCCAGTTCTCGTCGTTCCGCTGCATCCTCTTTGTTCTTCAATGCGTTGAGTTGGGTGACGATGGAGTTCAGTCGCTTTTCCTGCAGTTGCATGGATTCGTATGCACGCTTGGATTCGCCGATGGCGTTGCTCAGACCCAGGTGGACCAAGCGCTCCTGCTCGCGCAGAATCTCTGTTTCACGCGCGAGTGCAAGCCGCGAATTATTGACGGCAGCGTGAGCCCGCCTCAGGCCAACCGGCAGATTGTATTCCAAGCCCAAGGCCCATTCCTGCAAGTCGGAATCCCAAAAAGGATAGGTGGGTTTGGTTTCTCCAGCGGCGTAGTTGCCGTCCCCACCGAAGCCACGAAAGCGGTAGCGAGCGATGACATCTAGCTGGGGCAGCAGAAAATTCTTGTTGGCCAACAGCTCGAATTCTTGCTGTTTGATGACCCATCGCTGCCGTTTAAGTTCTTCCCGTTCACGCAGGGCATCGGAGATCGCTTGATTCCAGTCATAGATGACCGGAGCTTCCGGAGGATTATCCAGCGGTTGAATCAGCCGTCCATCATTGATTGGGTATCCGATCATGAGTCGCAGTCGTCTTTCAGCGACTCTGACTCCGCCGGTCTGGCGAAAAGTGCCGCCCGCGGAACCGTTGTTGGTTCTTGTGCCTTCGACAGGCCGACCATTCAGAGCATCCACGACGTCCGCTTGGAAACGGTGGTATTGCTCTTCAGCTTGAGCGATGTCAGCAGTTCCTTGTTCATTGCGGTTCTTTTCGAAACGCAGAGTTTGCTCAGCGATGTCGCGAACTTGGATTTTTGCCTCCAGGTCGCGGTAGGCGAAATACAGATCCCAGTATGCATTCTCGACGTCGGCCACCAGATCACGGGCGGCGCGCTCAAATTCAATCAGACTCTGATCGGTCCTCGTCCGCGCCAACAGAACTCCGTTCAGCAGTCCTGGGCTGGAACCAGGCCCACCTAAGCGGTTGAATTCAGTGCCTGCACCCTGCCAAAGGGGCTGTCGCATCTCCGCTTCGAAGAACGACTCCCAGGATTGGCGACCCAGTACGTTGCCGTTTTGGTTGTTGTTATCACTGAGGGTGACGTTGCGAAAGGTGAAGAGGCCGCCGGTCGCGGATCGCTTGTTGACTCCAACCTGGTTGGTCCACAAGTATTGGTTGAAGAACCCGTTTTCACCGAAGAAGCTATTATTGAAGCGGCGGTTGTTCTCTTCGACGAAGCTATTGGCAAACAGGTTGGCGTCGAACACGCTGAGTGCCGCCTCTTCGCCAGCCAGCGGATCGCTATAAACCAAAGCGGGGTCCATGGTGGAGGCGGCCAGTTGCGGAGAACGAATAACGGTCCCGCCCAGATCTCGCATTACTTTTGAGGTAGCTAACGCCTGACGCACGCATTCCTCTAGCGTCAGCGGAATCAAGTTCGCTTCCATCAGCATCGATTCGTCCACGTCGTAAGGCGAGAAGCCCTCCGGGACGCCGTTGCCGCAATCGTTGCATAGTTCGGGCGTCTTGAATGTCAGCTGAGTAGGGGTGTTTTGAGCAGCGAGCGTGGGGATGAAGCAGGGATCGTCAATGCATGCGTCTCTGCACTCACGATGGAAGCTGCAACCGCAGATAATCAGCAGAGCAATGGCTAGCAATGAGATGTGTGGCACAGAGGATTTGTGCATCGATCTCTCCCCAAAAAGGCAGCGGTCCACGACGCATGGGACCATAGTTCGCCTACATACATAGCTCTGATTTCGGATTACCTGGTTTGAGCGATTTAACAATTCCTCCGATTAAGCGGCTTAATCGTATGCTAGCGATCAAACGCTTTGGCGCGGACATCCTCTAGTTTCTATAATCCGTAAATCCCCCCAGGCTTTTGGTCCCGCCGCAAGGGCGAGGAACACTTTGTGGCGGTCGGTCTGCTTAAAGTCGACCTCGTGGTTATGCTAGAGATCATTAAGCTAGTGTTCGAAGCATGCTGCGACCGCCCGTTTGTTTGTGCCAGCGTTCCAGACAGCAGCAGCTGGCTAAGGTTTAGGCAAGCGGCAGATGAATATTTACCAAGCGTAGCCACCGTCGGCAGACGGTGGACGACGGCGACCACGCTCTGGCGAGCGTGGCTACAGGTGAGAATTCATCTGCCGCTCGCATTGCGAATGTGAAATAGTTGGTGCTCTAGGTCCCAAAACCATGACGGTACCAGGTCCCTGATGTTGAGAAGCCGTCGATAGATGTCCCAGACACTGAGCATTCATGAGATCGATCAAGTGCTGGACGAACTCGACCGTTTGGCCCGCTCGTCGGTATCAAGGACAGAATTTGCTGACACGCTGCTTTCGCGTGTGCAGGCATTGCTCAATGCAGCCTCGGTTGGCGTGTTTCTCCGCTCTGGAATGGGAGCACTATTGCCTGTCGCCAGCGCGGGGGAATACGACTTTGGGGCTGTTCGGGAAGCCTTGACGGAGGTGGTGGATGGAAAGGAGTTTCTTTCGCTTCCGCGTGTGGAGGTGCTCGCAGTTCCGCTTGCGCGTCATGACTGGACCCATGGGTGCCTGGCTGTCCAATTTAGGCAGTTGCCGTCAGTTGCCGAGGTAGCCGCGGTAGCAAACTTGTTATCCGCATTCTGCGAGATATGGGCGATTCATGTCGCACAAGCTCCGGCCGACGCAGCTCAAGATGAAAGCGACTCAGTACTGGCTGCGCGGCAGTCGATGCTAGCTGTGTCTGAAGCGAGTTCGATCGTCGAGGGGGCGTATGAGATTGTTAATAATCTAGCGGTGGCATTGCGGGCCGACCGAGTTTCCTTGGTTTCAGCCGGCCGCTTCTTCGGCGCGAAATGTCTGGCGATCAGCGGCGTTGTGTTGGACGGAAAGCAGCCGCAAGCAGTAAAGGCCATTCAGCAGGCATGCAGAATTGCGATTAACAACAAAGAATCCTACGCGGTCTATCAAAACGGACCGTTAGTCGGGCCCAATGCGAGTCATGAACTTGAGCAAGAGCTGCTGGCCAATCGAGTCGTGATCCCACTTGCGGCAAACGGCGACGTGGCAACAGATACCGCGCTACTTGTTGAGTGGGATGCCTATGAGAATTTTCTTCGTGGCTGCGATCGGCTTAACCAAGTGATGCCAAATGTTCGCTCTGCTTGGATGCAGCTCACACGCTGGCTTAGCATACCGGCGCCCGTCCGTTGGATTTCCCGGCCGCGGGCAAGGCAGGGATGGCGTGGGTTCACGGGAGGCTTATTGCGTTGGGGATTCGTCGGAGTCATGCTGGCTGGCTGCTGGCTGGGGCTGCGATATCCCGTTACCTTGCGCATCGAGGCGGAAGGTACCTTGCAACCGGTTGAGCGTCGGGCTGTGCATGCACCATTGGATGGGATAGTTTCGCAGATTCTGATTGCCGATG
Source organism: bacterium (assembly GCA_024743355.1). Lineage (GTDB taxonomy): Bacteria > Planctomycetota > Planctomycetia > Pirellulales > Pirellulaceae > Aureliella. Next base: position 4,727 of record JANSWS010000488.1, read on the forward strand.
GCCAGCAGGTGGTGTTTGGTGATCCGCTCATTCAATTGGCATCGCCGCAGCTCGAGCTGCAAATTCAAGATGTACTTGGAGAGATGCGAGCCAACCAAGAAAAAAGAAACGGTTTGTCGATCGCAGTCAATCAATTGAATAATTTGCAGGCTGAGATGGGGATGCAGATCCGACTTTCTTCGGAGATTCGCGAGCTTGATACACGGCTGGATTCTCTAAAGGCTCAGCGGGACGCTTTGCTGGCCGAAAAGGAAAAATTGTTGGTGTTAGCACCGATTGATGGAACGCTAGTGGCTCGGCAAATCGAGAGATTGCTCCAGGGCAGACCCGTGAGCAGAGGTGAGACATTGCTGCAAATCGCCAACCTGCAAGGTCCCTGGCAGTTGGAGTTGCTCGTGGCGGATCGAGATGTGGGATATGTCAGAGACAATTACGCTGCCGCCAATAAAGTCGAGAGTTCTGCTCCGGCGGATATCGCTGGGGAAATGAATACCGAAGTTCGGTTTGTGTTGGCGGCCGAGCCGGACCGGTGGAGGTCGGCGGAATTGACATGGATGTC
>JANSWS010000207.1 GCA_024743355.1 bacterium
GACAATCCATTCTTCGCTGGCGACTTGAACGAAAACCGCGCGAAAGTCTATCAGTACGGTTTTCGAAATCCATTCCGATTTACCATCAACCGAGACTCTGGCGATATCTTCATCGGAGACGTCGGATGGTCAGCCTGGGAGGAGATCAATTCTGCCGAAGCGGGAGCGAACTTTGGCTGGCCCTATTACGAAGGTGCGAGTGGAACCAATAGCAGAACCACTGGCTACCAGGATCTACCGGAGGCCGATAGCTTTTACGCGAGCGGTGCTGTGGCTACGCCTGCGATTTATGCCCTTAATCACGCAGCGACAGGTATCAATGCAATCGTGATGGGAGATCTGTACACGGGCAGTCAATATCCGAGTGAATACCAAGGAGACCTGTTCTTCAATGACCTCGGACAGGGAATTGTACGCAACCTGAGCTTTGACGCTCAGGGCAACGTCGCTAGTGTCAATACGTTTACGGTCGGTGCCAATGTGGTCGTGCAGATTAAGCAAGGCCCCGACGGCTATCTTTACTTTGTCGATCTCGACGATGGAAGAGTCGGAAAATGGGTGTTCTCCCAAGGCTCTTCCGCCAATAGCAGTACGAGTCCATTTTCTCAGGACTCCGGCCAAGATACGAGCGACACAGTCTATCCTACCCTTGAGGCGAACTCACCTGCCCCCGATTTCCAGAAAGCGGATGTAAACGGAGACAACTACCTGACTGCCATCGATGCTCTTATTATTGCAAACTACCTGAACACAGAGACCCATGAAAGGAGCCCTGAGTATGCTTGGCAGCGGCTTGACATAAACGGGGATTCTGCCGTCACACCCTTGGATGCTTTGCTGGTAATAAACCGCCTGAACGCCCACACGGATACACACCCCATACTTGCAACAGTGGATCCTAAGCAACTTGAACGCGACGCCTCGGAAATCGAACGTGGAGATGCATGGCTCGACGACGTTTCTTTGGGCGTTTTTCAGAACCGCGGGCTCAAGCTTCCATTTGCTCAGTAGCAATTCACGCTTCCCGTGATGAACCCCCTTTTTGACGAACCCCCTTTTTACTGGGATGGCGGATTTGGAAAGCAAAGGAAGCGGATTCGCGCCCTACCCTCGCTAGAGTCGGTACCTCCATGCTCGCGAGCGTATTCGTTTCAGTCGTAACTGTTGGCCGGAATTCTTAGCCGAAGATTCCTCCGTATGCGGGCTTTTTATCGGTTTGCGAGTAGCCTTGCACATGGACAAACTTTTAACGGACGTCCAAGACTTGGAGAATTGAACTTTTACCGAATGGGCGAATCGAGTCCATTCGCGTGTCAGCCCTTCGTCGAATTGACGAGGCCATTTCCAGCCAATCCTTCTTAAAAGTACGTCACTGCTTTTCCTGATGAGAACCGCAATAGTACACGAGTGGCTGAGTACAATCGCCGGCAGTGAGAGGGTAGTAGAACAGTTTTGCAATACACTGGCTCCAGAGAAAATATTCACATTAATCGACCATGTGAATGGCGTTCGCCCGGAGTTTTTGAACGGAATTGAGATCGAGACTTCGTTTATCCAAGGGCTGCCATTTGCGAAGTCTAAGTATCGTGGCTATTTGCCCTTCATGCCCCTGGCTGTTGAACAGTTCGACCTGGGCGATTTCGACCTTGTAATCTCCTCGCATCATTGCGTTGCACACGGAGCGATCACCGCTCCGGACCAGCTGCACGTCACATACACGCATTCACCGATGCGATATACGTGGGATCTTCAGCATCAGTACTTTAAGGAATCCGGGCTTAATAAGAAGTGGCTAAGGAGAAAAGCTGCCAAGGCGATACTGCATTATTTAAGAATTTGGGATCGAGCCGCAGGCCAGAGGCCCGATTTCATGGTCGCCAATTCCCATTTTATCGCGGCGAGAATACGTCGCTGCTATGGCCGTAAAGCTCATGTAATATACCCACCTGTCGACGTCGAGCGATTCACGCCCGGCAACGACCGCGAAGACTTCTACCTGACGGCTTCCCGATTTGTTCCCTACAAGATGGTCCACCTGATTGTTGAGGCCTTCAGCCAAATGCCGAGCCGCAAACTAATTGTGATCGGCGACGGACCTGACCGAGAACGGATTCAAAAGCTTGCAGGTCCCAATGTGGAACTGCTCGGCTATCAACCGAATGCAGCGTTAATCAAACACCTTCAATCGGCTAAAGCATTTATCTACGCTGCAGAAGAAGACTTCGGAATCCTACCCGTGGAAGCGCAAGCATGCGGTGCTCCCGTCATCGCATATGGTCGTGGCGGAACTCGTGAGACGGTTGTTGACGGCAAGACGGGGATCCACTTTCCCAGACAGGACGTGAACAATCTGGTTGGGGCCGTTGAACGATTCGAATCCCAAGAATCGAATTTTAGGCTGGACGATATTCGCAAGCATGCGGAGCAATTCAGCGCACGGCGTTTTAACCAGGAATTTGAAAGCTTTCTGGATTACGCCACAGAAACTTTTCGGCGCGAGCTACACAGCTAGACTTTCTCGGACGGCAACCGGCACCTTAAAGGCATGTAAGTGTCGTTTTCTCAATGGACTGGGCGTTGCTCCCAGTAGCAGTTGAAAATCATCCCACCAAGTTTTAGATATTGAGAACCAAGCGAAAGCCACGAGGACCAGCACGATGATTAGATCACTGCAGGATTTCATGGTAGATTTCAATAAGGTTCTGGCAATGTTTTTCAAGCGTCGGAGGATTCTGCCAGAAAGTATCGTAAGCTGATTGGCTCATAGCCTTTACCAATTGGTGATCCTGTAGCTTTTTGATTCCTTCGACAATCGAGTCGATACGGCCACTTTCGAATAGCAGACCATTCACGCCTGGCCGCACCAATTCACAAGCCGCAGTCTTTTCGGCCACGAGAACCGGCACTCCGACGGACAATGCTTCCAGGACTGTCAGGCCGAGAGTTTCGTACCATTTCGATGGAAAGATCAACGCTCGGGCGGAGCTCAATGCTCGGGCCGTTCCTGCGGTATCCTGCCAGCCCCAGTACTGAATCGCGGGGAACTCGGAACGCAGCCCTGGCAATAACTCTCCGTCACCCACGACGCTGGCAGAGACACCTGCACGCGTAACAGCCTGAGCAAAAAGATCCACGCCTTTCTCAGATGACAGTCTTCCGACAAACAGAAAATTGTCATTTCTTTCCGCTTCGATGCGTGCTTGCTTCAAAAGACTAACGGGATTCCTGCAGTAGAACCATCTAGTTCCCTGCCTGAAATAGGGTTGAAGCACTTGCTTAGACAACTCGGAGATGTAGATCACGTTAGAGAGTCTCTGCGGGACATGGGCTCTCTGCCTGACTGCAAACTGCCTAGCCACACGCCAGAGCTTCTGCGGATAACTTCGAGAGTCACAATGCGTGCAGATACAATCCAGGCTCATTGCTTGCTTGGTGCAAATGCGATTTGTCTGATAGTTGTAGAAGCCTCCATTAGGGCAGACCGTGAAGTAATCGTGCAGGGTTATGACATTTGGAAACGAAAGCCGTTCAATCAGGGCAAAGACACTCGCCGAGAGAACCTTGGGCCAGCCGTGAACATGCACAATTGTTTCCGAGGGATCGAGACCACGAAGCAGATCTTGCAGCGCCAACATGGCCCTTCGATTCCAAATTCCATGAACCGCAGCGTCAATTCGGCTGGGGTTCTCGAGAATCGATGGCAGACCCAGACAGATCGTCTGCACTTGCTCCTCCTCCAGCCTGCCGTCGACAGGGGCGGAACCGCAAAAGTAATAGCTTTCCAAGCCAAGCCTGCGCAGGCCAATCGCCGCAGATATGCACACCTGTGACACACCGCCGTTGACCGATCCAAAATCATTGATAGTGACAATATTCCTGAGTTTCACTTTGCCTCTTGTGCTGCAAGCTCCTAAGGATTGACCTTCCGGTTAGTTTGAATCTCCGGCTCATCATATTTGGGAATATAACGAATATGCGGACCAGCCTAAAACTCTTTACTGACAAGCAAAGCGCAACGTTCCGGAAAACGTTCCTAAGAAATTATGATAGTTTCTATTCCAAGTTTGTTTCGACAGCCTCGGCTGATTGGCAACTCACACGTCAGTATTCAATCGAATGGGCGATATCCTCCAGCGAATCAGCTTGCTAACATTCCCCTTCGTCATCGCGGGAAGCCTGTTGGCAATACTGGCTACAGCCCACCCACTAAGCATGTGGGCGACGGCGGCTTTTCTATTGTTTTGCGTCTACTGCATCGTACTGGCTAAGCTTTCAGCAGTCTCTTTCATCGTTTTTTCGCCAATACTGGCACTTCGGCTAACAGAAATGCTCTCCGGTGCCTCGATAGAAGCCGGAGCTTACATGGACGGGAGTGGAGCGTTCGGTTACCCAACCGGAGCTTTCAGTCGACTTCTGGTTGTGTATATAGTCTTCTTCTCATTCGGAGCCCTTGTATGCGAAATTCTGTCCAAATCACTGCTTGAACTAAAACATCCGAGCCGCGAAAAAACTCGAATGTGGTGGATGGTGCTGACGGGCATCGTTGGGCTTTCATCACTGTATTTGATTTATGTCGGACTGTCCTCTGGCTTTCCAATTCTTACCTCTGAAGATAGGTTTCAATACCTCAACAAGCAGTCTCGCGCTTACGTCTCCATCATGCAGAATCGCCTGCTAATCGTACCCATGTTGGGATACTTGGCGACGCTTAGAGAGTATCGCTTTCGCGCAATACTCCTGTTCATTTGGATCAATGGGATTTCAATTCTTTTTGCGGAAAAGTTCACCTCGCTTTTGATGATGTTGACCGTCTTCTGCATGCCAATCGGCATCAAGACTGCGGCATCGCTGGGGGCGATCAAAATCCGTTGGATTTTGCTGGGAGGACTCGGCCTATCGGCGGTCAGTATCCCCACGGTGTTGATTGTCTATGGTGCCCTCGATGATTTTGACGGTGCGATCGAGCGCTATAATGAGCGAGCGGCCATGCAGGGGGAGATGTGGTACTTGACGGATGATCCCAGTTTATACTGGGCAGATACTCGCTGGGATGTAATCGAAGCTGATGCATCGACTTGGTTCAAACCCTCAATGCAAGACTCTCGGGCTGTCGGACGCGATTTTGGGCTGTATTACGTCATGGCCGAACATGCGCGACCGGAAATTCTCGAAGCCGCGATGGACTATGGCGGCGGCTTCCTATTCTGCCTTTACCCCTATCTCTTGATGGTCAGCGGACTGCCAGGTGTTCTGCTCATAAGCGTCGTTTTGGCTAGTCTACACTCGTTAGTAATCGTGCTGATGCTTAGATGCTTGCAGAATGGCCAATGGATAGCGGCTTTGCTGTTTATGAAGTCCTTCAACAATATTCTCTCTGCTTACATCGTGGGCTACTTGTGGTTTATCCTCGGAATCAAGAACCTCGTATTCATCGGTGCGGCGATCGGCATCATGATCATTGGGGAACGCATGGAACTTGCCAAAAGAACTCGGCTTGATTCACACAACCCTGCCCAGGGACGCTAACAACGATCACCAACCGGGCCAAGGCGGCGACCGAGCGACTTCCGCATAACTTTGTGCTCGCGTCCATCCGCCCAAAAATCTTAGACAAACATCAACGTATTCTAAGTCGAACGCGCTGGCTAAGCTCAACAGTTGTTATCGATCTCCCTAATTTCAGATTTATCTATGTACAACGTGTCAGCCGGTACGCTTTGTCGAATACAGTTCCCTGCGCCGATTACGGCCCCAGAACCAAGACAAACATTTTTCGTAATGACACACATTGAACCAACCCATACATCATCCTCGACTCGCACGAAACCTGTTGAGATAGTATCCAAACGTGCTGCCTTCTTAATACCGTGATTGTGGTCGTAGATCAGTACGGACTCGCCGAACATGCATCGGTCCCCAATGGAAACCTCCTGGCGACAATTGACTCGGCAATCATTATTGAAGAAAACTCGATCGCCAATCGTAATCTTGCCCCCTTGAGTCGCGTTGAGCAACACGGTTCGACGAGTTGCGAACTCGCCTTGCAAGACTACGCTTCCGCCTGTTTCGATTTTTATTCGCGATGTCCAGTGCATGCGTATAGAAAAGGGCTTATGGACAACAAAGCGTCGCCCGTAAATCAATTTGTACCAAAGAACTTTCAATACACCGATGATTCTGGCCAAGTTAGTAACCACAGAGTGAAGAGTAATCAGGGGCAGGTGTCACCTGGACACTCGAAATATCTGAATATTGTTGCCGGGGAATAAGCCTCACGGCTCAGCCGGTTGGCAAGCTAAAGTATCTGAACATAGCCAGCGTCATGAAAACCAGTGCATTGGCCAGTGCCGCACCGAAGAGCCCAAAAAACGTGGCGCCAATGTACGACAACACACATAACAATGCAAAACCAGCGAGATTGCTAATGAGCAGCAGGCGATCCCGATCTAAGCTGTACATAGCCACCCCACAGGTGTCTGAAATGATTCTAAAACAGGCGCCCAGCAACATTGCGCAGATCACGGCAAATGCACCTGGTATTTGAAGTTTCGGCCAAACCTGCATCAGGCACAGAAAACCAATGGCTCCCAGCAAGGACAGAACGGCACTCGTCGCGGCTACCTGCTTCAACAACTGCTCGAGCTTGAGCCGCCACTTCAAGCGATTCTTTTGTGACAGTTCCACCAGCAGAAAGTTTGCAGGCTGAATGAAACTCGAACTCACAAGCCCTACCATTGCGTTGCAAACAGACCAACAGAAGGTAAACACACCCGTGGCTTCCAGTCCTAAGGAAGCCGCCACTACATAGCGTTCCGCATAGAGCAAACCCGCTAATGAAACGTCATACAGGTAAACGGGAAAACAGGACAAAACCAGAGGGCCGTCGAACGAGCCCCCCCAGTGCCATTCGTTCGCTTGGAAAGGAATCCGCTTGAGCCGCCACAGCCCAAGAGCAAGCGCGGCGATAGACATAAAAATCCAAAGTTCGAAAACAAACTGCAAGCTCCTCATGGATTCGAAAGTTGCCCCAATCAGGATACAAGGTAGAACCCAGGCTCCGTAGCGCAGAAACATCAGCCAAATGCTCCACTCAGGTTCATTGATTGCAAGCAAGCACTTTTCGACATCAACCGCCAGCACCTCCAGTGCAGCCAGGATCGTCGCCAGCAGAACCAGGTCTGTCGGCAATTTGGCAAAAACAATAAGGATGGGAACGGCAATGGCTGCCAGCAGACAAACGGTCAGAATGGATACCGACAACCGATCCCGAATTAAGCCGCCTCGATTCTGGTCATTCGCACGGATAATCTGCCGCGACATCGCGAAGTTGAGTCCCCAGCCAGCGAGCGCCGGCATCATCCCCGCAATTCCAGCGATAATGCCATACAACCCCAGCTCACTCATCGACATGGACTCCGCTATGTAGATGGGCAGCAGAAAACGGCAGCAGATGGTCAGTCCACGAACCCCCATGCGCAGCACCGTACGCGTATCTACTGCTTTCCCCATCTCGCGAACGATACTTCTATTGATCATGGATAGTATTGATGACTACCTAAATTGAAGTACGCGGCATGTACGGTCAGTTGCCTTCCTGATGAACGGGTTTTCTGTCCAGCTTGGGAAGGGATCGGAGTTGCAGGTGCGAGCCGTCCAACATTGGAATTGGAAATGTTCATAATTGGGCGGGGTTACATATGTGCTTACCTACGTCGCAACTACAACTCTCATGAATTCGTGTTGGTAGGTCCATGAGAGGCGGGCTGAATCTCCGATCCGCTCCCACGTGTATTGCCGAACAGACCAGCTGAGTTCGTCGTGCTTCGATAGACCTCCATATAGTTCGCGATCACCCTGTCCGGCAAAAAGTTCTTGGCATCCTCGAAGCATGCTCTTTGCAAATCCTGATATTGCTGGACGGGTTGTTCAATGGCCTGAAGCATTAGCCTCGCAAGGGCGTCCTTATCCTCTGCCTCGTATAGAAAACCATTCTTTCCCTCGCGAACAACTTCAGTCGTACCGCCGGTTCTTGAGGCCAGTAAAGGTATCCCGTGGGCAAAGGATTCAAATGAGACTCGCGCCAGTGGCTCGTGCCATGTGGATGGCAAAACACACCAATGAATCTTCGAGAAAAACTCTTGAGGCGGAACCCTACCCAAGAAATCCACAGGCAATTTCGCACTCTTAGCGGCTAGGCGTGCTTCATACTCTGTAGACTCAGCTTCTCCAGCGATAACCAAGCGAAAATCTCTTCTTTGGTTGTATAGCGTTCGAACCGCGTCCAGCAGAATCTCAATACCCTTAGTAGGGGCTAGTCTTCCTAGGAAGCCAAAGATCACTTGGGAACGATCACCTATTGGCTGAGCTTCCCGTTCTGGTTGATAGGCGTTGTAGATCACGGAGCTCATTGCATTCCGAAAATAGCCCGCCTCGAGATGCTTGTTCAGGATGAAATGGCTATTACCCACAACGGTATTCACCATATCGGAAGCAATTCGCCTCGGAAGGCTTAGAACCTGGCACGAGCCGCATCTATGAACGCATTGCTTCCCATTCCGAAACATGGCCGAATTCGGGCACAACAGGTAATAATCGCGCAAGGTGTGAACAATCGGTATCCGCAATTTCCGAGCCGCTCTCCAAGCGCTAACTGAAATTCCTGCAAGCGTATTGGAGTGAAGGACCTGTGGCTTGAAGTCCTTTAAGGCATTCTCAACCAACCGCTGACCGGCCAGACTGAAGCTATCGAGAGAATGCCAAACCATCTTTTCGAGCCTGCCATGTTTTTTGGCATCCAAGGGATGGTAGATATTCTTTACCGGTAACCTATCGACCACGACACCGTTCAACTCTTCCCTGCCTTCCGACCGTCCAGTGCAAAGCACTTTGACGTCATGCCCCGCCTCCACCAGAGACTCTGCTATGAAACGAATAGACTTTTCTGCTCCACCTACTTCGTCAGGCGCGTAATAACTGTTCAATATCGCGATACGCATCAAACGCTCAAACAACCTTTCTTTTCTCTCACGAAGCGAGCCGTAAGAAGCGACAATGATTTGCCCAACCAGCGAGTTGGAATAACAACTGCGCTATCACCAGCCACCTTTCGCTAGACTCTCGCTGCCTGATGTGCTCGACGTATCTCCGCCCCGAATCGGAAATCAGGGGACACTGCAAAATCTCTTCAAAAACCCATTCTTTATTCTTTTCGTAAAACGGGCGAAACCTAAATGAGAACGAACGCTTTTTCAAAGTCTCACACGGGTAATTGATGCGTTCTTGGAGCATCTGACGAATTAAGATCTTATTCAACTGCTGCTGTTTGTCGTATTTGTGCTCTTTGGGCAAATTAAAAACATAGTCGGCAATGGATTCATCGCACCAGGGCAGGACGGGTCTTGAATCGGTAAGCTTTGCCAAACTTCGAGTCCGATCTTGGTAAGTCTGGCCGTCCATGAACTTGCACCTGACATACGCTTTAAGGTCACTATCGTCTTGGAATGAGCTTTTGTTGGCTAGATCGCTCCAAAAAACCGATGGATCACAGGGCGACCACAAAATCTTACTGAGCTGCTCTTTCATGAGATTGGCGTCTTCCAAAAACAGCTCCGCCTCGTTTAAGAAGAGCCACTGATAGGGACAGGCGGGTGAAGCCAATTTGCTCAGGGGAAGCCGATTTATTCGGGTCATTCGGGAGAGAGCCAATTTTACCTGCTGACCTCGAGTCGGAATCTGTCCTGCGTAGGCATCATTGCCAGTCCCGTCCACAATATTGACTTGTTGCAGCCCAAAATGATCCGCTACCTGCAGCATGGCGATTAGAACTCGATCCATACATGGCTCGGCTAACTCCTGAAAGTAGCGATTCAATAGTGGCGTTATTCGGCAACTCGGACGATCGTTAATAAAGGTTTCGTGACGGACCCCAAGTTGCCTGCAAAGACTGGACGCGTAGGCGCTTTCTTCTGAATCGCGATCATTAGCGTAGGTCACTGCCGTCAATCGAGGCTGAATACCCAATTCAACCATTGCCAACAACACACTGATCGAGTCTTTCCCTGAACTCAGCAACAGAATGGTATCTCGATCATCCAGTTGACGCTCTACAGCGTTAACAAGCAGTTCGAACAACTTGTGCGTCGACGGTTCGCTTTGCTGCCGATTCAGCCTTTCGAAATAGGGAAACTCGTCGCTGATGACGACAAATCCCTGCTGAGCACTTGTATATACCTTAACGCGATCCGCATAATTAAGCCGCTTTAGATTGCGATAGGCCGTACCGGGAAGTGGTGCAACGTGCCTGCCCAGCAAGGAGCTTATCGACAGTGGATCCAATTGCGACAGCGCAAGAGGCTTAGCGTGGTCGAGCGCCGACTCTGCATCCGAGGCGATAACCACTTTGTTATTCTCAGCGCTCACGTACAACTGAGTGAGTGCACTTGGATGCGATTGGGCCTCGAAAAGAAGTTCTGCTTCCCTCGGAAGATCCCCAAGGCTACAAAACTTAACCTGCTGAAAGTCTTTCTCGAAAAAGACCATCTTTCGCTCCAAATCCGGTCGCTTGCTGGGGGGCACACTGCGTGCATCTTGGCAAGGAAAGGCAACCGAACCGTTGCTGGATTCAAGCCAGAAACCGCTCATCAATAGGCCAGTCACAAAAGGAGAAAGTTCGACCTCCATGTTCCGTGGACGAACATTAGTTCTTTAGACCACCGCAAGCAGCGAATATCTTTGCAATTACCAACCGCACAATAATGTCATGATGGATCGCATGACACAACTCTGCTCTACGCAATAAAGCGTAGGGCAATTGGACCTTGCCAGACAAATTCTTTCCGACATCCCACGCTCAGTTATAAATAGGAGACGGAAAGTCGGTCACTGTAAGAAAATGGAGTAATTGTTATGCATACTCCAAGTACTCAGCATAGTCGCCGTCATAATTATCATGATCGTAGCTGGTGTCATTCTTGCTTGTACGATTCACGATAATTCCGGCAACGCTCGCACCGCATGACTCCAATATGCGATTGCATTGCCTTGCCTTCGGTTGCCCACGAACGTCCAGGCAAGTTGTTACCAGCAAAACACTGTCTACTAAAGAGGCGATTATCGTGGGATCCGTTACCGCCAACATGGGCGGGCAATCCAGCAATACTACGTCAAACTTATGCTTCAACACCTCCAGTAGACCACGAAACCTTTCGGAACAAAGCAGCTCGGCAGGACTTTCCGGCGACGGACCTGCGGTCAATAGGCTTAGATTTTCCGTAACCCCACCCTGAAATGCATCTTGAAAATCGACTTCTTCCGTCAAAACGTTCGATAGCCCAACTCCATTGGAAAGACCGAAAATTGTATGCACGGCAGGCCTTCGCAAATCGCAATCGATCAGAAGAACCGACTTACCCGATTGTGCCAAAGACACCGCAAGGTTTGCACTCACAGTAGACTTTCCATCTCCTGGATTCGGGCTGCTAACTGCGACTACTTTCCGCTCGAGATTGAGCTTGAGCAGCAATTGGGTGCGAATTGCCCGAAACGCTTCGCTCATGCGAGACTTTCTGTCATGCAGGCAAATTACATAAGGCGAAACCTGCGGATTTCCCGCAGCGACCTTCCGCAGAGACAACCGTGCATCACGATCACTCTCCAGATCCGGCAGGTGACTGATAACTTTTGCCTGATAGATTCCCTCAAACTCCCGCGCGGAATGGACTTTTCGATCGGTTAGCTCCGAGAGCGTTAGCGACAAACCTGATAACAGCGTTGCTACAAACACTGAAATCGCGGCGGCGAGGACGGGCTTCGGGGCCACCTTCTTTCCAACTTCAGGTTCTTCAATCACTTCCTGAATCAATCCCGAAGCATCCTTTTGCATATTGATATCTTTTAACCGACTCACGATGGAATCATAGAGTTCCTCACTACGCGCCATCTCGCGAATTCTCTGTTCATCTTCCAATTCGTAATCAACCAACTCCTTGGCCTTCCCTTCCACCCAGGCGATCTGCTTCACTAATTCCGCACGCCGCATCTCTAAGGCTGTTAGATCGTTTTCCAGCAAACGCACGTAGGCTCCCATGACATCGTCTGGGGTCAACATTGCATCTGCGTCGTTCACCCCCAAAACACCCTGTCGATCTCTGAGAAACGCATCCATTTCATTTATCTGAGATTGCAATTTTGTTACGGCCGGATGTTTCGGGCCATGTTCCTGCATGGCGTGGGCCAACTGACTCTTCAGGGTCAGCAGAGAGTTATATTCGGATGTTGCTCCCGCAATACGCTCCGGCTGCAAAGCTTGAAAAGCTGCCGTTTGAGATTCACCCCGCTCGACCGTTACCAAAATGCCAAGACGCGCGGCATTCTGCTCGTCAATCAATGCCAGCTTTTCTATTTGATGCGCATCCGCGTCGCCCAAACGCTTCAGTTGATCCTTTACCAAAGACAACCGGCCGCGAGACTCGTCGATGTTAATTGTCAATGCCGAAAGTTCATTAGAAAGCGTCTCATATTGCATCGCATAAACATTGGCTCCACCCTCGGTTGCTGATAGGAGGGGAACATCATTTCGAAATTCACGATAGTCATTGGAAAGCTTTTCAATATCCGATTCCAATTCAAGTCGAGCCCGGTCAATCAATCCTACAGCCTCTTCATTCACATCGCGAAACTTCTCCGCAACGAACTCTCTGTATTCGTCCAAGATTGCAGCTGTGACCCTCTGGCAATCCTGAGCATCCGTGTGACGAAACACAACCGAGAGCACCCTGGCGTTGCGGGCGGCGCCCTCGCCACCTCGAGAAACTTTGAGGTTGTCTAGTACGTAATCAACAGCTGCCTCATCTTCGTCGAGCTTGCTTGCAATCGACGGAATCTGATCCAAGCTTTCTTTGCGCAGCGCTGCTTCAACGATGCGTTTGCTTTGCAGCATCGACATGTGA
>JANSWS010000793.1 GCA_024743355.1 bacterium
AGCATTTTGGATTTCACGCCCAAAGCGAAGCTGAATTGTCGGCCTTCCAACAAGTCCACGATCCTCTGCGCCATTTCGCTGGCTGGAGCTGGTATGGTGTCCAGCGGAATCATGCTGGGATCGAGGGTGAGGGAGAGTGTTTGCCCGTCCTTGAGCTCGCTGCGTTTGAGCCTATCAAGGAAAACCCGCGCCTCTTCGACTTGGCTACCTCCCAAGCGGACGATGGCTTCCAGAGCATCTAATTGCAGCTGAGCGTTATCGACGTCGTTGATACGGAATCCAAACACGGTGTCCGGGACACGAATTCGACCGATATCCTCTTGAGTCAGTTCCATCAAGAATTCTTGGGCGGCCTCTGGGCCCGCGGACATGCGGTCAACGACCCGATTTTGCAGATCGACGATACCTTCAATGGTATCGCACCATTGATCGCTACCGAAAACGAAAGTTTCATCGCTCAGCATCTCCTGGCCCAGCTTGAGCAGATTTTGGATATTGGGACTTTTGATCCAAGCCTTGGCTTCCGCCAGTTGGCCTTCTGGATCTTCCCATTGCCGGTCGAACTCGGCCTCCAATTCTTGGATATACGGCACAGCCCTTAGCCGAGCCAAGAACCGGCTCTCGACAAAATCCCGCCAGGATTGTTGCAAATTGACACTGGTTGAGAAAAACGCGACATCACTCGGAGCAATGCTCAGGGCCGTGTCTTCCAATTCATCTGCCACCAACGGCGGCGAAAACAGGCAGCCGATGGCCAAGCAAAGAACCGCATAGAACCGACTGTCAACGCGTTTGTGCTTAAGCATCCGATTAGAACTCCAACAAGTATGCAGCTGATGACCTGGTAAGCAGTAACTTATCAGATTTTGAGCATTGGCCGCCATCCCGCCTTTAGCTGGGCGCGGAAACTTCACGCTTGATTTCCCCGTGCGTTATGCGTTGACGCTAATGGCCAGGTACTGCTGGATAAGTTTTCGCGCAGCTCAGGCAAAGAACGCAACCGCATTCTCAAATAGCTTGTGACCATCTCCAAACTCGGGTTGCTCGACTCTTCGCGTCCAGGCTGGATGTTGAGTTGGGTCAATGTGCCGTTCGGGGTGGGGCATTAAGCCCAGGATGCGACCCGATGGATCGCAAATGCCGGCTACATTCATATCCGATCCGTTAGGATTCTCGGGGAAGGCCAGCGTCTGTTCGGAGGTCTTGCCGGCGGCGTCCGAGTACTGAAG
>JANSWS010000151.1 GCA_024743355.1 bacterium
ATGTTTAAGGCAAGTTCCCAGTCGCCCGATGGATCCGCGATATTCACCAGAACCTGACCGATAACTACCGGGCGAGCTCGCAGGTTTTCGTTCAAATCCCAATCCATCACCGTGCCGCTGATCGGGCTGCGGCGAATCAGTTGCTCTTCTTTTTCACGCTGTAGTGCGAGTTGAGCTTCCAAGATCTGCAGTCGCACCTGCTGCTCTGCCTGATCACCGTCTAAGCGGTTGCGTTCGAGTGGATCGTCCTTGGCTCGCAGAATCAAGGCGCTCAGCGTGGCGATTTGCTGTTTGGTTTCGTCAATTTGTCCTAGCAGACCGGTAATCTCGACTTCCAGTTCGCGGTTGCGTAGCTTGACCAGCGGCATGCCGGCCTCAACATCTTGACCATGGTCGACATAGACTTCCTCGACTTCGCCGTTGACGTGAGCGAAGACTTGCCGCTTAATCGTGGGTTCGAGCGTGCCATTGGCCTCCAAGTCATGATTGATCTTGATCAGAAACATGGCCAATAGCGCGGCTGTAATCAGAGACAGGACTGCCAGTGTTTTCGGCAACGCGGAGCCTTTGAACAGCCAGGTTGCGCGACCGAGAAAGCGCCAGAGAGGCATCAGGAACAAATCGCTGTGAGTCATCGAGTTGTTCAAGGCTCGGGCGGCATGCTCATACACTAAATCGCAGCGAGCCCGCAGGTCTTCCTGCGATACCTGACTTTCGATTTGTTCGACGATCAGGGCCCCGATGATTTCGCGCTTGCTGGTATCCTCGTTAAGTGTGCTTTCCTTCGATTTGACATCACCCTCAACCAGCTTCTCCGGGCGGCGAATGGGTAACACGGCAATGGACCTGCCGTGGGACAAATCAACGTAGTCTTCGATGGCCTCTTCCAGCTGCGGAGGCAGATCGACCAGCGAGCCGTCATACCATAGGGACTCACCGGCAGAGACAACGCGAGTCGCCAGCCGATTGAGAGCCGAAACGATATTGGATCGGTTTTCGATCGTGTCTTGACCTGAGATCGACTGTACCTTGCACTTGCGTCCCTTCTTGATGGCAACGCTGACACGGTCGCATCCGATCAATTGACGGCCTTCGTTGGCGATGGTGAAGGCCGTGTCACGCAGTTCCAAATTGTCATGAGCCAGGCGGGCAAAGTGGTCGGCCTTCTGCCACATCAATTGCCGATCGGAAACCTTTTGAAGGGTTTTCCCCTTCAGCCACTCGCCAATCAGACCGGCCATCTGATCCAGAAAGCGGAGATAACCTCGCTGGATATTCGGGGCCGAGTTCGGACGTTGAAAGACTTCAATCAGCCCGGCTCTCTGCTGGCCGCTGGCCAAGGGTGAAACCACCAGAAGATATTGCGACGGGTTGCCCTCGCTTTGGTCCTCACCCAACATGGAATGCGGCGGAATCAACTCCGATTGCCCGCGGGCGAATAATCGCGTCAGTAATTTGCCGTGTTTGACCGCGTCGTCGTTCTCGGCCTGCAGGAGTTCCTGGTTGACATTGATCTGGTAGCTTAACTTGAGCGCCCCTGCTTCATCGAGCAGCCAGACAGCGCCCCCCACAGCGGCCAGAGCATCCACCACCCGCTTTAGAACCGCTGGATAATAATCCTCCGCGGGAGTCTCCGAACGAGATAACTCAGCAATCTCGTTGATCAGAGCACGGATCTGCTGTTTTGTTTGTTCAACCGTTTCTTGGGATGGTGTGGTCGACATACAGCCTTCGATCGGAATAGTTGGCTTGGGGCAGTAATTGCAACTGGGAATTCAGCAGGGATCGTTGACAACCTCTAGTGGGCCCAAATTGCAGCACGAGCGGCATTTCATCCGAGTGGCTTCCAGGCACTGCCAATCGACGGGCCCAATTCTGCCGTTCCCAAGAACGCGTTGGTGAATTCGTTTGTTGATTTATTGATTGTTAAACGGAGCCAGATCGAATCGCCAGAATCGCCGGCTACATTTTGCCTGCAAAGCGACCGCAGGTGATCCGAACATCGTGGTTATACCGCTCGAACAGCAGTTTAGTATTAGTCATTCGAGACGGCGGGCAAACAAAAGTTCCGCATTTGCGGGCAGTTTTATAGGGTCCGACGCGGGAAAAGCAGCATCATTCGGCCCTCGCTTGCCCCGCGTAATAACAAAGAGTATAAACAAGTGCGAGGCGCCAGGAAAATACCTTCGAGGTGAATTTTTCGATATTTCGTGCCACCCAGAATGCTGGAACTTTAGGATCTCGGCTGGCATCGAAGCTGCCACCAGAGGTTTGAGTTTCCACCCCGGGGGAAGCTTGCCTCGGTCAAAAAGGTTTTACCCCCTGCCTCGGACACGTTGCGGAACGAAGTCGGTGCCAAGTCGAATATGGTAGGGCTCACTTCTCTGAAACTGGCTGACCTGATGGTGTTGGGCCGCCGATGACTAAGATCGAAGTGACTCCACGTTATTAAGATCGAAGTGACTAAGATCGGAGCTGGAAGCATTCGGGTGTGGGATCCGCATGCAGCCTGAGCCCGCGAGCCGTCCAAGCCAAACCACTCAAGACAGCCAAACTGTCCTCTCCCAACAAGCAGCCAGAAGATGGATATTCAGATCCTCCAAGAAGCCCTGGATGAATTGCCCTTCGTTCGGGAAAACGCCGCAGCTACGGAGGTTCAGAAACTGGCTCAGCTGATCGACGGAGATCTTCCCCTGCAGTCCTTTTTGGAAGCACTGTTGCCGGAATTGACAGCGCTATTTGGCGGAGTGGCCGCTGTCGCCTGGATGAAAGCAGCAGGCGCGCCTGGGGCTGTCTTTGGAATTCGTTACCGAATGGAGTCCGTTGTCAGCACCGTCACCGAGCAGCGAAAGCATGAGCGGCTGGTGCAAATCGCCTGGCAGCAACGGCAGCCTATGCTGGCTGAGCCCACCGGAAAATTGCGTCAGGCAATCGAGTCAGAAAATCCTACTGAGCACGCTTTGGTGTTTGGGCCTGTATTACACTCCGGCGAGCCCGTTGCCCTGCTGGAAATTGTATTGGCCAAGCTCTCAAAGCCGCTCTCCAAAGCCGAGAAGCATCTCTATTTGAAAGCGATCCGCTTGATCGCTGACCGGGTTTACGGAGGGCTTCGAAGTCGGATGTCGATGCCCAAGCCGACGTTGAAACAAGCAGTTGACCAGATCCAGCAACTGTCGGAAGAGATCCGAGCCATGCAGATGCAGATCGTTCGCAGCATCGAGGCCAGATTGCAACAATTCCACGGCTGGTCGTTTGAGTCGCTGTCGGAGAACCAGGCTTTTGCCAAGCTGGTACATCAGATTTTGGACAGTCATGGCTTGCGAGTTCAGTGTCCTGAGTGCGGCCACCCGGCAATCCTCAGGTGTCTACGTGCGGGCAATGCCAAGCATGGAGCGTTTGTGTTCGACCATTATCTGGAAACCGGTCGCACTTTTCATGGAGGACCGACAACGGTTCCGCTCATCAAGGTCGTCGCCAAACCCGCACGGCGGGCAGCGCTGAGCAATCCTGCTTAATCCGCGCCAGACTCTTGCTGTTTCCCTGTCTCGGTTTGTGGGGTCAGGACCAACAGCATTCCCGGCACAAATACCTCGGGCAGTTCGGACAGTTGCCGCGCGTCAGCTTGCGTGATTTGCCAACCAAGCTCCGGCCCGCGCAGCAGAATCCTTTCAATAGCCTGTTTCGCGCCGTAAGCCAGAAGCAGACTTCCGTGTTCGCGGAGATGGGCAGCGGAATGCTCCAACAATCCATCCAGCAAGGCGAAATCGGGATCGTACAAGGCATGGGCGGCAACCTCATTGACCTCGGCATCTTCCCACGGAGGATTGGAAATGATGAGATCGAATTTCTCGCCCTGCTGAATCACCGCGAAAGGCCCGGGATTATCGGCTTCAACCAGCCGTGTTTCCAATCGTTGCTCCAGTCTCAAGTGTTGGGCATTGTAACCCGCGTTGGCAATTGCGTTGGGGTTAATATCGGTGGCTACCACGCGGGCGGCACCGTGAAGCAAACAGGCAATCGCAATCAGTCCTGATCCGGTGCCGATTTCTAGCACATCGCCGCCCTGCACCGCTTCACTGGCTGACAGCCATTCCCGCAACGAAGTCGTATCTTCGGGTTCCCAGAATACCGTTTCAAACTGGGCGATCTCGATTCCCAAGTCTTCCACGAAATTCCAGTCTTTGAGCTTCGGCAGAGCTTGTCGCGTTGGGGGATTTTCCTCGAGCGAGTCGTCGCGAAATTTATAATCCGCCAACGTTTGCACCAGACGCTGGGAGCCGCCCGGATATGCCCACCGCAAGGCAGCAGATATCGAGACCATACTCAATAAGAACAGGCCCATGGCAATCGCCGCGCCGGACTTGCCATTTCGCAGGTTGGGTCTTTGCCCCATGATGTATCAGCCTTCTGGCATCAGCCCTACTTGCCGATTGCCGTCGAGAAGCCAATCGAGCCCCAGATCCAGGTTGACGGCCGAATGTGTGAGAGCACCCAGGCTGATGCGATCGACTCCGGTTTCTCCCACGGCACGCAAAGTGGCCAGGTTAATTCCGCCCGAAGCCTCGAGTTGGATCGAAGGATTCACGGCGTCGCGAATTTCTACGGCTCTGCTCAACTGTTCGGTGTTCATATTGTCCAGCAGAATGATATCTGGCCCGGCGGGGAGAAGTTCCTGAAATTGCTCGAGCGAGTCCACTTCAACCTCCACGATGACCCCGGATGGTAAACCACTTTGGCCGGCCAGGAATTCTCGCGCCATGACTACCGCCTCCGCCAAGGTCGAGACAGCGTCGGTGACTTGAGCACGCAACGCGAGATGATTGTCTTTGATCATAATCGCCTCGTAGAGACCGCTGCGATGATTCGTGCCTCCGCCGCAGCGGACCGCATACTTCTCCAGCCTACGAAAGCCCGGGGTCGTTTTGCGGGTGTCGTAGAGTTTAGCGCGAAGTCCCTCCAATTGCTCCACATGCTGGTGGGTGAAAGTCGCGATACCACACATTCTGCCCAGGGTGTTGAGCAGTATGCGCTCACAAGTGAGAAGGTCGCGAGCATTGCCATGCAAAACTGCCAAGGATTGCGAGGCAGAAAAGTGTTCAGCATCTGAAATCAGTAGCTTGGCCTCGAGCTCTGCATCCAGTTCCTCCAGCATCATCGGTAACAAGCTGATCCCGGCCGCTACGCCATTGCGTCGTGCGACAATGGCGGCAGAAGCCTGAACTGCGGCGGGCACCAAGGCAACTGTGGTCAGGTCGAATCCTCGATCCAGATCTTCGCGCACCGCCAAACGCATGATCTGACTCAAATCATCTTGCAAATTGGCATCGATGGTCTGCTGGTGGAATTCGGGCGGGTGATCGCTCATATATCTGTTTCCGATTAAGGACTGACCCTTCCCCCTTTTCGGTGGGCAAGAGATTCGGAGTGCTTAGTTTGCCGAATTCCAAAACAACCTGCTCCGGGGATACGTTTTCAAGCGATCCGTTCTCGAACGATCCGTGATGAGGAGTAGGGTGCTATTGTGGCAAAGCTGGCGGGGCTGTCGACTCAGACAGAGGTGGTTTGCTGCGGCCTGCGGTGCCGTTTTTCAGAAAATGCCTGGTTTTTTGGGCGGTTGGCTTTCAGCGGCCCCGCATTTATACCAGCATCAGGGGGGATCGGCGCATGCCGGGCTGACCATAAATAGTGGACATGCGGCAGAAAGTTGGTAAGATGAATAACGTTGCGAATACGGCGCAGATGAATATTAGATTATTCTCGCAGCACCAACTTTTTATCGGCCTCTTCTCTGTTCCGGCCCCGTTGATCGTCGCTTGACGGCCAACGGGGTTTTTTCGTGCCTTGAGCTACCCCCAGCATTGTCACGTGCGTTGCGTACTGCAGAATCAGTTCGGGCCTGGAATCAATTCTCGCTGGGGCTATTGCGCGAGGATTGTAAGAGGCGTTGGTAAACTTTTTCTACCCGCCTGTATTCTTCCAAAGCACTCTCGCTCAAGATGTCTTGGTTTCTGATCAATTCGGCTTGAGTACGTTCCAGAAAGTAACGCACGTCGCGTTCTCTGGGATAGAGAGGCAGCTCTGGTACGTCAACAAACACCGGGTTGGTGTGAGCGAAAACGGTTTTGTTCTGATTTGCTGAAGTGGCGGTGTTTTCAAAGCAACGCACCGCGAGCCAAACGCTGCCTGATAGTTCCAGTTGTTCGTCCAGTTGCGTCTGGAAGCCGCCTTGTGGCAAGGGCTCGGAATTGAAGCCGATGCTCTCGGCGATCCCGTTTCGAATGACTTCCACAACGGTCAAAGGGTTCGCAGAGAAAATATCACCCTGAATATGGAGCTTGGTTGTTGGTTGAGCGTGGGTCCAGGTGGTGCCTGGCAACTCGCCGTTAAATCGAAGGTCTAGCAGCGGACCTTGGGAAACGAAGCTATGCCCCGCGTTCAAGCTGGCCATCCAGGCTTCCAGCGAGAATGGTGCGGAGACATGCGCGTAGACGCGGCCATACCCCAAGGGCACCGGATGCACTCCAGAAGCCGTGCCTGCGGAAACACGCATGCGAAAGCCACAGTTGAGAAAACTGTAGTAGCTCTGAAAGCCAAATTCCGTCCACCCCCGCTCGGTAAAGCCGCGAGTATCGAATTCGATTTCGGGCCAATCCTGCGGGGCGTTTTCCAGGGTCCAATTCGGGAATCCAAAATTCGTACGCCAATGATGGTTATTGCTCAGCTCGAACAAGTCGACATTCATCATGGGCACGATCATCGCGGACCAATTCCAAGAGTGTTTGTCCAAGTCGAGCAACGCTCCCTGCTTGCGAGCGTCGCGGGCAACGTCTTCGACCGGGGGTGCGGCCAGATCAAAAGGCTGTTGGTGGTGCAGGACAAACACAGCACCCTGTGTATGTCTTTGCCCGTCAACCGTGAAGATTTCATACTCGGTGTTCATCGGATAGTAAACGTGTCGCTCATCGACGTAGACCGGCTCAGGCACCACCGAGACTTCGGATGATCGGCGAGGAGTCTCACGGCTGTCGCGAACCCAAAATACCAGTGGCAAAGCGACGTTGAGGTCTTCGGCCAAAAGCAGGTTGGGCAGTTCGTCCAGTTCCCGGTGAACATGCGTGTCTCCCGAATACCAGCCGCGCTTGCTCATATCGACTATCCGCTGCATGCGCAATTCAACAGGCGACTGCTGACCCGGAACTCGAATCACTTGCGAAGCGGGGAGATATTGCTGCCCATGAATTGCCGTCAATCGATATTCCCCGGGCGGCAGTTGCAATGCGAATGCATGAGGTGAGAGCGTCGTGTGACGCTCAATGCTGTCTTCAGATCTGCTCTTGTCGTAAATGATGGCAGACCCAGCCGGATCTGAAGCCTCGGCAAAGAAGTACTCACCGCTAACTACATTCTGAACGTATAACCGGCTTGGGAGAAGTTGCCCGGTTTCCGCATCGACCACCGTTCCCTGGATGCGGGAAGTTAAGAAGCGGATCTCGCGCTCACGCCATCGCAGGTTCTCGATCCTCTCCAGTTCCGCCTGGATATCCGCACCTTCATAAAACGACAGCCAGCCGCGAAGCCATTGAGTCTCGCCAGGCTGGCAATCGTCAAATTTGGGATCCGAATGCAGGCAAGGGCATTTCTCATTGCCCCAATTGCGATGCAGGGGATCCCAAGCAGTGATGATCCAACGATCGGTACCAGAGGCGCGGCAGTAGGCGTAGGATCCGTCAAAGAATTTGTGGCTGTTCGACTGAGCCTCAAAACCTTCGGCTCCCTTGAGCATGATGCAATTTTGAACCCTCAGATCGGTGAGCGTCGCATCCGTTCCGTTCTTGAGCCACATCGACATTTCCAGATGATCCTGCTGAGGAATCACCTGAACACCGAATTCAATACCGTTGGGCAGACGCCGCCTTGAATAATATCCCGCTGTATCTCCTTGCCACTCCAGCGGCTCAAGAGTTTGCTCGGTTCGAGTCCAAATCGTATCGATGTGCGTATGTGCCAGATACGTCAGTCCCAGGTCTGACCAGATGGCTGCGGGTACATCCAGCACAACATAGCTCTTCGCATCCCAGGGACAAAAAACGCTGAGCTTGGTGTCGCGTTGCGGTGCGATGGCACCCTCGCGAAAGCCAATCCGAGGATGCCTGCCGCCAGGGTATGGCAAGACGAAGAGGCGATCTTTGGGACGCTCTATGAGCGGCGTCTCGGGTATACCGAACTCGGTGAGACGTTGTTGAATCGCGCTTGGGACAAGTCCGGTGACGGCTTCGATCTCTGCCAGGCTGAAATGATGGTGAACCGCCATGTTCTCCAGCCAGTATCTCAATTCCTTTGGGTTGTCCGCTGGACGTCGTTGTCCGCTGGCGACTTCGTCACCGCGAACCTGGACTTGCCATCCGCTGGAGGCGAGCCAAAGTAGACCGACTGCGAGCATGGATTTCGTCATGGCGGAGAACTCTGACAGGGTGTGGGAGATGCCGAGGAATCGACCCACAATTCTCTCTGAGCCAAGGGGTGAATACAACCGAAGAGGAAGGCGGTCCGACTAGACCCACAATTTGAGCCGACCGTTCATGAGTCCGGGGAGTTTTTTCTCGACGGCGCGATGAATCTGACGGGAGTTATAGCGGACACTAAAATGGGCCGCGATGATCAACTCATTCTTGAAGTCGCTTTCGCGCTGAACGAAATCATCCAAATGCATGTGTCCGTGTTTGTGGATTTTTTCTTTGCGATGCTTGGGAGCAACAAAGGTCATTTCCGTGATCAGGATCTGCGCCTGATAAAAGGCCGGGTTCTGATCCAAACCGCCGGGGCTGGTGTCGCCCGTGTATGCTAGCACGGGAATGCGGGTTTCGGCTGTCACTTCCGTACCCGCCATTCTCAGATCGCGAATTTGGGGGCCGCTTAAAGCCTGGTATTCAGGTTTCAGCTTCTTGCGTCTCTCCCACACGATATAGCCTACACTGGGAACCGTATGCGTCGTCCGATGAACAGTCATTACTAGTTCGCGAGAAAGCTCGATCTCATCGCCAGCTTGAACCGGGCAGAATTCACAGGGCAATCGCCCTCGATCCAGACGCGAAAAGGCTCGCAGCATACCTTCCACCCCGGGCAGAATATTTTCCGGAATGTAGATCATGGGCGGTTCCATTTTCATCATGCGACGGCGGGCGATGTAAACGGGCAATGCGGCGATATGATCCAGATGACCGTGCGTAACCGCCCAGCTGGCAGTGCCCATGAAATCCCAGGGCTGGGCTCCCAGGTCAAATCCCAGCTTGAGTTCTGGGATCCTCCAGTAGCTCTGTACAGCGGCTCGGGAAAACCCCTCGATCGTCAGCGAGCGGTGTTGATGAGAAAGAAAGGGAGCGTTGTCCAGCATCGATTCGGTTTTAGAAGATTCAGTTCGCTACTACGGCAACCAGCATGAAACGCAACCAAGCCGCTCGCCACACACTGCAGTGTGCGTCGAGCGGCTCGGTGTTTGCCGATGGGTTGAAACACAGGGGCGACATTCTACGGAATCAGAGCGGCCGCACCAGAGACGACCCCGGCTTGCACAGCCGCACCACGCAAACTGATGGGAATTGGCTGCAGCATGTAGGGGGCGCAATTTCCAGGGCGGATGTAGCCCAACGAGTACTGGCACTCGTGCGGAGGATGGATGCCCATCTTGTATGGCAGAACTGCAATATTGGCAAAGAAATGAGCGGTGCTGATCAACGGTTGCACCACCGGACCCGCGTCATGCCCGTATCTCTCGAGCTGCACTTCGTCGAAATACAGTGGCTTATGACAGTGTCCGGGAGCTTTCCATTGTACGGAGGCTGGAACAAAACTACGGCCCGCGTAAGCGTCGTTTCCGGTTCCGCACTTCAGCGGAATGTTCCATGCATCGCCCACATAAGCGATGTCCGAATCACTCAAATCGTTGACAGCGATCTCCCGTTCCCGACCGTCAATATCCAGAACGACTTTATCGTTTCGGAGATCGATCAATCTGCCCGTGGCAATCCGCTCTCCTCGGTAATTTGTCCAGTCACGGACGCGCGAATTCGCAGCAAATTCAAGTCTCTCCTGCTCGGTATCCTTGCGAACCGATCGCATGCCCTCGCCATAATTGGGTGAGACGTCCAGGCTGACTTCGGTCAATGGTCGTGAACGGACCCGCTCGCGAAGCTCGTTGCAGGTAATGCTGCCAGCAATATCATCCGGACCAGGTAAAGCTAGATCGGAATCATCCTCGAAATCAAATTGGCCGCGCGTGTTGGCCGCATCGTTGTCGCTAAATGGATTGGCTCGCATTTCCGATTCCTGATCACGTGGATCAGGAATTGTATTGCCCGGTACGGGTGCTGGTTCTGGCTCGTCGAGCGGGTCAGGCAGAGGAGGCGCGATTTGCTGCATCTCGGAATCCTGCAAATCCGGCGGCAGATTCAACGACTCGATTTCGGATGGTGGCAATGTCAAATCGCTGGGTGAGAAACCAGGTTCTTGTTGCGGTACCCCAAATTCCCCGCGTGGCAAGTCTAATCCGCCTGGTGGCGTCGTCGGTTCTTGCTGATAGACGGCTGTGGGACGCGGGGTGGCAACCGAAACTGGAGGACGCACGCTAGCCCCAGGTGAGTTGGCAGATGTCGATCGTTGATAGCTGGGTGGAGCTTGACGATAGGTCTGTCCTTGCGAGGCGTAAGCTCTCGATTGTTGGGGTGCGACAGGACTTGCCTGGCGATAGGCAGGCGTGTCGTCAAACACAGGCATACCCTGATGCGTCGGAGACGTTGGATTCATCGCCGGTGGATTCATCGGGGGCATCATGCGTGGGGCTGGCGGTACGTCATCTACGAAGGGATTGTTGTTGTAGTCGGAGGGAAGCGGCTCTTGATGTTGAGCGAGTTGCACTGCCGAATCCGCCGCCCGCAGCGGATTGTCGCCCGGATGATGTACGCGACGCTCATCAAAAACATTTTGTGCGGAGAACCGGCCATCGGAAGCCTGCGCGCGGGTCGCCAATTCGTTGCTATTCGGCGACGTGGCAACCGGCTCTTGGCTCTTCCAACGCAGTACTCGCCCGGTTTGATTTTCGTTCGGCGAGGGCGGATGGTCGCTGACGCGGACGGCGTGCGAGGCAGATTCGACCATGGCGCCGTTATGGTAATTGGAAACGGCGACTACCGGTCGAGTGATGGGTGCCGAGGAAATGTGTTGAGCCCGCGTCTGGGCAGGCATCCGCGTCGGCTGCCATGCGGATTGTTGAGCGTGCAATACAGGCTGTGTCAAACTACTGGCTAATCCGGCCAACAGTAAAGCCATCAGACGGCGTCGCGCGTGACGGCTTCTCTCAGCGGCGGTCTGTAGAACACTTCCGCGTTCGTGGCAGCTAGTTGCTATCTCCCGAGTTGTAGTCCGGGCTGTAGTTAGGTGCTTCTTGCGTGATAGCAATGTCATGCGGGTGATTCTCCCTGACAGTTGCAGCTGAGATCTTAATGAACTTCGCATCCTTACGAAGCTCTTCAATGTTTCGGGTACCGCAGTAACCCATGCCTGCTCGCAGGCCGCCGACCAGTTGATAAACGAAGTCGGCAAGTTGTCCTTTGAAGGGAACTCGTCCCTCCACACCTTCCGGTACCAGCTTGACCAGATTTTCCTGGCCGGCTTGCCGGTACCTCTCACTCGATCCTTTGACCATGGCCCCGAGTGATCCCATTCCGCGATAAACCTTGAAGGTTCGTCCTTGGTAGAGGATCGTTCGTCCGGGACTTTCCGCTAACCCAGCAAACAAGCCACCGATCATGACGGCACTGGCGCCGGCCGCGATGGCTTTGGTAATATCTCCGCTAAAGCGAATGCCTCCGTCCGCCACAATTGGGACTCCGGCCGGCTCTGCAGCCCGGGCCGCGTTGTAGACAGCCGTGATCTGAGGTACACCCACTCCAGAAATCACGCGCGTCGTGCAAATCGATCCAGGACCAATGCCAACCTTGACGGCATCCGTTCCGGCCTCGATCAGATCGCGGCAACCTTCGTAAGTGGCGATATTCCCGGCAATCAAATCGATGTCCCACCGTCTTTTGATCTCACGCACTGTCTCCAACACGTTGGAGGAATGACCATGAGCCGAATCTACAGTCAGCAGGTCGACACCACGTTCGATCAATTGCTCGGCACGCTCATAATCAAAAACACCGACTGCCGCCCCAACTCGCAGCCGACCTGTCCGGTCTTTGCATGCATTGGGATAGCGCTTCATCATGTCAATGTCTTTGATGGTGATGAGCCCCGTCAGTCTAAATTCATCGTCAACCAGCAAAAGCTTCTCCACCTTTTTATCCGTTAAAATCTTCTCAGCTTCCTCAAGCGTTACATTTCCTTGCGCGGTGACCAAATTTTCTTTGGTCATGACGTTTTTGATTGGAGTTTCACCGCTTTCGAGAAAACGAAGATCGCGCCGCGTGATAATGCCAGCTAATCGCCCGCCGGCATTGACGATGGGAATGCCGGAAACATTCTGCTGATCCATTAGCTGTTTGGCTGCCACCACCGGCTCGTCCGGGAGCAGAGTCACCGGATCTACGATGATCCCATTCGCGCTCCGCTTCACTTTGGTGACTTCTTCGGCCTGGGCTTCGATGCTCAGGTTCTTGTGGATCACACCCAGACCACCCACTTTGGCCAGAGCGATAGCCATTTCGGACTCGGTGACCGTATCCATAGGACTGGATAGAAAGGGAGTCTTAAGACGGATGTTTTTCGTTAGCTGCGTAGACACATCCACGTCAGCCGGCATGAACTCGCTCAGCCTGGGCTCGAGCAGAACATCGTCGAAAGTGATGCCGGAGTAAGCCAGCTTGTCATCCATATGCGCAGCAGTCCTGAAAGAGATGGATTGCGCTGCCCGAATTAAGCTTTGGCCCGGCAAGCTGCTTCCGCAGAGAATCAGCCGTCGGTCACCTGAACAACAGTGATTCAGAGCGAGCGCACGGTCGGGAAGCGCCGCATTATGTACTGAGCAGGAAGCCTTATCAATGAGGCTGCAATCGGGGGGAGCCAAGTAGCTTCCGGGCCAGGCGGTCTGCCTCGCCGTCCTGGGCAGAGTGCGCCCCCTAGGATCACGGGCACTGGAAAAGAAAGTCGCAAAGGCCATTCAGAGCCAATTGTGAAGCTTCGTCCAGACGTGCGTTGCGAGCGGCAATATCGCGTTCGTCCACGGGCCCAGGTAGCGACAATTGGAATTCACGATGCCAACTGTTGCCCGAGCTCCGCAGGAGGGCGCTGCAATAAATCTTTCCCGACATGGACGGCTCTGAAGAGGGGCCAATCTCGCCGGTAATCGCTAGAGCCACATCGGCTTCAGCGGTTCGGTTCAGGCTGTTCTCCGCAAGCAGTTGGGTCACCTGCTGGCTCACCGGACCCACGGCGGGATCGTCCAGAAGATCAGCGGCGATGCCCAGCCATTGCTGTTTGCTGGCGTTGCGATAGACCACAAAACTACCGCACAGCACCGAAGAAATGCCGGGTATACATCCCAAGCTGGCGGCTAAACGACCCGCAGTACAACTCTCGGCAAAAACGATCTTTCGCCCTTGTCCGACGAGCAAGTCGCGAAGGCGGGCGGCCGAATGCAACACTTCGCTATTCATGCATTCCTGCCTGGCAACGCTGTGCAGCATTTTGTATCGAGCGGCTCGCCCGAAAATACAAGCACGACGCGCGAGCGAGTGACTGAGTTTCGGTCGCCATCGCGTACACACTTGCTGGCGCTTCGTGCTTGTAAATCCATACAAAAATACTGCACAGCGTTGCCTTCCTGGGCTAAGGTGAGTTCGGCAGAACGGGTTGGGTCCAAGCCTGCTGTTTTTGATTCTCGTAGGATCCGTCGGGATGATCCAAGCTACTGGTCACCCGGGCTCGCAGCATTAGCTCCGAACCGGTCATTTGGTAACTGACCTGCGTTCCCTTGGCGACTTGCATCACCACGCCGATGGCATCCGGTTCCGGTAAGCTACCATCTTCGGACGGCTTTTGGATCGCAATGAATTCTGTTTCGTAGGTCGCTCCGGGAGCTTGTTCGATGGCGATGGACAGCGTTTGTGAGCTCGTATCAAAATCGATGTCGGTCAGAGTGACGCCGCTGGAGGCATAGAAGCGGCCCGCCTTCATGGCCCGAATCAAATGCTCTGGAGTCAGATATTGGGCTTGCACCATGACCCAACCCCGACCGGGACGGGCGCCGCTGCGTCCATGGTATTCGTGGGAATCGTCCGTTGCGATGCCGAGAAGAGGTTCGGCATCCAGTTGCGTCAGGCGAATGGCATTGGCAACGTCCCACATTTGCTCGACCGACATATGCGTGTCATCGCCTAGATGATTGACGATCGGATGCCCGTTGTAGACTTCAAAGAATCTTTCCTTGACCACGGCAGCCAGATCTTCCGCAGTGATGGCATAGTAAAAATTGGGATGATTGAGATGCGGCAGTATCTGTCGACCGGTCAGTTGTTCGTGCTCTAGCACGGCTCGCAGATTATTCTCCATGGATTCACGCACGGTAGCGCCGCCGACCGGCTGAATCAGATCGCGCACGTTGGTGGCATTCATGTGCACCGGTAAGCCTTCTGCTTTGTCGCTGATCTCTTCCCCAGGAATCATGATGAATTTTTCCGCTTGTTCCAGTAACGGAGCGAACTCATCCAAAGGCTTGAGGCGAACTTCATACGAATCGGTTCCAGCCTCTCCCCGAGTTTCGACCCAAGCCTGGCCAAATCGAGCGGCATAGCGGTTCAAGATCTCCGCATCCGCCCGCTTGTGAACCTCCGCCACTTTCATCCACCGCTGGCCTTCACTGAGTACGTTGTGATCCGACAGGGCCAGAAAATGGTAGCCATGTTCGCGGTACCAGGCACCGATCATCTCCGGAAAGTCATCGCCGTCACTCCACAGTGAATGGGTATGAAGATTCCCTTTCCACCATCTCACGGGCGGAGATTCCGAAGGTTCCTGCGCCCCTAGCGGCTGCCAGCTCGCCACGGCCAGATGAAGCAAAGACACTTGTAGTAGGGCGACGCAGGCGAAATTATGAGCTTGTCGGGCCGACTGCCCGTGCTGAATGTTTGGCATAAACTGTGTCCTGTTTTCCAAGAGGATTGCCAAGAAGTCGCGGACAACTTGCGCGGAATGAGGATTCTGAACTAAAATCGTCCCAAGATAAAATAAAAGCCCGTGTATTTGTGCTGAGATTATGACACAAGCGAAGCGGGTCTGCATGGCGGCTAGGCATTCCGAATCGGTGTCCTTGCTGTCCTTGCTGTCCTTGCTCTTTGACGGTTCGATGTCCTCGTGTACTGTGGCAAGCTTGTTCACTGGATCCGCGACGCAAACCGTCGTGGCCTGTGAAAGAGCCATTTTCCCTGTTTTAAAATCGTGATCCAACATCCATGATGCTATCTGATTCGACCCGGTATCGTCTCAAGTCGTTCGTCCAGGCTCTCTCCACAGCCTGTCTTGCGACCGAACATCGCATGTTCCGCTGCGTCTGCTTGGCAGTTGTGCTGACCGGTACGGTCGCATCGTTGGGCGAGTTTCCCGCCTGCATCGCCATTGAACCGACTGGCTCGGAAGTAGTCCGAGAATGGATTGAGCAATATTCCGCCGATGTCAAGTCGCTGGAGCATCGATACCGGGTTCCTCTGGACGAGGAAGCGATTCGCTACCAGCTGAGAATC
The DNA here is from genome assembly GCA_024743355.1 of bacterium. Classification (GTDB taxonomy): domain Bacteria; phylum Planctomycetota; class Planctomycetia; order Pirellulales; family Pirellulaceae; genus Aureliella. The sequence continues at coordinate 15,732 of JANSWS010000151.1, forward strand.
GTGGACCAGTGGCTGAAGAAACTCAAAGTCTGCGACTTCGCTGGCCTCGAGCGCGATGACCAGTTGGACTACCTGCTGCTCCGATCAGAGCTGGAGTATCAGCGGGAACGTATTCAGCGTGAACACGCATTGGAGATGGAGGCGGTGCAGCTGATTCCCTATTGGCAGCCGCTGGTAGCGATTTGCAAGAATCGGGAGGATGTTGGGCCGATCGATTCACAACAGTTGGCCGAGGAATTCGACCGCTTAGCCACACAGACGGAGAAGCTGGTGCAGGAGCTGCATGCTCTTGCGCAGAAAGAGCAGCAAAAGCGCGACACGGAGACTCGACTGCAGGCCTTGCGTTCCAGCCAACTCGTGCGTCAGTTGGGGAGATGTCTGAGAGAAGTCGACGGATTCTACAGCGGCTACGATCCCCAGTACAGCTGGTGGACGAAGCAGCCTGTGCAACGGCTGATGAAGGCCATGGATGGCCACGCGCGAGCCTTGAAGGAGAAAGTCGTGGGCATTGCCGAGGAC
>JANSWS010000108.1 GCA_024743355.1 bacterium
CCATTTGGAATTGGGGTGGTCATCCCAGTATCGCTTGACAGCTTCTAACAGTGGGTCGATAGTCTGAACTTGGATTTTGCTCGCAGGCCAAGTGAACCAGCGAAAATCAGGATGTTCGGTCAGCAAGACCGGCCTACGTTCAGGAACAAATCCTAGAAAGTAGGTCACTTGCTTCTGATGATTTCCGAATCTCTTGGAAACAACGGGGTATTCCAACTCGAAGCGAAAATTTGGATCGACGGAAATATCCTTCGCCGGAATTCCCGTCTCCTCCTGGGTTTCCCGAAGCGCGGTTTGCAGCAACTCCTCGCCCTGCTCAGCATGGCCTTTGGGGAGATCCCAGCGATCTTGGTGCTTGAGTAGCAGGAAGCTTTTCGGTTGTTCGCGGGTGAATAAGAGAATTCCCGCAGCGACAAGACGTCGATTCATAGGTCGTTCACAAGCAATGGCCGAGGATGAAATTGCATGAAAATCTATACGAAAACTGGTGACAGTGGTACGACGGGGCTGTTTGCGGGTCCGCGAGTACCGAAAGATCATCCGCGGATTCAAGCCTACGGAACAGTGGATGAATTGAACGCCCACTTGGGAGCAGCGGTTACCGCACTCAGCGAACTTGCCCAAACAGGCAGCGGATCCGGAGCAGCAGTGACTGCGGCAGACGCCTGTCCCGGCCAGAGCGAAACGACTGGAACGGATTGGCCCGAACGCTTGATTGGGTTGCTCGTCGAGATACAGAGCGACCTGTTTTCGATCGGCGCCCAGTTGGCAACTCCAGATCCCGTCGCCCATGGGATGTGTTTGCTGAGCGAGTCGCGAATCACGGATTTGGAGCTGGCCATCGACGAATTCGAAGGGCAATTGGAGCCCCTATCTCACTTTATCTTGCCAGGTGGTTGTCGTCCTGCGTCGCTGCTGCATATTTGCCGAACCGTTTGCCGCCGAGCGGAACGCGAGATCGTCCATCTCGCGCACGAACCGGACGTTGCCCACTGTGACCAGGTGATTATCTTTCTCAATCGCTTGAGTGACCTGCTTTTCTCGGCCTCTCGCTATGCAAATTTCCAAGCCGGCGTACCGGAACGTGCTTGGGAACGACCTAAAAGTGGCGACTGAGGCCCGTTCCGACCCCATTGGGCACGCGCTGCTGTCGAGCAAGAATCCCGCGGGACCAGCCTTTGTCTGAACGGAATGAAGTGCAGCCTGGGAGCCGATCGCACCATGGGCTGAGGCTGGGCGGCCGGCCCAGCCTTTGGCAGCCTCTTGAATTTGCAAGAGCTTGCTACCGATTCCTAGCCTGTGTTAACTAAGGTAAACTGTGAGTTCGCAGGTGCTTACAGTGCCCGGACAGCGTGAACTGATCTGCCGAGCCTCTTGAATCACGATGGGCTTAGTTCCATCGATTCAAGGATATCCACAGCACGAGATTCGCAGCGAGCACGTTATTGCTGAAGCTCGCCGGGTTCATTGGGAGAAAAGAGGATGAAGAAAATCGAGGCTATCGTCCGTCACTTCAAGCTGGAAGATGTCAAGAACGCTTTGACGGAAAAGGGCATTCATGGCATGACCGTCAATGAAGTCCGTGGATACGGCCGGCAGAAGGGGCACACCGAGATTTACCGCGGAACGGAGTACGCCGTTGATTTTGTTCCCAAAGTGAAGATCGAAGTGATCTGTACCGACGCCAATCTTCAAACGGTGATCGACACCATCCTGGAAACGGCTCAAACGGGCCAGATCGGCGATGGTAAGATTTTCGTGACGGAACTGTGCGACGCCATTCGCATTCGGACTGGCGAAACCGGCGAGGAAGCGCTGTAGACGACCAACTTCATCCAAGCACAACTCGGTCCATCACTCCTCTCCAACATCGAGTCCTGGTACGGTCATGGCGGCAGCCTCCAAGTTGCCACCAGCGGTTATTCAGTCACGCGAACGACTACTGGAAGGCAAACTCAAACTCAAAGCCCAGCACGATTCTGGTTCACCCGGGCTGCAGGTATGCGCTCGACTGGCCGACTTGGTGGATAGCGTTGTCATGGAACTGGCGGAGGCCGCAAGCGCTTCCGTCGGGATAAGCGGCTGGGAGGCCGGCAATTCGTCTGATCGTGGAAGCGAAGACACCGTTCCCAGGCTGGCACTGGTTGCTCACGGAGGCTATGGCAGACGTGATGTGGCTCCCTATTCCGACGTCGATCTCATGCTGCTGCACGCGCCCGCCGCGGCTGAGCAGGCGGGAAGATTCGCCAAATTGCTCAGTCAATGGATCGTGGACGCGGGATGCCAACTCGGCTTTTCACTCCGAACGCCGCAGCAAGCTTGGAAGTACGCCTGGGACGATGCCATCATCTTTACCTCGCTGGCCGAGAGCAGACTGCTGGCTGGAGACGCCGAACTGTATGGACAGTTCTGGCGCGGACTGAAACATGGAGCTCGACGCCGACGAAAAAAAATCGTCCAATCTGTTGAGCAGGCCCGCAAGCTGGAACGCAGCAAGTATGGCGAAACGGTGTTTCTTCTTGAACCTAACATCAAACGCTCTCGCGGCGGACTCAGAGATGTTCAGTTGATTCGCTGGGTAGGCCTGGCAGCCTGGGGTGAAACCGATTTGGAACAGCTCACGCAACTCGGCCACATCACGCAAGAAGACTATCAAACGTTACGCAAGGGATATCAGTATCTTTTGCGACTTCGCAACCAGATGCACTTTGATGCGGGCAAACCTCACGACCAACTCGATCGCAGCTTGCAGATGCGACTTGCCGAATGGAGCGGATTCCGGGGAGAGAAAGGTATCCTGCCGGTCGAACAGTTCATGCGCGAGTACTTTGCTCACACCAGCGAAATCCGCTACAGCAGCGCCCACTTCATGGCCAATGCAAAATGGCAGTCGCCCGCGGCGAGAACCCTGGAACACGTGCTGGGATTCACCGTCCATCGCGACTACCGGGTGGGATTTCGCCATATCTGGGCCACTCGAACCGGCCTGGAACGGCTCAAACGTGATCCCGCCGCCGTGATGGAGCTCATGGCATTATCCAGTCGCTATGGCAAGCCGATCGATCACAACACCTGGCGTGAAATCCGTGATGCCATGCGGGCACGGAAAATGTCGCAGATTGATCAGGAAACCATCCACCAATTCCTGGACCTCATGGCACAATCCAGCATATTGGCGGGTCGCCTGCGGCGTTTGCATGAGCTGCGGGTACTGGAACAAGTCATTCCAGCCATGGCCCATGCACGCTGCTTGCTGCAATTCAATCAATATCACAAGTACACGGTCGACGCGCACTGCATTCGAGCCGTGGAATGCGTTACGGAGTTGGAAACCGAGACTTCCCTGCTGGGAACCATCTACCGCAGCGTCCCGGATAAAACCATCCTGCATTTGGCTTTGCTGCTTCACGACTTGGGCAAAGGTTTTCCGGAAGATCACAGCGAAGTTGGTAAGCGGATTGCCGAAGAAACAGCGGACCGTTTGCGGTTGAGCGCCCAGGATAAAGAGACGCTGGTGTTTCTGGTGCACCAACATCTGCTGCTAACGCATACCGCGTTTCGATTCGATCTAAGCGACGACCAGGCCGCCATCAAGTTTGCTTCGGTAGTCGGCTCCAGTGAAAGACTGCAACTCTTGCTGCTGCTGTCGTATGCCGATCTAGCCAGCGTTGGTCCCGGCGTGGTCAATCAGTGGAAGATCGACTTGCTGCTGCAACTGTATTACCAAACGGACGCACACTTCCGCGACATGAAACCCGGCGAGGGCTTCCGCGCCGAAGTCGAGCGGCGGCGTGAGCTGATCATCGATGCCAAACCTCGCGATATCGAAATTGATTGGTGGCGCCGCCAGGTTACAGCCTTACCCATCAATTACCTGCTGCATACTCCGGCCAGCGTTGCTGCCGCGGAAGTAGCCAACCTCAAGAACCTGGATTCCGAATTCTGTACGGCTCGCGGCCGGTACATTGCTGAGCAAAAGGCCGTCGAATATACGATTGCCACGCGTCAGAGCGGACGGCCAATCGGTACTTTTCACCGAATCACCGGAGCGCTCACCAGTCAAGGAATGCAGATCATCGCCGCGGACATTCATACGCAACCCGACGAGATCGCCTGGGACCGTTTTCTGGTAGAGGATGAGCAACATCAGGGCCCGCCCCCGGCTACACGCATACAGGCGATTTGCAATAAGCTGCAAGCCGCTTTGGACCCCGAAAATCCAAGCCCTCCCGTCTTTCCCAAGAAATGGCGTCGACGCGAAAGCAAAGAACTTGCGGATCTGCAAATCCAGCCCACACAAGTTCGCTTCGATAACAGCACGTCTGATAAGCATACGATCATCACGCTGTTCGCGTATGATCGACGCGGCCTGCTTTACTCCGTGTCCAAGGCTCTCTACGACATGGCGCTCGTCCTGCATTCGGCCAAGATCAGCACACACTTGGATCAGGTAGTGGACGTTTTTTACGTGTCCGATCTGTCTGGCAAGAAGATTCAGGAAAGCACACGGCTGTACATGATTCGCCAACGCTTGCTGCGAGCCGTGGGAGACCCACTCAACTGAAGCGAAAGAATTGGGTAAAGACAAGCCGCAAGAGTCTAGCTAATCCCTACCCCTTGCCTGATACCGTCAACGGGCACCGCGACCATGCCAGAGCTAGCAAAATTCTTATGCATTTGCTTGCCACTTGCATTTCCGGTGTCAGACTTCTGACAGAGCACCAACGATGCCCTCTGCGACACCGGCCTCGCAGCAAAGATGGTCAGAGTTTGACCACACATCAGGGAAGAGTTCGTGGTGCCCTTTAGTAGCACATTACTGCCATGGATTAGGCTTAGGCTCAAGGGGTACCAGTCATGAAAAAGATTTCACTTTGCGCGACCGTTGCATTGATATGCTGCGGAACATCTTCGTTATTTGGCCAGATTCGTCTCGGCGATGCGTCTGCCTTCCGACTGCAGGAAGACATCAACAGCCCCTCCGATATTCGGCCTGCGGAAGCACCGATTGGGTTGAATGCGGAGGCGGAGATTCCCGATCCGTTTACCTTCTTGGATGACTCGGACGGTAGCATTCCTCCTCTGTCGCCTGAGGCTACCGCCGCCCAGCAGGCGCCGGCCTTGGAAATCCAGCCTCAAGCTGACATGGACCCCAGCCTGACAGACCCCAAGTCATTGCCGGTACGTACCAATCTGCCGAAAAACAGCGTGGTCGACACAATGGTCAATGACGATACTGTGGCCTCCATTCCCAATGCGGCTCTGCAACCTGTGGACTGGTGCTATGGACAGATGCGGGCTCCCAATCACGTCGCCGATTACCTGATGCGACAGGAATGCGTCAACGGCCTGTGGGACAACTATCCGGCTCAACGCGCGGCCGAGTGCGCTCATATGTGGAAGCACCTGACCGCCAAGAAGAAGTGCCGTTGCGGACATGGCTGCAACACGGCTTGTGGCAGCTGCCCAACCAACCGCTATGTCAGCGAAAATTGCGATTCTTGCACCCACTGCGCAGCAACCGCGAACGCGGCCGCCATGCAACAAGCCGAGCAGATGGCGAAGCTTGGAACTTCAGCAGTCAGATAAGCTGTCCGGGTTGTTTCCAAATTCGGCAAAAAAACACTCACAACGAGAGCCCTCCGTGGTCGATATGCAGTAGTACCACGGATTGGGAGGGTGGAACAGCCCCGGCTGTTCCCGCGACATTATGGTCATGGTATGGCGATGGAGCGGCATACCATGACCATTCTTTATTCTTTGCCTAACAGTCGGTGGCTGGACTATTCAACGCGACAGATAAAGCACTTGAGATAGTCCGACTCGGGACAGTTGACGTCCACCGGATGATCAACATCCGCACCGCGTGCCTCGAGAATCTGCACGCGTCTTCGCGAACGCTTCGCCGCCGAGGAGAGGACTCCCCACAGGTCGTCTCGAGTAACGCTCCCGGAGCAACTGCAGGTCACCAAGGTTCCATCAGCGTTGAGAATCTGCAGCGCGGACAAATTCAAGCGATGGTATGCCCGCAACGCTGAATTAAGCTGCTGCCTGCGGCTGGCCATACGCGGCGGATCCAAGACAATGCTATCAAATCGCTCGCCGCGATTTGAGAATTGCTGCAGGATGTCAAAGCAATCCGCCTGCTGAAACTGGATCTGTGAAAAGCCATTGCTGGCCGCATTGTGTCGCGCTATCTGCAAAGCCGGCTCGCTGGAATCCACCGCCACGACATCCGTAGGCCCATTCGATGCGCAAGCGGCCAATGAGAAACCGCCGTGGTAACAGCAAACATCCAGCATGCGTCCCTGACGAATCCACGCCGCTGCCGCCTGCCGGTTAGCCCGCTGGTCCAAATAGTAGCCCGTCTTCTGCCCTGCCTGCAGGTCCAAAGAAAGCCGCACTCCGTTTTCGGAGATCGTCACCGCCCCACTCGGCGGCATTCCCGCCACCCACTCATCAAAGGCTTCGAGACCCTCCTGTTTGGCAATTCGAGCATCCATGGATACGTGAATCGCCGCCGGCTGCAGACGCTTCTCCAGCCATTGCAGGATCTCGGATCGCCAGTTGTACATGGCGAATGCCGTTAATTGGACCGTCAAATAGTCCCCAAACTTGTCGACGATCAAGCCACTCAGCCCATCGCCTTCGCTGTTAACCAGTCGGACGGCGTCCAGCTTTCCGCGTGAGCTCATCCAAGTCTCCCGCAAACGCAGGGCAGCCTCCAATTGCTGGGCCAGCCAATCCGCATCGAGCACTTGCTCCCGAATCCATTGATAAAGCCGGATACGGATGCGGCTATGGGCGTTGTAGATGCCGCGGCCAATCCAGCTGCCGTTCGGCTGCAGCAATTCAACAATTTCGCCGGTTTCGGGGCTTACCGTCGGTTCAACCACCGAACGTTGCAACACCCAAGGATGCCGACCGTCAAAATTCCGCGCTTGCCGCGAATCCAAGAAGAGCTGAGGGTGAGAATTCATAGTGTCCAAATGCAAACTGCGATGCCAAGTAACAAGCATCGCAGTTTAATAGGTTCTTCGCGCCTGACTATGCTGCAAACTGCGAAACTGTGGAATTCGCAGCGCGGCAATTCGTCTTTAGGCAAACAGCTGCGGGATGACCGAACCATCTCGCACTAGAGTGATCGGTCGACCGGTGTCGGTGTGATACTCTTTGCTGGGATCGATTCCGAGACTGTGATAGAAAGAAGCCGCCACGTCATCGGGGCGGATCGCGTCGTTTTTGGGCCCAGACGCTGTATCGTCCGACTCACCAATCACCTGACCACCGCGGATGCCACCCCCGGCCATTAACATGAACATGCATCGCGGATAGTGATCACGCCCTCCCTCGGCGGATCTGGTGTTGATCTTGGGAGTCCTGCCGAATTCTCCCGTCGTCAGCACCGAAGTCGTCTCCAGCAATCCCCGTTGCTCAAGCCCACAATACAAAGCCGATAACCCCGCATCCAGCTTAGGCAACAAGTCGTTGCTCAGCTTGCTAAAGTTATCCCGGTGCGTATCCCAGCCACCCAACGAGAGCGACACAAAGCGGACTCCAGCCTCGACCAGCCGAATCGCCAGCAAGCAACTCTGGGCAAAACCGTCCTCCGAAAACTGCTTGGCGAAACTCGGCGACTCACGTGAAATATCAAAGGCCTGGCGGGCCTTGGAGCTGGTAATCATATCGAATGCTTTCTGATGGAAGCGATTCAATCCAGTCAGCAGCTGATTATCGGACTCCAGGCTGCGAAAGGTTTGATCCAGATCCGAAAGCAAATCATGCCGCTGCTCAATTTGCTCGACCGTCATTCCATTGCCCAGTGTGATTCCTCGGACGCTGAAGGCTTGGCCGGCAACGGGCGTTCGTCCAGTATTCATGGCGGAATACTGAATCCCCAAAAATCCTGCCCGCTGGTTGCCCTGAGGAATGGCCACGAAGGGCGGAAGGTCGCGAGCCACAGACAGCTCTTTAGCCACTACCGCACCGTAACCGGGGTATTCCAAGGAAGGCAGGGGCTTGCTGCCGGTATTGACGTATTCCTGGCCCAAGCGATGCGCGGCCAGCGTATGACTGACGCCCCGCAATATCACAAACTTGTCGGCGCACTGAGCCAGCTTGGGCAGATGCTCGCTGATCTGAATCCCAGACACATTCGTATTGATGGGCCGAAACTTTCCGCGAATGTTGTCGGGGGCTTCGGGCTTGGGGTCGAAGCTATCCAGATGCGATGGTCCTCCCGGCAAGTCAATAAAGATTGCCGATTTGGGAGCTGGCGATGCGACCTCTCCCGCTTCCGCCCACTTGAGGTAGTTGGCCAGCGTCAACCCCGAGGCGGAGAGCGCCCCAACTCTGAGAAAATCACGTCGAGATCTTCCGTCGCATGTGTAATGGACCGCCATCGATAGTTCTCCTGTGTGCGGTGCGCAAGCACCTGATCGTAAGTTGATTCCGTGGATTCTTTAGTGATTCAGAATGAATTCCTTGGTGTTGATTAGGCTCCACATGAGGCCTTCGACGGCCACCAGAGGTTCCTTCTCAGACGTCAAGTACTGCACCACCCGCTCACGCTCGCCGGATTGCGGAAGACGACTTAGAGTCCGCAGATAGGCTTGCTCCGCAATCCAGGCTGCGTCTTCCTGCGACATTCCTTGGGATTTCTTGGGACTCTCACCGTTCGACGCGCCCGCGATACCTGTAAGCAGGCCCTCGATTCCGTTCTTCTTGGCAAACTCTTCGGCGCGTTGCATCAGATCAGCCTGACGTCTTTGCAAGGCCGCTTGCAACTTCGAATTGCCAGCTTTCTTCGCTTGTTTCAGGCGTTGATCCACCGCCGCACGCTGTTGCTCGAATCGCTCCAACATCTTTTGCAACTTCTGCTGCTGTAGTTCTGTTTCCGCCGCTGGAGCTTTCGCCGACTGCCAACCAAATTTTTGACCCACTTGGCTGACCCAGCTGGTCTTGGGATCACCTAACCACTGTTGAACCGCGGAGTCATTGGCCAGAAAGACGGTTTGCAATAAGCTCGGCTCGCTCGAACGATCACAATCACAATTCGATTCGCGGATACTCCTTCCGAAGACGGTTAACGCGTAACTCTCATCATCACGTTGATTGGCACGCGGGCTGGCACCGGCTTTGGTGAGTGCCCGCGGAATGTCCAAGTCTCGGGAACGATCGGCGAGTTCGTCTTTGGCTAGAGCTGTCCGTACGGCATCGTAGGTCGCTTCCGCCGGCAGCCGACGTAGAAGACTTCGACTGAAGTTATGTTTATCCAAAGCATTGGTTTCATTCGTTTCCCAGCTCCTCTGGTAGGTGTCCGAGCTGAGAATTTCGCGATGCAACCACTTCAGATCAAAGCCGCTGCTGCGGAAGCCGTCGGCCAAATAATCCAGCAGAGGTGCGTTGCTGGGAGCGTTCGCCAAGTTGAGATCATCTGGCGGATCGACGATCCCTACTCCGAAGTACTGAGCCCAGACACGATTGACCAGGGCTTTCGAAAAATAGGGATTCTCTTCGGCCACCAACCACTCCATGAGTTCACCACGCACGTCCCCCTCTTCCAAATCAACCCAATCACCACCCAACAATTTGGCGGAGGTCTGCTTTGCATTGGCAGCTTGCTGCTTTTTGTTCTTACCGCCCGAGGGGCGTGGCTTGGCAACCACCAGTTCGGGCAGCGGCACGACCTTGCCCTGCTTGAGCATTTCACCCAGTTCACGACGTAACTGGTTGCCATTGAGCTTCTTGTCCACACCCAGCGTACTTACGAGTTGGTTGTATTCCGACTTGGCGTCCGGGGACATCGTGTTTTGCCGTGCCTGAACACCATTAAACAACTTTTCAAACTGATCGAAATCATTCTTCGACCATTGATCAAAGGGATGTTTGTGGCATTGGGCGCACTGAATCCGCACACCCAGAAATGAATAGGCAAATCCGATTGCGCGGTCTTCGGGCGTCTGAAAATTGCGACGTGCCCAGTAGTACACTAACCCAGGCCGTTCCGCGAATTTCTCGCCGGAATTGTCGCGACAGACTTCACTCATGGCCTCGCAATAATCCGTATAGCTCTCTTCCGGCAGACGGCTGGTGGCAGTCACAATGCCCGCCACAATCTGATCGTAAGGGACGTTCTGTTCGAGACGCTGATAAATCCACTGATACCAGTGATTGGCTGCCGGGACTTGCTGCGGCATAAAGTTACGCAACTGGTCATCATTGTTTCCGGTGATATCACACAAAAACGTCGTCCATTGGGCCGCGTAGCTGGGCCGCGACAGCAACTCTTCGATCTTACGATCTCGCTTATCGGGTGTCTTGTCTCCAATGAATTCCAGAACCTCTTCTGGTGATGGGAGTGTACCCGTGACATCCAACGACGCTCTCCGCAAGAACTCTTCGTCACTGCACTTGTCCGACGGAACAATGCCCATCTTCTTCAGCTTCGAAACCACGAGACGGTCGATCTCCGTGGCGGTGGCGATCTGCGGATAAGCATCGCCAGTCAGTCCCGACAAGGGCCGCAAAGTCAGTACCGGCACAACGGCATTGTCGTACGATACGACGACATGGGTATCTCCAGCTTGCCCACAGGTAACCAGTCCCTGTTCATCAATTGCGGCCACGGATTCATCATTGGTGGAAAACCTCGCCAGACAGGTCACGTCTTCGCGCGTGCCATCTTCCCAATGCGCAATCACTTGTAACTGCTGCTGCTGACCTGGTTCAGCAAACTGAATTTCAGCCGGAGTGACTTCCAGGCGATCCAACTTCTGAACACTTTTCGCACTGAAGGGAGCGCCGGCATCGATCCAGCGACGCAACACGCGATATTCCCAACCGCCATGTTCGAAGCGTTTCCCACCCTCGTGCATGTCCTCATCCACGGGCTTGGTCAAAATTAGGCTTTCCGCCTTGTCATCCACATCCACCCGAGCGGCGCCATCTTCAAGAAGAGCCTGATAATCGGCGTTGAAATCGTAGCCGAATAGCGATAGTTGAAACCCACCCTGCCCTTGAAACGAACCATGACAGGCCCGACCGTTGCAGCCAAGTCGCCCCAACAGCGGCGATATGTGTTTCTGAAAGTCGGGGATCTCATCCAAATCGCCCAGCTCCACATCGACGGAATCAACGCCGGCCGCCTCCGCGCCGGCCCCCGCACTTTTGTCCGCCCCAAACCTTTCAAACAAGGGAGCTAATACCTGTTCGGAACGTGACGGCTCAGCTCCTTGGACACATTGCACAGCCAACACGACCAACCAAGCAGTTGCCACAGTTGACAGGCAAGCTCGTTTTAACATCCTCTTCTCCTTGCAATCAGGATCGCCCCCTGTGAATTCCGAGGCGACTTCGAATTCTTTATTTCTGGTTAGCGATTGCGTTCTATATTCGCAATCTGTCGAAAAGCTGGTGGACGCGTACAGCCATCTACGGACCATCATCAAGCGTCTGTTTCTTGTTGTGTGGTTTTGGATTTCGAACCGCTTTTGCCGGCATCGGAGCGTTGTTTGTTAATCCGATTCTGCCACAGCTTGAGGGCCCGTGTCACGCGGGCGTCTTTTTCCTGTTCATTCTTTTGAATTTGCGCGTCCAAGCGTTCAAGCTGCCGAGCAACTCGCTGCCGCTGCAGACTTGCCCGCGACTGCTCCTGCTCCAGTTCGAGTTCCACCAACTGTTTGAGCTGGCCTTCGGCCTTATTCTTCTTCCGCGGATCCTCAAGGACCGAGATTTCGGCCGCCAGCAACCGCAATTTGCATCGCGTTTGCCATAGGTTGAGCTCAATCGCATACATCTCTTCGTCGCGTTCACGCAGCTGGATCAATCTCAGTGCGGCTCGCCCAATATCTCGCATGGCTTCTTGGTACTGCTTGGGATTCTTCGTCCGCAGATAAGTCAATAATTGAAACAGCTCAGGCTGATGCAGCTCAACGAATTTCAAAGCGCGCGCGTCGTCGTCCTGGGCACGCTGATCTGCCCGTCTGTTGGTGGTCGAATCCGGCTTGGTCTCGCCTGATCCCTGCGGCACCTGCCGAGCAGCCGGATCTTGCTTGCTATTCAGTTCTTTTTCCGCAACTTCCCCACGCTTGGGCTCGTCTTCCGACGGACTGACTTCGTCCGCCATAGGGTGCGCTGCCATGGCTGATAGCGTCGCCGCCGGCCCGAACCACGTTATGGTGGCCAGCATTGCCAGGGCCCATCGGTGCATGTGGTTTCGCCGAAGCGAAGCTTGAAACGTCATATCTAGCTACCCTGTCCTGAGAATCCGGACCCTTGATGGCTGTAAAATTCGCGGGCCGCTTCCACCAGCCAGTCTTCCACCATCTCCTCCGTAGATTCGCTCGCCCAATGCTCGGACTCCAAGGCGGTTGCCGCGTTTTGCGACAGGGCAATGCCGTCATCGAGAGCGAAGTCCTGCCACATCGCGTCACCCGCAACATCGACACCCTCGTCCGCGTCCACGTCCTCGGCTGGGACGCCTTCCAACGCCAGCCAACTGTCCACAATGCGTGAACTCATCGCCGCTTCCGCAGATGGCTGCCAGGCTCGTCTCTGCCAGTCGCGGAATCCCATTAGCCCCACACCTAGTGTCAACATCACCAAGGCCGCGGAGGCCAGCCAACGCGCGGCAAACCTGGAAATCGCAAACCCGGAGGCCGCAGCTTCAGGCAGCAAAGAACCTGGCACTCCAGAATCAGACACCTCGGAATGTGAGACGCTACCTGGCAAAGCATCGGTAGACTCCGCGGACAATTCGGTAGACTCGGAGGCCGCAGTTATCAATACGGGCGATTGTGAATCGAACGATGCCAGCTCCTCAGCCCAGGCTTGCATCTGCCCAACCGCATCGGCAACCGCCAGTGCCAGCCGAGGATCATCCAACATCTGAGCCTCAAACTGAGCGCGATCCAGACTGGGATCTTCGAGCACGTACCGATCGATCGCCCACTGCTGATCGTCTGCTCGCCTCGCTTGCTCATCGTTCTTCATCTGTCCACCCAGACCTAAGCTTTTCTATGGCCAATCGCATCCTGGAAAGTACGGTGCCGAGAGGTAAATCCAACTTCGCAGCGATCTCCGCAAAACGCCTGCCTTCCGCCAACCGCATCTTCAGCACGACCTGCTGCGACTCGGGCAAGGACCGCATACACGCTCGAAAGTGCTCAGCCTGGTCCCTGACTTCTACTTGCGCCGTATGCTCACTGTCTCCCGAAGCTGCCTCGCTTAGGAAGCTGCTGCAGCCCGTTTCCAGACGCTGGTGCTTGCGACGCAAATTCTGCGATACTAGCTGCACCGAACGCACCAACCATCCCTCACGATGCTCCGCCGCTATCTCATCAAACTTCTCAGCAAACTTTGCAAAAGTCTCCTGTACCGCATCCGATGCCAAGTCCCAATCTCGGACAACGGCCCATGCCAATCGCCGCATCTGAGGCTCCAGCTGCTCCCACAAATGTTGGGTAACATCCTCGACCGTCTGATCGGCCTCAAAACTTGGCCGCTGATCACGTCGTTCCTCGTCAGGCCCATCGCTTCTCGAGTCCTCAGCTCCGTTGAACCCGCATCCGGATGCTCGATTCACGCGTGGAATTCCTGACGAAAAAGACCTTCTAGGGAGCTATGTGCCCAAGTGTGGGTTTTATTCACTGGGCACAAAAAAAATATTCATGCGTTGTGTCACACCACCAGGAATGTTGCTGGCCACCACATCGGAGATGGCCCAAACAGCTGAAAAGACTCCCGAATCCTTGCAGGCAGATCGGTGCGGGCCGCTTCGGTAAGCCATGACCGGGACAGTGAAAAGCTGCGAATACTGCGCATTGCAGTCGAACCCACACCCCCTATTTTAGCCGATGTGCTTAACGGATTGGGGCGTGACGGATTGGGGTGCATCCCGTTTTCAGACCCGCCGAGGAACATCACAATATAGTTGTCTTGAATTTCCCCCACTTTGAGGCTCGCGACCAACTGGCCGCAGTTTCCAGTTTCTGAGGTTAAATGTGTCTGCAGCAGTAAGCCCCAAGCATTGGATCGGATTTGATCTTGGCGGAACCAAGATGCACTGCACATTGTTCGACGATGCACTCAAGCCCGTTGACACTCGTCGTCGTCGTACGAAGGGCGAACAGGGAGTCGAGGCCAGTCTCGAGAGAATTGAATCTACGATCGAGAAACTTCTCGAAGACGCTAAATTGCAGAAGGATTGTCTGGGCGGCATCGGTATAGGCTGTCCGGGGCCCGTCGAGTGGGAAAAGGGAGTCGTCCGCATCGCCGTGAATCTGGGCTGGAAGAATGTGCCCATCGGAAGGTTCCTGCAGGACAAATTCAAATGCCCGGTCGCGGTCCTGAACGACGTGGATGCGGGCGTCTACGGTGAATATTGCGCGGGAGCCGGGAAAGGCTCGCGGACCACTTTCGGCCTTTTCCCGGGCACTGGGATTGGAGGTGGCTGCGTCTATGACGGCCAAATTCTGCGCGGCAAGGTTTTGAGCTGCATGGAAGTCGGACATATTAAAATCTGCGGCTCCGACCGGCTCGGCGCCACCGGAATGGAAGGCACCCTGGAAACGGAAGCCAGCCGCCTGGCAATCGCCGGGGAACTGGCAAAACTTGCCTACCGCGGTGAAGCACCCTACCTCCAAAAAAACGTGGGAACCGAATTGGGTGCCATTCGCAGCAAGGTCATTGCCGATGCCATTGAAAATGGAGATGTCGAAGTAGCACGCATTGTGCAAGACGCCTGCGAAATGATCGGCTATGCGGTTGCCAATGCCGTGCTGATGATTTGCCCCGACTGCGTCGTCCTGGGCGGCGGATTGGTCGAGGCCATGCCCGATCTGTTTGTGAAACAAGTAGCCAAAGTTGCCAAGCGTCATGTGTTCGAATGCTACCGTGAGGAATTCACGGTGCGTGCCGCTGAACTGGGAGACGATGCGGCAACCGTGGGAGCCGCATCCTGGATCCGCAAACTGACCACCGGTGAGACTCTTCGTTAACGGCAGCTTGCGAGCGGGTTGCCGAAGATTGCCGTCTGATAGGCGCAACTCGGCTGGATGAGGATCGGCTGAATGAAGATCGGCCGCAGCCTGTGTGGTTGCCATCTGCCAACGCTCATTGCACCACCGGATTCTCGACTGCCCGCAGACCTTGGCTGCAAATATCCAGCAAACGACGGGTTTCGCGATTCTCGGGGTCGATCTGAAGAGCTTGGCTCAAGGCCTCTGCCGCCAGCCTCCAATCACGCTGCTGCACATAGAACTTGCCCAATTGAAGGTTAGCATACGCGTTGTTGGGCTCAAGCATTACGGCTTGTAAAAGATACTCCAAGCCGCGTTCGCGTTCTCCCATGGAAACCAACAACTCGCCGTAGGGCAAATAGGCTCGGGCATAGTTGGGTGTATCCTGCATCAACAATTCGTACTGGATCTTCGCCCGCTCGCGTTCAGCCGTGTTCTTCAGAGAGTCGGCCAGTACAAATCGGCTTTCCGGATCATTCACCAACAAGTCCAGAGCATCGCTGGCTCGATCCGCGGCCAAATCAAATTTGCCAGACCAGTGCAGTACTTTGGCCAAATTTCGCAGCGCGACGCCGTGCTCCCGCTGATTCAACGAGCTCAGTACCTCCTGCCGTCGGGCTTCCATTTGCGCCGACAGCGGCGGTGCTTTCAAATCATTAGCGGCCACGTAGCCTGCAGCCTGCAAGTCCTGAATGATCCAAACAGCCAGATCAAAATGAACTTCCATTGTCGGATGTACGTGATCCAGGAAATATTCCTTACCCAGAATCCGATGCCCTAACTCTACAGCAGACTTTTCTCTCAGCAATTGGTCGAAGTCAAGACAAGCGGTCGATGTCGCTTTACAGACTTCTCGCAACGATTGCTGAATCGCCTGTGTGGCACGCAAGGGACAGACGTCTTGTTCGATGGCTTCGCGAAAGGCGATTTCAGCCGTGGCATAGTCTTCGGATTCGAACAGCACTTCCCCCAAGCGAAAATGAAGGTCCGCATTCAAAGGATCGCCCGCCACTTCCTGCCGCAAGAAATCGACTTGATCCTCCTGGGCAATCTCTGCCAGTGAAGATTGATACTTCGGCTGTGATTTGAAAGGAGAACAGTCTTTTTCGTTGGATGCAGGTACCACAAACAGCAGCCCCGCGCCAACTTCCTGTGCCAACTGCACCATGCGATGGAGATTGATCCGATAATGCTCCACCACGTTGGCCGCCCAGACGGGATCTCTTTGATAGTCAGCGGGCCCGATGGTGTGATTGAGCCGCTCGTTCACCTCGGACGAGAGGATTTCGCGACTCTGCCATTGTTTTTCATGCAAGCGGACGGGGATAAAGCGTTCCAGTAAGGCATAAGTCCGCGTCGAAGCAACCAGACCATCCAGTTCGTTCCTCCAAGTCCCGCGCCGCAACAAGCTTTCGTAGGTGCGTTCTTCCAGGAATTCGTTTTGGCCGGAATAGACGACAAAAAGATCGGGTTGGTATTGGGCCAACTCCTGCATAACGGCCACCACACGGTAACTCGCATAGCTAATGCCTCCGGCGTTGATTACCTCCCACTCGACACTGGCATCGACCAGCGGCAGCAACTCCCGCATCCAGCCGCAAAACGATGTGCTGTCTGAGTAGGGACGACCGTAAGTCGTCGAGCCGCCAAGGCAAAAAACTCGTTTTGTCCCAGGCTTCTTTACCTTCGCAAATCCTTGCGGGTTGAACCAAACCAGCTTGCTGTCCCGCGTCACCATATAGGCTTGATCATCCGAGTCTCGAACTTCCTCAAGCAACGAAACCGAGCCGTCGAAACCCACCAACGGATCCTGGTCACTGGTTATGGGTTTCAAACCAAACCCGGCGAGCAGCAGTTCCAGGCCGATGAAGAATGCGACGGTTGTAAACAGGGCGTACAAAGCCTTTCTCTGCCAGCTCAGCTTGGAATTCTTCGCACGCGGCATAGGGTGTCCGTAGACTCAAAAGTTGCTCAAGGAAGGAAAACACAACAGCAGCAGGAACGGCTATCCGGTCCAGAAGATTGCAGCCAGCCACGGATACAGCTCTATGGAAAAACGATTGTCGGCGGGCACCGTAGCGTTGGTTGGAGGATACGTCTATTCTAGGCACGTGAGAAGCGAGTCAAGCAAGGCCATTTGCCTGCATTTCTGCTATCTCTGTCAGCCCCACGCTCGATAGGCGTCGGCCGCTCCGCTGCCTGAAATGTCGTGAGAACTTGAAGAATTGGATCTTGGTGAGCCCCAAGTATTGATATGACGATCGCACCCGAACACTTTATCAATCGTGAAATGAGTTGGCTGGAGTTCAACCAGCGGGTATTGGATCAAGCCATGGATCCGGATGTACCACTGTTGGAGAGACTCAAGTTTCTAGCCATCACGACCAGCAATCTGGACGAATTTTTCATGGTGCGTGTGGGCGGCCTTCAGCTCCAACATAAGGCTAAAGTCCGATCGACCGATCCGGCTGGTCTATCCGTGGTCGATCAGCTGGCGGCAATCCGAAAACGCTCTTTGGAAATGGTGCAGTCACAGTACCAGGTCTATCTGAAAGAATTGGAACCCGCTCTGGCCAAACACGGTATTCTTCGCGTGCCGATTGAGGATTGCCAGCTGAAGCACCGCGAGGTCATCCACCGAGTCTTTGAGGACGAGATTGAAGCCGTGCTCTCGCCCATGGGAATCGATGAAGACCGCGATTTCCCGCTGCTGCTCAGCCGTTTGTTGTATGTGGGCGTGGAGCTGGAAGCGCCCGGCCAGGAAAGCCAGCGACGTTACGCATTGATCCCGCTGGGTAAGGTGCTTCCCCGTATCTTGACGCTGCCCACGGAAAATGGTTTTTCGTTTGGACTGCTGGAGAATACCGTCCAATGCCTGCTGCAGGACTTTTTTCCCGGAGAGAAGATCCTCTCTTCGGCGGCGTTCCGCATCACGCGCAACGCCGATATCAGCCTGCAGGAAGATGCGGCCGCGGATCTACTGCACGGCATGAAAGAAATGCTGCAACAGCGGAAAACCGCCGAGTGCGTACGCCTGGAAATCGAAGACCACGTCTCCGATACCATGTTGAAATTCTTGCAGACCAAGCTGCGGATCAGCGAGAACGAGACCTTTGTCACGCCGTCGCCCATTGATTTGTCATTTTTGATGGGTCTGTCGGGCATCGAGGGGTTTGACCATCTGCGGAATCCACCTTGGCCCCCCCAGCACAATCCGGCCATTGATCCGTCAGTGCCCATGTTTCATACGATTGCCGAGCAAGACATCTTGCTGTGCCATCCCTACGACAGCTACGAACCCGTCGTCCGTTTTATCGAAGAAGCTGCCGACGATCCCGACGTTCTGGCCATCAAGCAGACCCTCTACCGTACAAGCCGAAACAGCGCTATTGTTGGGGCTCTTCGCCGAGCGGCGGAGCGAGGCAAATACGTAACTACGATCGTCGAGCTGAAAGCCCGCTTTGATGAAGCTCGCAATATCGAATGGGCCGAGGAGCTGGAAGAAGCGGGGGTGCAGGTTATCTACGGCGTTAAGCGGCTCAAGACGCATGCGAAAGTTTGCATCATTGTTCGTCGAGAGCCCAAGGGCATCGTCCGCTATATGCACTTCGGAACCGGAAACTACAACGAGTCGACCGCACAGCTGTACAGTGACGTGAGTTATATGACTTGTGATCCCGAGTTAGGCCGGGACGCTAGCTCTTTCTTTAATGCCATTACTGGTTACAGTCAGCCGCAGCAATATACGGCTCTTGAAGCGGCCCCCATGGGGCTGCGTAAGAAGCTGCTCAACTTAATTGACAGCGAGATCGAACGCCGCAAACAGGGTCAGCAGGCTGTCATCATGGCCAAGCTGAATGCGCTCGTGGATGCCAAGCTCATCGCGGCTCTCTACCGCGCCTCTCAGGCCGGCGTGACGGTGAAACTCAATGTTCGTGGCATTTGCTGCTTGCGGCCAGGTGTGCCTGGCTTGAGCGAGACTATCACCGTCATCAGCATCGTTGATCGACTGCTGGAGCACGCGAGGGTGTTCTACTTTCGACACGGAGGCGACGACCTGGCCTTTATCAGCAGCGCCGATTGGATGCCACGCAATCTGGATAAACGCGTCGAATTGCTGGTC
>JANSWS010000367.1 GCA_024743355.1 bacterium
AACCAAAATTCACCCACAGATTCTTCTGACGAAGCAAATTTGCAAAGCTGCCTGTTAATTTGGCTTGCCCTCTGAGAGCACGCTCGCTGGTGAAAGCTCCGCCGAATTCATCCGGGTCGAGTTGTGTAAATGTGCCCGACACCGGATCTCGGACATAACCGCGAATGATAATCTCGTCCTGCCGCGGCCCCTGTTCATTCAAGATCACGTGGGCGAAATCGTAGTAGAACAAGCCTCCATCTTGCTCCAATGGAGATGGTTGGTAGAGCTGAGTAAACTCAATTCCCACCAACTGGGGAGGATTCAAAACGATCCAGCTGGATACCTGGTCATCGAAGGATTGAATCTGCTGAAAAGTCAACACGCCGTTACGCGGGTCGCGCGAAAAGATCCCCAGATCTCCATCGTCTCCCAGTACGTATACGAAGCGGCCATCTGGGCTGACATGAATATTTTGTAGGCCTTTGAGTGGCACCCCTAGCTCATCGTCTCGCATACCTTCCAAGACCTGCTTGATGCTCAAGTCTTTCGTATTGATAACCAAAAGAGCATCGCGGTCTGGAGAAATCGCGTAAATTTCCGAGGCGTCGATGGAATTCTCGATGCCCGCTAGGTTCTGGAAATCAACCAAAACTCCTTCCGCCCCCAACTCATCGAGATTGGGTCTGCCGGCGGTGATGAAGTGGACCGAGTCCGAATCCAGTAGCCCAGATACATTTGTCAAATAACCAGCGGTCAACTGGGTGGAGGCGTCGACGGTTGTGCCGCCGATCGAAGCTACTACAGTCACATCGCCGTCAGGGATCAAGGTTGCCCAAATTGTGCCTGCATTCAACGCGGTCAGCTCGACCGCCGTGGACTCGTTCGCACCTTGGAACCTCAAAGGCTGCGTTAGGGTTGACGAAGATTCGCCCACGTGGACTCCCAGGCGGGGAGCCGGAAGGTTGACGTCTGTCAGATTCACGAACAGCAGCATATCGTAACCGGTGAAATCTTCATCCTGCGTGTCGCCGTCGCCATCCAGATCGACTCGGAATAGTTGCTCTGCGCCCAAGTCGACTCGATAGATAGCCGCCAAGGCGTCCGTTGGCGCGTTATTAAAGACATTGTTGGAAACACTGAGATCGAAGTCGATTGCAGTGGCCAGATTGAAATTTGCACCGAGATTTAGCGCATTGACGCCGTCGATGAATCCAAACTGTTCTGCACCGCCGATCAGACCTTCGATTTTGGGTGTTTGTACAAGATTGAGCAGCTGGTTGAACACGTAAGGATTGTTCGCGGTGACGGTGAAATAGTCAGCGCTGCCGGTGGCGTCACCGATTTGATTTGGCCGAGTTGGCTCGCCACCGATGCCGACCAGTCGATTGTTGGCGTCGTGCATCAGGTCGGTGTTGCCGCCGATGATGACCCGTCCACCGGCGCCGCTCGCGGCGCCTCGGGCACTCAGGCCTCCTGAGACGTTGACTTGAGCTGACGCATCGACGTCCAGCACAGATCCGAACAGTTTGATCGAGCCGCCAGCGCCCCCGGCTCCCGCGCCGCCATCGCCGCCGTCGCCGCCGTCGCCGCCAGCTTGGCCGTCACCTCCCGTTCCACCGGTGCCGGCTGCACCGCCACCGCCGGGCAAGCCCGGCCCGCCATCACCGCCCAAGGAACCGTCACCTCCCTGGCCACCTTTTCCGGCAACAGCCCCATCCGCACCTGGGGTTCCCGAGGCTTGGGAGCTGCCCGGGGCTCCTGTGCCGCCTCCCGCACCACCTTGATTTGCTGGACCGCCTGTGCCACCGCTACCCGGCGTCCCGTAGGCACCGTCACCACCAGTCGCGGAAAATCGCACTCCGCTGGCAAGTTCTAAGCGGCCGCCGGCGATCAATTCGAACGCGCCCCCGCCGCCTCCGCCGGGACCACCTTCCGCGCCAGCTCCGCCTGTGCCTCCGGCTCCACCGCCACCGCCGCCGCCGCCGTCGCCGCCTTCGACTCCCTGTTTGAACTCAGCACCTAGGTCTTGCGCCCCCGATCCGCCGCCGCCACCGCCGGATCCACCCTTACCGCCGGCGCCGCCACCACCGCCGCCGCCGCCACCGCCTCCTCCTCCGCCGCCGCCAGCAGACAGAACTGCACCCTGGCCGCTATTCTGGCCCCCCGCTCCATCGGTTCCCGCGGTTCCGGAATACCCCGGACCGGCAAAGAACGGATCGCCGGCCGATGCATCGTAGTAATTGTCGTCAATGCGATATCGTCCATTCTCAAAGATCAGGAAATCCTTGTTCTCGCGATTTCCTCCCTGGCCGTCGACTCCCGTATTGTCCTCGTTCAAACCACCGGGGATACCTCCCGAGAAGACCAGGGAATCCGCCATGCTGCCTGTTCCCAGGAATCCGCCCGAGCCCGCCTTACCACCGTTGGAACCAAATCCACTAGTTCCGTCGATGCCCGCGTTACCGCTGCTCCCCTGGACACCACTGTTGCCACGGAAGCTGCCGGTACCGGGTTGCCCCGGGCCGATCTCGAATTGATTCAAGCCAATATCGCGCACCGGTCCTCCGGTACCACCCACACCTCCGCGGCCGCCCCGTCCGCCCGAGCCACCTAACGAACCATCGCCTCCACCGCCGCCATCACCGCCGCCGGCCACGCCTGCACCTGGTGCAGGGTTTTGTAAGGGCGTCCACGGTGTGGCATCCACGCCGGATACATCGATGGCTACGTTTTGGCCAATGAATGCATCATTGGCCACGTTTATCGACAGCGGATTGGCGCCAGTGACCGTAATGGTGCTGCCGTCAGGCACATAAAAATCACCCGCAAAGCTGAATCGCGCAATGTAGCGTTGACCAACTTGCGGATTGCTCACCACTTGCCCATTGCTGGAGACGTATTCGATCGTCAGTTGCGAGCCGTTGAATGCCGCAACATTGCTCCCATCTACTTTGAATGTCGGAGCATTATCCGTGCTGTCGCCGTTCAGCAGATCACCCGTGTCGATCTCAATCGCCACGGGAGTGCTTGGATCCAGAACCTCGGGAACGGGAGTCGGCATTACCGACTGTGGGACGTCGGAAATCAGTCCTTGTCGTAAGCGTAGGGTTTCAATTTCAAATCCAGAAATTTCAAAGGTGATCGTCTTGACGTCGATCAGTTTGGAAAATTCAACCGAACTGCGCTGGAAACCCGGAATGGAAACTGTCTCATGGATTTGCGAGCCGTTGGCAGTCGTGGCGATAACATCTAAGTTGGTTTGATTGCTGAAGTTGTAGAAGTCGATGGCATCTACCGTGAAACTGGTGCCATTGCCAGCGGAAACGGTCGTCAGTGGGCGGCCTCCTCCACTGGCAAGTCGCCCCTGGTAGATTCCAATTGCTTCCAGACCAGCATCGGGGACCGAGAATTCAAAGCCATCCGAAATGAATTGCTTGACGGCTTGATCTTCAGGCACATCCGCGAAATCGATGACCGTGTCTCTCGTACTTACAGCAACGATATTGTCGATGCGGATCTCGGAGGGCAATGAAAAGCTGATCGAATCCAGATAGCGATTCAGTTCTGGGAACTCAAGCGTCTGATAGGAACCCGGTTGAGTCACGACGAAATTCTTGGTGATGGTCTCTGTCAGGCCGTTAAGGTAAGTGACGTTGAAGTCAACGGCCTTCAAGCCGGTGGAGGTTGCTGTTGCATCCAGCGAGTAGAGTGCCATGGCACTGTCAGCACGAATGGGTGTAGCCACGAGTGTTACATTGTCGATGTCATAGACATCGCCATCGTTACCGCTGCCATCGCTGCTAAAGCCGAATGCCGCACGCACTGGCTCCAGCACGAGTCCTGGAACGAACAGGTCGCTGAGCGGAGTATGAACGCTGCCGTCCACGCCATCGGTAACTGTTACCGTGACCAGTGCTCCGCCAGCCATTTGCTCGAGCGTCAGATGGAACCGATGGAATTCGCCAGCAACCAAGTCCAACTCCGCAAGGCTGAATGATCCCTCGCCGATCGTATTTCCGTCGTATTGAACCGATAGGTGATTGTTGCTCACCTCGCTACCGTCATCCGCTGTATCGATTCCAAGCGTAAAAGCGCCGGCCAAGCCACCGTCAGCGTCCAATGCCGGAGGCGCTCCTGTCGCCCCATAGATGCTTACCGGTAATAGCGCAAAGGCACCTCCCAAGCCCCGCTGGAGATTTCCATCCGTGGCTCGGAAATCAAAACTCGCTTCCAGCCGGCTGGAGTCTTCAAAGATGGACTGATCAAATCCAACGCCATTGGACTCATTGGCGATTTCGGTCGTCATCCGCAGAAAGAATTTTGACGATTCGCTTGCCAACAACGGGCCAGAACCATCACCCAACGTTTCCGTCGCGAAGTCCAACTCAGGTAGACCGCTCTCAAAGTCATCCAGAACCGTGCGGGGTGCCGTCGCATCATCGAAGCTGTTGTTGTTGCCCGACGGTGAAGCAACCGAATCAAAAAACTGATAGGCAACATTGTCAATGTCTTGGATCAAAGCCGCTCCACTGCTGGGCGTCGCGGCTGATATCTGAACGCGGCCAGCGTAGGGCAATAATCCGGGAATTGAAATGTCCTGCAACGCCGCCGGCTCCATCAACTCGCCAGTTGACAAGTCAACGACTTGCACCGAGACTTTCGCGCCGCCGCTCTCGGGGCGGATTGCCACCACCGCTCGTAAAACGTTGCCGCTCTCAAACGGGTTGTTGCCTACTTCGGTAGATGTAACGGGGACGGACGTGATCAGGCTTCCATCAAAGTGGATGGAAATGGAATTGGCTCCCTCAGAGCCATCGTCGCTGGTGTCGAAGCCCACGCCCAGAGAGCCAGCGAATCCAGGTTCCGGACCATAGCCTGACCCCGTCGCACCGCTGGTGCCGAAATTGTTGGCATTGAGCAAGGCCCAGCCCCAGCCTTCGCCTCCGTCCACTGCATTCGAACGAAAATCGAAGGAGAACTCTGCCTGCGAGTCCCAGGCTGGCAGAACCTGGTTGGACACATACGCTGCCGACTGATTCGAAGTTGCACTCACCAAGCGGACAAAATTGTCGTCCCAGCCACCGACGGTCATCAGTGCGGGCGGCACGCCCGCGCCCGACTGATCCAATTCGAAACTCGGTTCGGTGCTCTGGAAGTCTTCGCTGGTGGCGATGCTCGGTACTGCATCCGCCAATGATCTAAGTGTCAGACTGTCGGTGGGCGAGCCAGCAGCCAGACCCGTCCCTCCCAGGTCCAGTCCGGCCAACACGCCGTCGCTGAATATCTCGATTCCGTCTTCGGAGTAGTATCCGCCGTCAAGTACGTAGTCCTCGAAAGTCATCGCAGACGGTGGACTGACACCTCCCAGAATCATGTTGTCGATCGTCTGACGAGGTGGCAGTTCTCCCTGCAAGCGAAAACTGAGCGAGGTGATATCCTCGAATCCGGTAAGTGTGTTGGTTACGTAGCCGCTGTCTGCAGTTGCTGAGATTCTTTGGCTAACACTTCCCCCAGCGTTTAACACCGCCGAAAATTCTACGAACTCGTTGAAGGGCTGCGAAGTACTGCCAACGACATTCAAATCGACCGACTCGATGGTAAATGGAATGCCGGCTTCCCTGGCAACCGTTATCGTGTTCGTATTCTGGTCCCCGACACCACCATCGACCAAAGCCATCGGATCACCTTCATTGCTGATGGTATAGCCTGCCTCGGTGTAGGTTGTGTCACCATCGATTAGCGAATCAAACGTAATCGTCACTTCCGTCGGATTGGGATCCGTGCCTTCCAGCAAAACGATCTCATCGATGTATTGACTGGCCCGAGTGACAATCGAAAAGCTCGAACTGGAATTCTGGTTATTTGGTTGTCGCGTGTAATAGCTGCCGTCGCCTGGGAAACTGATCCTCGCGGCCCCTCCTCCGAAAATGTCGACGTTGATCGGATCGACCTCGCGTAGCGTATCCTTGATCCGCACCGACTTGATTCGAAAAGTCCCGCCGCCGATCTTACTGATTTCAATGTCACTGCGAGTCGAAAAGCTCTCGTCGATTCTCAGTTCGTCACGGTTTAAGCCGCCAAAGACTTGATCCAACAAAAACTCTCCGTCGGTAGTGAATACCAAGCCATCTTCCATGTACCACTGCGGATCAAAAGACTCTTCTACAGCGAAATCGATGAGTGCCTTTTCTTCAAACTCGATAGAACGGATCCACTCGTCCGCTTGCAGGGACCAAGACAATGCTTGCAGGGCTCCTCCGAAGTCCGGCACTAGCACCTGTTGAAATCCCGCACCTTCGTTCAGCGTAATGGTGCGAACCTGGGTAGAGCCGTTAACAAGTAATGCTGTTAGCTGGATGTCTCGTGTGGCTGACCCATTGATGGTAGCGAGATCAAGTCCCAGTAATTCGAATGGCTGCCCGCTTATCATGCTTAGCGTGAGCGTATCGCTGGCCGAACTAGCGCCTATGGCGGGAAAGCCAGTAGCATCGCTGCCGGAAAGAACGCCCGTCGTGGCCAAACGCCCGCCGCCCATGTCAAGAACTCTTCCACGTCCCGCGAGACCGTCGAAATCCATGTTGACCTGCGATCGTCGCAGCGTGGATGAGATGTCAGGTACAAAGACTTCCCCGCCGAAATCCAATTGGACTTCGTCGTAGCCGCCGCTGTCTCCGGAATCGAGATCGATTTGGCCAAAGGTTTCCGTGACGGTCGTGGTGATTACGTCGAGCGAATCTTGAGCCGTTCCGCCTAGAATCCGTGTTCGGGCCACACCATCCGTGCGCAATACCTGGACGGGACTGCCGGCTGCCACGCCTCCGGTGAAATCATCGGCGAGCAAGGATAAATCTGTCAGCGTCCAGGCGACGGGGGAACTGTTGGTTCGGTTGTCAATAACAAGCTCTTCGATGTCCAGTCGCAGGTTGTTGAACTGATTCGAGGTCGGCAGTCCCGGCACCGGTACGTTTACCGAATCCTTGTCCTTGCCGCCGCCAATGACAGTAGTGCTTCCCAGACTGGTGGTCGTGAAGGAATCCTGGCCAAGCCCGCCGTCAACTCGGACTGTCATCGATGTCAGATTGCCCAGGGTATCGACTTCCAGTCTGTCATTGCCCTGTCCAAGCTGCAGTTCCAAATCAGCCAGACCCAGACCCGTAATCGTGCCCACAGTAGCACCGGTTATCACTGCCGATTCTGCGACGCCGCCATCGGCAACCAAAATGTCCGACGGATTCACTTCATTGCTCAAGTCGATCAATAGGCTGTCAACGCCCAAACTGCTACCAAACACATCGACGGCCGCAGACGAACGTTGGACAATCGTTAGGTCGTTGTCCTTGTCGCCACCCATGTTGACAGTCGTGGCATGCGAAGCATTGGCGATGGTGGCCAAGTCTGCGCCGTCCTGCAGATTCAAAGTCAATGGAGCCGCGGTGCCATGAACGTTGACGGTATCTGGCGTGTTGCTCAGGTTGACTTCCTGGGCTTCGAAACCTGAGGTTGAAATAATGCCTGGCATATCGCTAGCGGTGATGGCTGTGTCACGGATATCCATCACCGTGCTCAGCGAGGATGATAGGGTGAACTTGTCGCCCGTCGTTTGCTGCCCGCCACCGTCGATCGTCAAGTCGGCGGCGATACGGAAGAGTGCGTCCCCCACCACCACTTCGTCATCTCCGTCGCCCAACTGGACCATGGTCGGGATATCAACGCTTTGAATGGACAAGATGTATTCGCCGGCGTTGATAGCGCCTAAGTCGAGGTCGATGGATTCAAACGCATCGTATCGAATGCCCTTGGACCCAATTCCCATGCCCAGCCCCAGCACGTTCCGCTGAGTAAGTGTACCGATCGTGCAGACGCCATCCGACACCTCATGCAATTGGATATGATCCACATTGAGTCCACCGTCGACGTTAAGCGTTCCTAAGATCTTGCTCAGGCCATTCGTCGTGTCGCCAATTGTGACCATGTCGCCACCGGCGCCTGCAAACAGATTCAGGCTGGCACTAGCACTGACTCCCAGGATGGTTGGTGAATCGGGACCTATGCCCA
>JANSWS010000070.1 GCA_024743355.1 bacterium
CGTAATTTGGCGTTCACTCGAAACCCTCC
This sequence comes from bacterium, assembly GCA_024743355.1. Classification (GTDB taxonomy): domain Bacteria; phylum Planctomycetota; class Planctomycetia; order Pirellulales; family Pirellulaceae; genus Aureliella. The sequence goes on from JANSWS010000070.1 coordinate 30, forward strand.
GTTGAGTCGGTAGATTGAAGTCTTGGTAACCTCCAATACACCCATAAAACGCCGAGGGTTTTCGAGTTTTTCTCTTTTTTCTAAATCAGGCGCTCGCTTGATTGAGGCCTAGATGCCGACAAACTTCCGCCTCCGCGGCCATCAGCGCGGACCTATGTTTGTCGGCGGTCTGGCTAGGGCTCAATTCTCGCGTGTCAAGACCAACGTGATCTGCGTATCGCCGTCGACCAGAACGGGATACCGGCGATTGATGTCAGCAGACTGCTGTGGAACGGTGCGGAGTACCTTGAAGCCGGGCACACGCAGGAATACTTGAAACTGCTCTCGTCCCACATCCGATATTTCGAACACTTGTTCCGGGTCAGCATTCAATGTCATCCGAACAGCCTGCCAAGCCTTGTCGCGACCAACAAACAGAATGGAATTCTCCGGGAAGCGTGCTTCGTCACCATTGATCAGCTTGATCGTCAAGGTGCTCGGCGTTTCCGCAGTCACATCTCCCAGTTCGGCGCGTTTACCGTTTCCCGGGGCATCCACCAAGTGGACGGGCAGAGCACATGGGGCCCCTGGGTGAATCGCGCTGTAAATTGCGTATTGAAGATCGGCGGGAATATGATCGAACTGAAAAACACCTTCCGCGTCGGTGTGTAATTCGATCGGAGTCACTACGTTGCCGAGCGTCCGATCTTCCTGAACCAATTCGATTCTCAGCCCTGGCTGCGGCCGACCTTCATGGATCAACCGACCGCGAATGCTGGCACCTCGTTCGAGCTTCACCAATAGATCGTTGCCTTCTAGGGCCGACCATTCCACATCTTGCACCGCCGCCTCGACTCCCTGAATGCGGAGCGTGACTGCGGTCACACTGCGATCCGCTTGCAGCTCGAATCGGCCGTCCTGGTCGGTCACGGTAAGCGGACAAACCAGACCTGCCGCCCGACCCGTCATGCGACCCGCCTGATGCACTTCCCTAGCTGTGACTACGGCCCCAGCCACGGGCCTGCCTTCCGTATTCAAGACTTGCCCGCGGAGTCTTTGTTCGGGTTTTGCCGACAGCTTCGTCAAACGTAATGCAACAACCTTGTCCGAAGGAGCAACGAAGTCCTTTAGCAGCTCACCGTCAAATCCCTCCGCGGCCACGGCCAATTGATAGGCCCGATTAGCGGCGACTCCATCCAACGAGAAACTTCCATCGGAACCCGTGAGTACATGGCGTCCGCACTCTGGATAGTCGCGAGGTCCACGTGTCGCCAGTTCCTGTTGAGGTTTCACGTTGGCAATCACCACCCGCGCGTTCTCAACAGGACGGTCATCGGAGTCGAGTACCACTCCTCGGAGAGTGGCATTTTGATTCAGGACCACAGCAATCAGCAGCACAATCAGCTTGGTCACGCCTATCTCCGTTTTATTTGTGTAGGTTAGCTGGAAAGCGCCACTTTCGATAAAGCGCCTGGCAATTCCTTGGTCAACCGTGATAACACGATTTCTGGCTAAGTGGTGCCTAAACCCTTCGAAAACCGGGGCTAACGCCCATACGGCTAATCGAATGTGGCGATGTCCAGTTGGGGCTTCAGCTTGTACGATGCGTTGGGTAAGTAGCGCATCAAAAATCGCTCACTGCTCGCACTGGCAGCGTGGGCAGGGCGGGTGGAGTGTTGGATTGCATCGGAATCCGTACTAAGAGGTTTCCGGTGCTGGCTTCGACCCGCGCGTAATTTCGTTTGCCCTGCGGGTTCTGAGGTCCGTATGCGGTCAGGTCATACGTTCCTGCGGGAATCCCACGCAGATGGAAACGGCCATTGGCATCGGTCCTGGACTGGCTCTTTTCACTATGCCCCAGCCACAGTCCCGGTCGTACGTCGACCCGCGAGTCTATCCCTACCTGCACGCCTTCCATGGGCTTGCCGTCACTGCCCACCACACGTCCTGCGATTTCACCTTCGCCCGTTTGCAACTCGAAATCGTCGACTTCGATCACGCCGGAATCATCGACAGGAGGAAAGCCTGTCTTGCCATTGTTAATTGAGGTGTTGTTACCTGGTAGCGACTCAATCCAAATGCTGTAGCGATGACCCGGCTCGACCGCGGCCTGATATCTCCCATCTTCCTTGGTTTCGGTGAAGACGTGATTCGATGTCGTAAAGGCGCTCCGATTGCCTTCCAACTGTTGAACTTGGCCGATCCGGATGCGGGCTCCGCCTACCGGTTCTCCATTCAAGGTCACTCGACCACGGACCATCCAGGCCGGCGATAGCCGCACGACGTGCATTCCATCTGCTTTCTCCGTCAAGCCTATGCGACCGAAGAAAGCCTGCTCCTGCGTTCGCAGCCATGCTGTGAGCACTGCTTCAGCGGAAGGAATACCCTTCAGTGGGATATTTCCCCGCCCCTGCGGGTTGGTATCGACAAAGGCGGATACCTCTTCCGTCGTAGGCGGAAACCTATCTGCAGGCTGGCGATTGCGTGTATCTCTAACTACAACGGTCGCACCGTCTGCCGGAGTTCCGTCAGGCATGGTTACCAGAACTTGCAGGGATCCCGTCGACTCAATTTCAAAGGGTTGCAGTTGCACGATCGTACCAAGCTGCGAAGGATCGAGCTTCAGTTCGCGCTGCGGCCATTCCTGCGGAACATTGCCATCGAGAGCGTTGCGGGCCTCCCGGTAGTCAGGAAGTTTGAAACCAGGCAGCGTAGTACTCAAAAAGATGGTGGTCGTGGTGGGCGGGAGTACCAACTCAAAGCTGCCATCGGGCTTGGAATCGGAGCTTCGGCTTATCAACGCGTCTTCCCCCGCGACTCGTACCGCCGAAACGAAGATCCCTTCCACCGGTTGGCCTTCGCAGGTCACGGAACCTTGGAGCCTGACCCCACGCTGCAACTCGATCGCTAATGGCTCGCCTTGTTCAATTTCATCCTTCGATACCATCGCGTAGCGATACAGCAGATCGGATTCCTCGGGCCCCCGCACCCAACACCTGATCTCACCCGCGCCGCGCGAGCCGCTCAATTCGAGTTGCATCGCGGAGCACCGCAAACGGAAGCGGCCTTGACTGTCCGTTTCCGCGGCATTCGTCGAAGAACCCAGTGAGAACTTTGCACCCTCGACGGGAGTTCCTTCACAAGTGATCGTGCCGCTGATGAAGCTTCCTCGCTCCATGGTGATCGTTGCCGGACTGCGTACGGTATTAAACTGCTCAAACTGTGCTAGCCCCGGGTCGGGGTGCTTTCCGACTGGCATGTCGTCACTCGTCACAATCGACGCTCCACCGCCGACGTAGTCTGAATGTTGAGCTTGGACACTGGCCACCATCCCAGGCGGTACGCCGAAAATCCGAAATGTTCCATCGGCTTGCGTGCGTGTCCGCGGCGTCAGTGCGCTCATCCATGCGACAAAATCTCTTGCCGACAACCAACGTTGTGACCGCGCTTCGCCGAGTGTGGAAAGCGAAACCACGGCATCCTCGACGGTCTCGCCCGCCTCGGAGACGACCACTCCAGAGATACTGCTGGTTGAAAGCAAGGAGATGTCGGCGCCGGTAATGTTCTTGGTGGGCTTGACCACAGGATCCAATTCGACGAATCCAACGGAACCACCCTGGGTCGCTGCCACGACGCTCCATTGCCACGAATCTGCTCGGAGTTTTGGAATGGCTGGCGACTTGATATTCTCAAAGCGGTACTGGCCTTGCGCATCCGCGATCGTTTTCGCAAACACATCCGGCACCGCAGCCAAATGGCGGTCCTCAGTCTCCACCATGCGACTCTCAGCACTCACGCGTGCTTGCGGTGATTCGCGGAGCAGCACCACCGCGCCCGCAGCTGGCTGCCCATCCGGTGAAGTTACCTTGCCGGACACAGTGAAGATCGGTCCGTGCTCATCGCCGTCGACAGGAAAGACCGGACAGCCCAAAATACAGTCCACCAACGACGTCTGACTCTCAAGCGACGAAGCGGACACACGGATCAAGCCGTCATCGCCAATCGCGGGTTGCGCTGAGTTGTTTTGAGGCGATGAAACTTGTGCCAATGCGCCACTGTTGGTCGCTGTCGATGCATCCTGGGCCCGAACCCGGAACTGGATGGACGATGCACCAGCCACGAGCGTCAACACTACGGCGACGACAAGCCCGAATTGCCGGCTTGATTTCGCTCCAAGTTTGCAAGTCAGGATGCTGCGAATCCGCGATTCGAAATCCGATTCGGCGGACATGCAGACTGCGGGCGCTCCACGGAGCTTGCTTGGCTCGCAACCGCTCAGCTTCTCCAATACCGAGATCAGCCCTTCGGCATATTGGACGGAGTTCACTCCCGACCTGACGACCAACTCATCGGTGGCCATCTCCCGCACCATCCGCAATTGGCGAGCGGCCAACCACGCGGCCGGATGAAACCAATACATCACTTGCAAGCATCGGCAGCAACCTTCACCCCACAAGTCCCGACGGGCGACATGGGCCAGTTCGTGCAACAAGACGGCCAGCCTCTCCGACGGCTCCAATTTCTGGAACTCAATCGGCAAGAGAATTACGGGCCGCGACACACCCCACGTCAGCGGCATCGTGATATCTCCGGAAATTCCAATGGTCGGCAATTGCGCTAAACCGAGTTGCTTCGCGGCTTGGCTGGCAAGCTGCCGATTGCCATCATCGAGTTGTTTTGCATTGCTTGTCACTCGTCTCAGATATGCCGTCGCCAGGATCAATCGTAAGGCCATAGCAAAGACGGCCAGCAGATAGATCCCTACCAGGGCCATAGCTAGCCAGTTCCCTCCATTCATCGCACTGATGAATGGCAGTCGTGCGGAGTAACTGCTCGTAGATGATAAAGCCTCGTGCCTGGCCGACCGAAGATCCGATTGCTTTTGGTCGCCGGCGGCCCAACGAGTCCGAACGTCGGTGGTATTGCCCGCAGGGTTTGACGCCGTGCCCGACGCACCCACTTCTCGCTGCGACGGAAACTCGTCGGATCCATCATCCGCGAGCACCGTTGCCGGCGGCCAAGCAAACTGACTTTCTACAGCTCCTAGCGCAGCTTCGGTACGATTAAAAACAAGCTCGCTTGCGACACGTCGGCTCCTATCTGCGACCGCCGCTGGCGCAGTTCCGCTCGACGACCGGCGCACGGAGATGTCCCAGCCACCAAAAATCAGACGCAGCGGCGCGAGTGTCAGCATCAGGCAAATGGCAACTAGCCACAGACGGCAGACCGTAGCACTGTCAAGACGTGGAAACCGAGAGGCCGTCCAGGCCAGGCAGACCAGCAGCAGCAATTGAACGCAAATGATTACCAGCCCTGCTTGCAGCGAATATTCCGCCAACCACATGGCAAGCTGTCCCCAAGTCGACTGGAGCGATGTAAACATGCCTAACTCTCCTCACGCTTCTCAGCGATCAACCTGCGCAAGCGTCGCGCCTGCTCCGGACTCAGCTTCGTTCTGGGATCGGACAAGTGGGCGATAACCGCATCCTCCACGGAGCCTCCAAAGAAAACGTCGACGACCTTCTGCAATGCCTTGGCTGCGGCGGACTTGCGGGGAACACAGGGCGAATACACAAAACGCTTGCCTTCCTTGCGATGCTTGACCGTCCCTTTATCTTCCATGTTTCGCAAGAGTGTGCGGACGGTGGCATTGGCCAACCGTTCCGGCAAGTCCTGGACGATCTCATTGGCCGTCGCCTCTCCCCGCCGATAGATGATTTCGAGTATCTGACGTTCGCGTCGCGATGAGTCGTGCACGGACTACTCCCAAAACAGGCGGACTGACCCCCGGATTATTCACCGGTGCTTGAGGTTAAGAGCTTAAGTCTCATGGGCGCCGTAACTTCGGTGGCAAACGTTAGTACATTTGCGATGGCAAGCCGTGTTGAGCCCAATACCTTCGAAACTCCGTGTCCGCGGCCCGCTTGCGACCTTGTTGACGGTCTAAGTGAATAATCCGGACTAGCCAAAGTGTTGCTTTTATAACACTTAAGTGCGACCAGTCAATCAGAATGTGTTAATTTAATAACAATTAAACTGTGATGCTCACGAAATGACGATACTCGAGCCACGCCGTGGATGCATAACAAGCGTGAGAGCAGCTTGGAATTCGCGCAACTTTAAAAACGCGGGTGGGGCAAAAAGCACGAGGCTACTGGCGGAGCGCTTGGCGAATTTGAGCTGCCCTTTGCGAGGCATTCAGCGAAGAAGAATCCAACACCGTAAGATGCCCCATCTTTCTGCCCAATCGCGGCTCCGCCTTGCCATACAAATGCAAGTAAGACCAGGGGTAACGCATGGCCGCCGCCCAGTTGGGTTCACCCGAGTCTGACAATTCTGAAGGCGAAGATGACTGGCTGGCGGCTTCCGGAAACCAAATATCTCCCAACAGATTGGCCATGGCTGCTGGCTTAAGCTGCTGCGTCTGAGCCAAGGGCAAATTGCATATGGCTCGCAACTGTTGCTCAAACTGACTGCAGTTGAAGGCCTCGATAGTCAAGTGCCCGGAATTGTGGGGCCTGGGTGCGATTTCATTCACCATCAACTCGCCCTGCTTCGACACAAAGAACTCGACACAGAACAAGCCAACCACCGAGAACTGCTTCGCCAGACCATGGCAGATTTCAGCCGCCTGCAGTTCGCAACCACTCAACTCCTCGCTAACCGGACAGCGGGTGATGTCCAGGATGTGATTGGCGTGCGTGTTTTCAAACAGTGGATAAGACGCAATCTCACCACGTTCATTACGTGCGGTAATCATCGACACTTCAGCTTCGAACGCGATCCATTGCTCGGCGATCACATGATCGGTACCCAGCAGCTTCCAGGCTTCGTCAATCTCAGCCGGGGACTTAACAATCGTTTGCCCTTTGCCGTCGTAGCCACTGGTCGCAGTCTTCAAGACAAGCGGCCAGCCCAGTTCGTCGCCGGCGGCTTGGACCGCCTCAGGAGAGCCAACGGCCATGAAGGGTGTGGTTGGAAAGCCCGCGTCCCGGACCGCCGTCTTCTCTCGAATGCGATCTTGGCAGATGGACAAGAACTCGGCTCCGGGGCTCGTCTTCGTCCAGCTTTCCAGTTGCCGCACCAAGGCGGGGTCGATGTTCTCAAATTCCAGAGTTACCACATCGCACAGCCTGGCAAACTCTTCCACCAAAGGCTCCACGGATTCATTAGCATCCGGATGAAAGTGACGGTCGGCAGCTTGGCCCGCTGGGCAATCGGATTCCGCTTCATAAACCGCCACGCGATAGCCCATGCGCTGCGCGGCATGTGTGAACATTCTCCCCAATTGCCCGCCGCCCAACATGCCAATCCACTGACCCGGCAATACAACGGAATGGCTCACTCGCCCAACTCCAGAATACGTGACTCGTTTGACTGATCGATTGTGGGCGCACCTAGGGCACACTCACCCGGATCACAGGTCCCGTTTGTCCAGCACGGTCTGTGTTTGTTCTTTCACCCACTGGCGAAGCCGCTCGCGCAAGCCCTCATCGTGCGTGGCCAAGATGCGGGCCGCCAATAGCCCAGCGTTCTTTGCTCCCGCGGTACCTATTGCCAAGGTTGCAACCGGGATACCGCCCGGCATCTGCACGATCGATAGCAGCGAGTCCAATCCCTGCAGGGCCCGACTTTGCACGGGCACTCCCAGAACAGGCAGCAGCGTGCAGGAAGCCACCATTCCCGGCAGGTGCGCCGCGCCCCCCGCGCCGGCAATAATGCATTGCAGGCCTCGAGCTTCGGCCGTCTCGGCGTACTCCATCATCCACTTTGGTGTGCGATGGGCAGAGACGACCTGGCTTTCATAGGAAACTTCCAGCAGTTCCAGAATCTTTGTGGCCTCGACCATGGTGTCCCAGTCCGAGCGACTGCCCATGATCACGCCAACACGGGGGTTGATACTCGACATTTGGAACTCACCCGAATTCTGTGGGCAGCGGTTGGCCGCCTGGAAATACAATCGCGAATGCGAAGCTATTGCTCCGCAACCTCCGCCTGCGTCAACGCCGCGTCATCCTTACTCGGATTCTGCTGCGACTGAGGACGCAAAACAGGGAACAGGATCACATCACGGATACTCCGCGAATTGGTTAGCAGCATCACCAGACGGTCGATGCCAATCCCCAGCCCGCCGGCAGGCGGCATACCGTTCCGCAAGGCCAGCACGAAGTCCTCATCCATCTTTGCCATGGAATCCTCGTCCGCCTGTCCTTCCAGTTGGGTGCGGAACAACTCCTCCTGCAGCAGCGGATCGTTGAGTTCGGTATAGGCATTGGCGATCTCCATGCCCTGAATGAACAACTCAAACCTCTCGGCAACTTGGGGATTCGACGCCTTGCGTTTCGTCAACGGGCAGATACTGGCTGGGTAATCAATAACGAACAGCGGCCCCATCAGACTGTCTTCCACTTTTTCCTCGAAGACTTCGCTCTTCACCACGTCAGGGTGCTTGCCCAACGGATCCAGGCCGATCTTTTTGGCGTATTCGGCGATAGCCTGCGTATTCCCGGGCTCGAGCCCCGTCGCCTCGTGGAACAGTTCGTCGTATGTCTTACGGGCAAAGGGCGGAGAAAAGTCGATGGCCTGACCGTTCCATTCGACCTGGAATCCCTGGCCAGTGGCCTTGAGTGCATCCAAAATGATTTGTTCGGTCAGCTCCATCATCACCTCATAGTTGCCGAAAGCCTGATAGGCCTCCAGCATGGTGAATTCTGGGTTGTGTCGCGGACTAAGCCCTTCGTTGCGATAGACCCTGCCCAACTCGTAGACACGCTCCATGCCACCCACCATCAAACGCTTGAGATGCAACTCGAGCGCGATCCGCATGAACAGCGGCATGTCCAGCGCATTGTGATAGGTGGTAAAAGGACGGGCCGCGGCACCCCCGGCTATGGTGTGCAGCGTGGGGCCCTCGATTTCGCAATACTGACGCTGTGCTAACGTGTTCCGAATGGACTGAACAATTTGAGTTCGTTTGAGAAAGGTGTCCATCACACCTTCGTTATAGGTCAGATCGAGGTAACGCTGACGCTGCTTCAGTTCCGAGTCTTGCAGCCCCGCATGCTTCTCGGGCGGCGGCTCCAGCGTCTTGCACATGAAATGCAATTTGGCCGCGAAGACCGTCAATTCGGCCGTGTTTGTTCTGCCCAGGCGGCCCTCCACAGCAATCCAATCCCCCAAGTCAAAATGCTTGGTCATTTCAAAATCTCGATCGCCAACTTGCGCTTTGCCGATCATGATCTGAATATCACCGGTCCAGTCGCGGAGGGTGATGAATTTGATTTTGCCCTGCCCGCGGAGCAGGATTATTCGCCCGGCCACACGCACTTGGGGTCCGATTTCTTCGCCACTGCCGGCGTCATTTTTCCATTGACGATAGTCGACTGGATTCTGCGGATCGTCAAAATCCGGCAGCTCTTTGACCGATCCGTCCTGCAGCTGATACTTGACCTGATGGGCCAGCGATCGCACTTCGGAATTCCACTGCCGATTCGGAAAGTGCGCTCCCCAGGGGTCCACCCCCATATCTTGAATCTTTTCCAGCTTCGCTAATCGCGATTCGTGATGCTCTGACATAGGTCCGAGTAGGCTTCCAAAGAACTACGCTTGACGGCTCGCATGGGCGTTTCGGCGAGCCTGGTATCGCCAAGATGATTGCCACAAGCCGCCAGGCACATGCTGAATAACATGGCCAAGCCAGCAACGCCGCTCGATTGTAGCTTGCCCTTCTAAGATCGACGAGAAGGCCAGTTGGGAATGCTTGGGTCCGCCAAAGATTCAGCTGGAAAGTAAAGATGAGGTGTTCAATCGCTCAAGAAATGGGACACTGTAGACAGGATCAACCGATAACGCATGTTGCAAGCCAACATAGACGGGAGCCCTAGTACTGCATCCAATCTGTGGGAGCCGGTCTGCGGGATCCCAACTGCGGGATCCCAACTGCGGGATCCCAACTGCGGCATCCGATTTGCGAAAGCCGATCGCCGGTTGCTTCCAATCCATAATCAGGCAATTGCCAATGGAACTGTCTGTTGGCTGAAAATAACGGAAAGCTAACGGAATGAACACGCACGCACGCCCCAGCGACTTACCCGAACCCTCCCTGGTACCGGCCAACGGTTGGCACTGCACCCACATCTTCTACCGGATCGACCGCCGCCAATTGCGAGAATTGACAGCCGAGCAAAAAACGCTGGGGCTGGAGCAGTTCGAGCAGGCACTCGATCCGCAAGCCGCGACGGCCACAACTCGACTTCAGAGCTTCCTCATCAGCGGACACAAGGCCGATTTCGCCATTCTGATGTTGGATCCCGATCCGCTCAAGATCGATGGCATTCATCAGCGGCTGCTACAAAGTGAGCTGGGTCCAGCCCTGGAACCCACCTATTCGTTCGTCTCACTGACCGAAATTTCCGAATACGTACCCTCGCCGGAGCAATATGCCGAGCGCTTGAAAGCGGGTGGAGAGGATCCATCATCACCCGCCTTTGCGGCCAAGGTTGCCGCCTATGAGAAACGGCTGCCGATGATGAACGCGCAGCGTCTGACGCCCGAACTACCCAACTGGCCGGCGATGTGCTTCTATCCGATGAACAAGAGCCGCGTCGTGGGAGCCAACTGGTTCACCACCCCGTTCTCCCAACGCAACGCCATGATGGCCGAGCACGCGCAGAGCGGCATGGCCTTCGCCGGACGCGTTACCCAAGTCGTCACCGTTTCCGTTGGCATGGATGACTGGGAATGGGGCGTTACACTTTGGGCCCGCTGCCCGGACTATTTAAAGGACATCGTGTACAAGATGCGATTTGACGAAGCCAGCGCCAAGTACGCGGAGTTCGGACCCTTTTACGTGGGATACCAAGCCGACGCAATCAGCATCATCAAACATTGCGGCTTGGCCTGAATCGGGCAGTGCCACTAATCTCCAACCGCCACTGGGTATTTCAGACCGTGGCGTGTTGGAATCTTTTCGGCATCCCAGATAGCACTTGCTAGCGGCTGAGCAAGCTTCCTTCCAGCTTTGCCAAACGCTGCTCCAGGGCCAGGTATTCGTCCGCCAATTGATCGACCTGACTCTGCAGATGGTCCAGTACCGTCATGTAACCGCGCGGGTGTCTGAGCAGAGCTAGATTCAACTCAGCCAGCTCATGCTTCAAGCCGATGCGGCGGTACTCCCAGTCGCTAATCGCTTTCCGTTCTTTCAATTCCTCGGCCGCCTCTAAATCTACCTTAGCCAAGCGAACGCGTTCCATGGCATGTCGCAGACGACCATATTGACTGGCCTCAGCGGTATCGGACTGGGCCAGCCGATACTGTTCCTTGGCCAGCAACAGGTTCGATTTGAGTCGCTCGACCGTGAGCCTGGGAACTACAGGGCGTTGCTCGTTCATTTCCAGTGCCCGCTCCAGTTCGAGCTCGGCGATACGAAGATTGGCACGCCTGTAGAGCAGATTGAGCTCCTTCTCCGACATCTGCGATTCATCATCCGCTGACACAACCGATGTTTCTTCGGTTGCCGTTTCTTCGGTTGCGGCCTCTTGGGTTGCCGATTCCTGGGCGATCAGAAAGCCACTACTTAGCAAGGCCAGGAACAACACTGCTGCTAGGAAAGAACTCTTTGAATGGGTCATGACAATCCACCTCGCTAATCATGTGTGCCAAATTGCCCCACAAGACTCGATTTCGCACGCAATCACGGCGTTCGGGCGATGGTGCACAGGAGTCCCGGGACATTCAGCACAGGATGCAGCCTGCGTACCATATTGCGTTTTTTCGCGAATAGACGGACCGATTTTGGCCGATGGTCCAGCATGGCGACTGGACAGAAACAGTCCCTGTGCCACTTGGTCTTAAGCGGCAGCCTTACGCGATGGAAGCGCTTCGCTGGTATTGAGCTGGCTGAGAATCAATCGCGCCGCGCGGCGACTGGCCCCGGCACGTCCGCAAGACTGTCTCAGCTGCCGCAGCTCCATTCTTTGACGCAGCCTCTCATCGCGATCGCCGAGCAGACGATCGACGGCGGCGATCGAGCGTTCAATCGTCTCGGCAGTTGCCTTTCCAACCGCGAGAAACTCCGGCATGATCGTTCTTCCGGCGATCAAATTAGGAAGCGTCATGCTAGTCACATTAGACAGTCTCTTTCTGGCGAAATCGAAACTGCGACTGACGTGATAAACGACCACGGAGGGTGTGCCGCGGGCCATCATCTCCAGGCTGACCGATCCGGATTTCATCAGCGAACAATCGGCGATCTCAATGACCTCGCTGGTCTTGTCGGTAACGAAATGCAGATCCAGTTTGCGATCCGCTTCGGTCAAACACTTGCGGCAAGACTGAACGTGTTCGGCTTTCAGGCAGGCAACCAAGAATCGCGTTTTGGGATGTCGCCGACTCAGCTCGCGAATTGCTGCCAGCTGCATGGGCCAGATATTTTGCACCTCGCGATGCCGGGAGCCCGGCAATACAGCGACTTGCAAACCGTCATGCTCACCCCACTGCGCTATGAAGTCAGTGTCCAGCGGTTGACTCTCGACGGCATCAAAGAAGGGATGCCCCACAAAGTCCACCTTCATCCCGCGACTCTCATACCACTGTTTTTCAAACGGCAAGTTGCAGAGCACATGGTCGACGTGACGCTTCATTTTCTCGATACGCCAGCTCGCCCAAGCCCACAACTGTGGCGGCAAATAATAAAACACCGGAATGCCGTGCTGTTTGGCCCGTTTGGCAATGTGCCAGTTGAATCCAGGAAAATCGACCAGTACGACTGCCCGCGGAGGCGCCTTAGCAAAAATCTCGCTTGCCATATCAGCCACGCGAAAAAACTGCCGTAGCTTGGGCAAGACTTCCACCAACCCGATCACCGCGAGCTCGGTCAACTCAAAATCGATCTGGCAACCGGCAGACTTCATCCGCGAACCACCAAAGCCGCGAACTGTCAGACCTGGACTCTGACTCTGAAGGCTGGAAACGAGGTTGGCTGCGTGCAAATCCCCGCTAGGTTCACCCACCGAAAAAAAAACGTCCGCACTGAGAACAGGTTTCATGCGTATTAATTCATTAGCTGGTGAAAGCATTGGTTTTCGTAGCAGTGCGTGAGCCCATTTCATTCCTGCCAAAGCCTAAGATGTCGCTGTGACGGGTGGCGGTGAGTCGCGAACTTTCGCGACCGTTAGCGGCAACCCAGCAGCAAGCTGAAACGGGACGCTCGGCTTCCTCTAGTTCTCCATGAACTCAGGATGGCGAACGTTAGGCGATTTGCGACCGCGCTGTCCATATCATGCTGATAATCCGAATGCGGAAAGGCAGCCGGCCCTGCCCAATCGGGGGGATACCTGCAACAAAATGGTTGCTTGTAAAGAAGGAAGTGAACAAGATGGTCAGATTGCCTTGATCTGCAGGCGTCAAGGATTCACGTTTCCAGGCTGATATTGCGGAGGGTTGAGTCGGCAAGTGTTCGATTGGATTAACAGATTGCTCAATAACGGCTCACGACGTGGCGAAGTGCTCATACGCAGCAGGACTTCGCGGGGCGGGATGCCGCGTTATGGATTCCGGACAGGGCGTTTTGCTTCGGCCTACGGAAAGCGCTCGGAACTCCATTATTCGCTGATTCTGACCATGCTCACGCTGTCCATTGCAGTATTGGCAGTGAGCTCTCTGGTCCCCGACCTGGTGGAAATTCGCAGTGCTGCCCTGACATTACCCCTCATCTGGTTTGTCAGTTTGCTTGTGCGGGTCGCTACGCAGCAGTTGGCCATTGGCGAGTATTCGCATGACTTGGCGACGACGCTGTGCCCCTCCGGGAATATGGAAACGGACTACGAATACTTGCCAAGAAAAGCCATGCTGGCCTATGGCGTGTCGGGGCAGCTGGCATCGTTGGGCCTGATGTCCATCGGCTTGGTGGTTCATGCGACGCTTGCACAGCCCCCCCAAGAGCAAATCAGCATGTGGGAATTGTTGGACTTCCGAGGCGGGTGGGGCAGTGACGCGTGGGCGACCCAGATTTTTTGGGTGAATCTGTTTCTGATGGCTATCAACGCTTTGCCGACGGTGCCTTTTGACAGTCGCGCCTTGGTTCTGTGCTTCTTTTGCTGGCGCAATCAATCCACGCAAAACCCTCAGGTTTTTCGTAGTTTGGGGAGTTTCGATTCGCATCTGGCGGCCACTTTGTTCGGAGTGGGATCGGCCTTTATCGTGTTTGGGCTGTGGTTCGATTTGGAAGTTGCCGGCTGGTATGCCGCCCTAGCCGCCGCAGCCTACGCCTTTGTTGCCAGCCAATGGGAATATTCCCGGGCTGCGGACCTGGAGGAGCAATACACGACATCCAGGACGCACTCGCGAGTGCGGCGAGGCGCCGCGGCCCTGCAGTCGCACCTCGAATTCGAATTGGACACCACTTCAGAACAAGACCTGGAGGGACTGGATCTCATCGCCTCGCAGGACACCGGCTTTCCTCTTGAGTTCCATGAAGACCCGTCGGCCTCGCACGGTTTTCAGTCCGTCTCGGAAGCCGAGTCGTTTGAGGAAGCAGAAGAAGGGGAAGTTCAGAGTGAACTTCTTGCCGGAGAGGTAAAGGTCGACATGGATATCGACGAAATCTTGAGGAAGTTGCACCGTGAGGGGCCGGATTCCTTGACCGAGGGCGAACGCCAGGCACTGCTGACGGCCAGTCGGCAGATCAATCAACGCCGTGGAAGCTGCTGAGTATTGCTCCTACCTGGCCCGCCGCATGTAGGCGTTTTCCCCAAGTCGCAATCGTTCGCATCTGGCAGCACGCGTACTGCTTTCCGAGCAAGTTCTGGTCGGCGAAAGTCTCGATTTGCCGACTTTGCCTGGTCGCTGGCATCCATTTGCAATGCCAAGTGTCCGGGCCACCGATTTAGGCCTGCACGAAAAAGTGATCGCGGTATAATTCGCCCTGGTGTCTCGCCACTTTTTACTGATTAAGGTCCATGCGCGCTGTTAGTCTCCCTATTGTCGAATCGTCTCCCTCAGCGGAACTCCCTCAGCTAGAACCCTCGGGAGAGTGCCTTGGAAATTATGCCTTCATCAGTCTAGGCTGCCCCAAAAATCTGGTCGACAGCGAACGCATGCTCGGTTTGCTCCGAGACGGTGGGTTTCGTCTGGTGGAGGAACCTGAGCGATCCGATTTCGTTGTTATCAATACCTGCGGCTTCATCGACAACGCTCGCAAAGAATCGATGGAAGCCATCGATCAGATGCTCGAGTTAAAGGCACGCGGACAAATTCGGGGTGTCATCGTTTCCGGATGCCTGGCCGAGCGGGAGCGTGAGGAATTACTGCGAGTCCGCCCGCAGATCGATTCGCTGGTCGGAGTCTTCGGTCGCGATGATGTGACTGAGATGGCGCGGCAATTGATGGACGGCCTGGATGAGCAGCGAACAGTATTTCGCCCGGCCCCCATTCGAGCTTTGCAGGACACCCAGCGTCTACGCATCACCCCTCAACACTTTGCCTATTTGAAAATTTCGGAAGGTTGCGATCGTCTGTGTACGTTCTGCGCCATTCCCAAGATGCGAGGTAAACACGCCAGCAAGCCGTTTGAGTCCATCTTGGAAGAAGCACGTGAACTCGCCGACTCGGGGGCTCGGGAATTGATCATCGTAGCTCAAGATACCACCTACTATGGTCGCGACATCTATGGCGAGAGTCGGCTGAGCGAGCTGCTGGAAGAACTCCGTGAGGTCCAGGGGCTGGACTGGATCCGCCTGATGTACTTCTATCCGATGTATATCGACGACCGACTGATCGAGGTCATCGCCGAAACGGACTCCATCGTGCCCTACATCGATATGCCGCTTCAGCATTTCAACGCGGAAATGCTGAAACGCATGGCTCGTAGAGTCACCCCCGATAGCATCCGTGAGATTGTGTTTAAACTCCGCGAACGGATCGATGACCTCGTCTTGCGGACCACATTCATCACTGGCTTCCCGGGAGAGAGTGATTCGCAATTTGAGGATCTCGTCGATTTCGTTGAGGAGGCTCGTTTCGAGCGCCTGGGAGTCTTTACCTATTCCTTGGAACCCGACACGCCCGCTGCCAAATTGCCAAATCACTTGCCGGAAGACATCAAACAAGAACGGCGAGCCAAATTGATGGAAGTGCAACAAAAGATCGCGTTTGAATGGTCGCGCGATCAAGTGGGTTCGATCAAAGAGGTTATCATCGACCAACCCGTAGATGCCAACAAAAATGTGTGGGTTGGCAGGTCGCACGCTGATGCCCCGGATGTGGATGCCCTGGTCTATGTGACCGGCCAGCCCAAGCGTTTGCTTAGCCCTGGTAATCTGGTGCCGGTCGAGATCG
Organism: bacterium; assembly: GCA_024743355.1. GTDB lineage: Bacteria > Planctomycetota > Planctomycetia > Pirellulales > Pirellulaceae > Aureliella. The sequence goes on from JANSWS010000070.1 coordinate 16,344, forward strand.
TCGGTAACCAGGACTACGACTTGGTTGCAGCAGCCGTAGGAAAACCGCGTTAGCCTTTGCCCCAGGACATGGCTCGATCGATGCATCGTATATTCGCTTGAGTTGACAGGGCCGATAGCCCTGCCACCACGATGCCACAATGCGGCTTGGGGACAAAGCCAAGGCTTTGGCAACTTTTGCTTCGGATTTCGCGCAACCGATGTCTGCCGAGTTCTGGGGTTTGCTGGAGCGCTCCCATTGGCTGTGAGCGCTGTAGCAAATACCTGAATATTGCTTCCGCCCCCAAGTGAAACCAGGGCAAGTGTTTGACGGTGGCTGGCGATAGCCTTGGGCCGATGCGTGCCCCGTGTTCAGCCACACACAACAACGATCCAACTTACATGGAATTCCGAGCCGCCTACTCCGCAAACAACTCGAAAGACTGTGCACCATGAAATCCTCTACCGACGTGGAACAGCCGGCGGAGACCAGCTTTAGCTCAACCTCCAGTAGCCCTCAGAGTATTGCTTCCGATGTTTCGAATCAAATTTGGAATGTCCCCAATACACTGTCGCTCATTCGATTGGTCATGGCTTTCGCCGTTGGCATTTTGATTGAGATCGGCATGTATCGATTGTCAGCGGTTCTGTTTATCGTCGCGGTATTGACCGATGCTGTCGATGGATGGTGGGCACGACGATTTAATCAAGTCACCAAGCTTGGTCGAATCTTGGATCCATTTGTAGACAAGATCATCATCACGGCGGCTTTGGTAGCTTTGACTGGCACTCCCAATAGTCAAGTCAGCCCATGGATGGTGACCTTGATTATCGGACGCGAATTTTTGGTGACCAGTTTAAGGGCCATGATCGAAGGAGCCGGTGGCGATTTTTCCGCACGACAGCTCGGAAAACTGAAGATGGTTTTTCAGTGTCTCGCAGTCGTTTCTAGCTTGTGCTTGCTGGCTATGCCGTATCCCTGGCTGATGGTGCTGACACTAGTGCTGATGTGGCTGGCGGTCATCGTGACGGTCGCGTCTGGGGCGGACTATGTCGTCAAAGCGATCGAACTCGCGCGCAAAGCTTAACCATGAATTCGAATCAAACGCTAGACATAACTCCGGAGATGCTGGCCGAAAACCCGACGCTTGCGCTCTGTCTGACCGCTTTTTCACTGTTCCTGTTTGTTGGCTTTACCGGGGCACTCGTTAGCTGGGCTTTGGTGGTCACCTCTTGGTGGCGCGGAAAATCACTGCTGCCCGTCGCCAATTGGAACCCCAGACCCTGGGGCCTGGCCGACTTCGTGGTCGCAGCCATCCTGGTTGTCGTTGCCCAAGTATTATTCAGCTCAGTGGCCATCCAGTTGTTTGACATCAACGTCGAAGAGCTTCGCAGTGAAAACCTGATTCCAATGCCCATCGCCGCCGCGGTTGGAGCCAGCCACATTCTGGCGGTCGCACTAGTAACCGGCTGGATTGTTTTCCGCTACAACACTCACCCCGGAGTGCTCGGCTGGTCCGTTCAACGCATGCCGCAGATGTTAATGACCGGATTAGTCGCGGGGCTGGTAACCCTTCCGCTGGTGTTTGCCATCAGCGCTGCCGTCTCGATTGGGATGCAAACCGAGTACGAGCATCCGATTCTGGAATCGATCCAGAACGACGGCACATTGGGGACCTACCTGCTGGCCTTCTTCGCGGCAGTAATTGCAGCCCCGATTGCGGAAGAATTTCTTTTTCGCGTTTTACTCCAAGGCTGGCTGCAATCGATTCCCTACAATTCAGTCGTAGAAATTGTGCTCGGCAAAGTCTTCGCTACCTCATCCAATCAGCCAACCGCCGCGGTCAGCCTGAATGGACTTTCGCCGACCGTTACTGCTGCCGAAATGAGTTCGGGAGCGGCCTCGTCAACAGCGGTGGGATCAGAGGCTCCCGTCGAGCAACAAGCCTCCGATTCTTCGCAGGCCGATAGCGATCCATCTGACAGATCCCGGCCAGCCCCCATTTGGCCGAGCTTTGTTTCCGGTACGCTTTTCGGCTTAGCCCATTGGGAATACGGACTGAGCTTTATTCCCCTGATTGTCTTGGGCATCATCCTGGGATTGCTTTACCGCGCCACGCTTTCGATTTGGCCATCGATCATGGTGCATTTCATGCTAAATATCAGCAGCATGTTTGCCATGGGAGTTGGCGTGTATCTGGAACGCGTTGCAGGAGGACCGGGCTAGAGCGTTTTAAATTGCGAGATTGTCGCCGATCGCACCCGAGATGCTAGGGATTATTCACGTAGGCCGTCAACAAGGTCGCAATTGGGCTGCGGACAGGGAGTTTTGAAGAAGCTGAGCCAACGCAGTACGCGATTGCAACTCCAGGACTGCTCGCGACCGAAGTTACGGCGCCCACGAGACTTGAGCCCTTAACCTCGAACACCGGTGAATAATGCTAGTGCCACAGATTGAAACAAGCAGTTCCACCAGGGCAGGAATCTACTTGTGCTTTGCATCCCGCGTAGTGAATGATGGCAAGGCTGCCTTTCCAAGGCCTAATGAGGCCCCAAGAAGGAATGGCAGGAAGATGGAGGGCAAGAAAATAAGTTAGCAAGGAGCCAACTGCCCCCGCAATTGGGTATCCATTTGGCATCCATCCTTTCGTTCTTTTTGTATTTTTTGTGGCCTCTCCGCCTCACCGGCAACGGGTCTATTCTGGGCTAAGCGAGTAATTTCGCGCTGAGTTTTTGTGTGCAGTTCTCGATAATCGAATTCACCGCGACATCGACCTCATCGCCGGTCAACGTCCGTTCGAGACTCTGAAAAAACACGGTCAGCAGGACTCGTTTTTTGTCGCTGCCATCCTTGCTGGGATCGCGATAAGTCTCCCGATACTCGACGCGATTGAGCTGCTGCCCGCCGCTTTCGATGCAGGCCGCCTCTAGATCCGCCCAATGCGTACTCTCATCGACGACAAAGTTGAGATCGCGTGAAATAGCCGGGAACAAGCTCACCGGCTCGGCGCGGCGCACGGGCCGCAAATGCTCTGTCAGCCTGTCGACGCTCAGCTCAGCAGCCGCGACAGGCAGATCGAGCGACAAGTTCTTCTGGACGCTGGCTGCAATCACGCCGACAAAGCCCAGCAACTCCCCATTCAGTTCGATCTTTAGCCCGGAGCCCGGTTCGAGCATGGTGTGTTCGTGCAGTTTCCAACTCAGCTGAGCTCCGCTTCCAACAACCTCAAAGATAATCTGCTCTACGACACCCTTCACGCGGCGAATATCCCCTTGGGTAACCATCCCCAAAGTACTTTGTTCCGCTGGTAACTTGCCAGGCCGTGGCAAGTAAATGGTCGCAACTTCATACAGCTCGGCGTTGCGAATGGACTGAGTCTGGTTGTTGTACCTGGCCGCCAGTAGACTCGGAATCAGCGATCGGCGAAGTGATCGCGCCCCTTCCAAGAGTGCCGTATCAACCGTCAGCGGTGGATTGTCCGTCCACAGGCTTCCCCAGGACTCCAATGCTTGACTAACGACGCTGGGAGTCATGGCTTCATCAACGCCGTAGGCGCTCAGGGCGGTGCGGGCGTGCGTCAGCGCAATGTCTTTTGCTCGCGGAGAGGCCACACCAATGGGCACGGCCACATCCTCCGGAATCTGCTCGTAGCCGTACATTCGCGCCACTTCTTCGATCAAGTCGCACTCGCGCTGAATATCCATACGCCAGGTCGGCGGAATGATTTGTAGTGCCTCCACGTTCTCGTCGGGAGATTCTTCAGTAGGCACTAGGTGGCATCCGAGAGCGCTGAGAATATCCGCAATCCGCGACAAGGGAACTTGAATACCAAGGATCCTGGCGACCTGCGACACCCGAAACTCAATCGGCTCGCGTTCAGCTGGTTCGATTCCACCACGAACTACGTCACCCACCAGTTCACCACCGGCTAATTCCAATATTAGATCGCAGCAGCGCATGCTGGCCCAATCCAAACCTGCTGGATCCGGCACGCGCTCGAAACGGTACGAGGAGGGGCTATGGAGCTTCAATTTGCGTGCCGCTCGACGGATAGCAAGCGGTGAAAAGCGGGCCGCCTCAATCAACAGATCGACCGTGCTTTCGGATACTTCACTCTCCACACCGCCCATCACACCGCCCAGTGCCAAAGCCCGTTGGGCATCGGCAATGACAACCATCTGCGGATCTAATTCATACGTCTTGTGGTCAATCGCTTCAAATTTCTCTTTGTCAGCAGCGGGACGAACCACAATTTTTCCGCCACGCACATGCTTCAAATCAAAGGCATGCAGGGGCTGGCCACACTCCATCATCACATAGTTGGTAATGTCGACCACGTTGTTGACCGAATTGATGCCGACTGCGTTGAGCCGACGAACCAGCCACTCGGGACTTGGCCCGACGCGAACCCCACGAATAATTCGGGCCGTGTATTCGGGGCAAGCATCTAAGAAATGATTTTCAACTTCGATTTGGCCGTTGGTGGGAAGCTTGGCGGTTATGTGCCGAAACTCGGGCAGCTTCAGTTTCTCGCCCAACAATACCGCGGCCTCGCGGGCAACTCCAATATGCCCCAAACAATCGCCTCGGTTGCTGGTTACCTCAAGATCAATAACCACGTCAGAACCGACTCGTTCGGTGGACTCATGGTTCAATCCCGACATCGCGAACTTGAGAGCCATCTCATCAGGGTCTACCGTGAGCTTTACGTAGTCGTTCAACCAATCCCAACAGACAAGCATCTCGAATCCTGACGTGAACTTGAAATGACACTAACTCGTCGAAAAGCAAAAATGTGGATTCTCATCCAGATTGAGCACCATGTATCTCCGAACGGGCACTCGTGTCATGCTCGCTGGCCCCGTAGCACCCAACTCGAATCCTAGAACTGATGCAGGAATCGCAGGTCGTTGCGATAGAGGTCACGAATATCCGTCACCCCATGTCGTCCCATGCACAGACGCTCCACTCCCAACCCAAACGCAAACCCAGTGTATTCCTCAGGATCGTATCCAACCGCCCTCAGCACATTGGGATCGACCATGCCCGCGCCACCGAACTCAACCCAATTGCCGTTCCACAGAAAATCCGCCTCTACGCTTGGTTCGGTGAAGGGAAAAAAGCTGGGCCGGAAACGAATGTGCACGTCCCCACCCAAATAATTGTTTGCGAACAGACGCAGCACGCTCTTTAGCTGAGCCATATTCACGTTCCGGTCTACCCACAGACCTTCCATCTGGTGAAACATCGGGAAGTGGGTAGCATCCGGCTCGTCTGGCCGATACACACGACCGAGCGAGATGATCCGCACCGGGGGAGCCTGCTGCTCCATCACCCGAATTTGGACCGTACTTGTTTGACTTCGCAAGAGATGTGCCTGATCGCCGGCTTCTTTACTGGTGGCCTCTGCCAGTCCCAAGTAGAAATTGTCCAGCGGGTCTCTGGCCGGATGGTCCTCAGGAATATTCAAAGCCACGAAGTTATGCCAAATATCTTCGACTTCAGGCCCTTCGACGACCGCAAATCCAAGACGCCCCATAATGGCCTTGAGGTGCTCAATGGTTTGAGTAATCGGATGCGTGCGTCCGACGTGTTGTCGAATGCCTGGCAGCGTCGCATCGACCTGCGGCCCTGTGCGGGTATTAGCCGCATTCGATTTCAAGCGTTGATCCGCCTGGTCCAAGGCCGATTGAATACGGTTCTTGGTCTCGTTAAGCCTTTGACCGCCATCTTTCTTGGCTTCTTTAGGCAATGCGCCTAGCTGCTTCTGCAGCGCCTTAAGCTGCCCGCTACGGGCACCCACAAATTTGACCCGTGCTTCCTCAAAGGCTTCCTGGCTGTTCGCAGCAGACAGCTCTTGCTCAGCCTGGTTAGCAAGGTCATCCAAACTGCGGAGAAACTCATTCAGCTCCATGGTTATTGCTCTTTCAGTGATTCTGCCGAGGATCTAGAGCTTTCTCTGGCAGCTCATCCGCGCGCATTTGCGGCTCGAATCAGCCCAGCTCGAACGCGGGTCGGCTATGCCGGCAACAACTTCCGCAACACCCAGCAGGCTCACGCAATCAGGCAGAATACTCCACCGCCGTGAATGCTGCCCGCCGAAAACGTGCAACCCAGGCCAGCGAGCTCTGCCACAGACTCACGCCCCAAGCCGAGCCCCGGAATCCCCAGCAGCTCTCGAATGAAAATCCAGTTGGACCGTTGGCCAAAGAGAGACATGCTTGACAGGGCCTCAAGAAGCACCTGCTATCAAGCTCTCATACCGTAGCCGGATACCCTGCCATCAGCGAAAGAAGAGCTCTCCCTGGCAACTAGCACAATAGCCGAGACTAGGCGGCCAAGGCCGATTTGACCTTCTCCACCACAACTTGGAAACCGGCCGGATCATGGATGGCCATCTCCGAAAGCTGCTTGCGATCCAGTCCGATATTGGCCTTATTCAGACCATGAATGAACTGACTGTATCGCAAACCGTGCTGATCGCATGCCGCAGAAATACGCGTAATCCACAGCCGACGGAACTCGCGCTTCTTGGTACGACGGTCGCGATAGGCAAATACGCCGGCTCGAGTCAGCGTTTCTTTCGTTGTGCGCAGTAGTTTACCGCGTCCCCCAACGTAGCCACTGGCCCTTTTAAATAACTTCTTGCGGGCCTTATGACGGGCCGCACCATTGCGAGTTCTCATCGATCGAACTTTCGGTGTTGGTACCTCAGGTCTCTGCCGTGGACGTAATCCTCATGGCAGAAGTTGCTACCCAGGTACTTGGACTAAAGAAACTGCAAGTAACAAAGATGCGTAAGAATCAGAGAGAACCGCAGTCAACGACTCGAGCTAGCAGCATGCCCAAACCCGGGTAGTTTTTCTGGCTTCTCTGAAGTGGACTAATAACTGTTGTGCCGCAGGCAATCGCGTACCTGTCTGGTAGCTGCTTCGGCCAAGACACGTGTTCCACGAAGATTACGACGACGCTTTGAGCTGATTCGCACAGCCAAATGACTCGTACCAGCGCCACGATGCTTCGCTTTGCCTGTGGCTGTCAAGCGAAATCGCTTCTTGGTGGCTTTATGGGTCTTCATTTTTGGCATGGTTGATCCTCTTCCCTCATCTGTCTGTCGAATCCCTAAATGTAGCTGTGATATTTTGGGCTCACAAGGCCTTTTGGGCAGGCACATGGCGAGTTATCGGTGCAAGGCAGATGAATCCGCACCGCATTCAGCTCAATGCTCGTGCTTGGCTTCAAATCCAAGTCCTTGCAGGTATTTTTGCCAGACTGACGCGGCTTCGTGGGATACGACGTCGATTTCCATCCAGTCCGGACATCGCAGCTTGACATCATTGTGACCATTGTGCTTGGAAACCTCGAATTGGCAGCCTAGCCCCCGGTAGATTGCCAAGATCTCCTTTAATTCCATCTCGCTGTGCACGTGCTTGGCCTTCCACTCAACACAACGATACTGGACACTCTCCACGTGCGCCCCTCCTGCGGCGGTCACGTGCTCTCCGGCAGGATGGGCATGCAAGGTCTCAAATCCATTCTGCTTGAGCCAAGCAACCCATTGATGAGCCTGGTCATGGGAGTCTAATGCCAGCGATTTCCAGATCACCGTGCGAAAGCTCACGTCCACGTGCCCGTTGTGCGCTTCCTTCTTTACTTCGCAGGTGAGGTTCTTGAGAGTTTCCAGTTGCTTTTGGGCTTGTGCCGCATCGTGGAGATGCTGGGATTTCCAATCTCGCATTCGAAAGGCCACATAGACTTTGCCGTCCTCCGAAGCCGGCGAGGAGCCTTGGGCGGCTTCAAGCTGGCTACAGCAAACGACACAACCCAAGCAACCTTCAGCAAGCGATCCAATTAAGCTAAAGAGGCAAACCAACAAGCCAAGCACGCCCATGTGCACACCCAGGCCAAATGCGCATGCACGCCATGCAACAACAACGGTATTCCGCACGGTGTAAATCATGGACTGCGCACAACATAAACATACACACCAAACACGTGTGTAAGCAACACACGCCAAGGGTGTTTAAACTAAGCAAAACA
>JANSWS010000438.1 GCA_024743355.1 bacterium
CCGGCGATCCCAGTGATGACCATATCTTTTACAACCAGCGGAGCTGCAGTGATGCTCTCTCCCCGCGTCGGATCGCCAACAACCGCTTTCCACCGTTCATTGCCACTTTTGGCATCGATGGCGACCAATTTGGCGTCCAGCGTACCCATGAACAGCGTCTCGCCTAGGATCGCCACGCCCCGATTGACTTTGCCACAACATAGGGCGAGCCGATCGCCGACAGCAATTTGTGTATCCCAAAAGGGGAGTCCCGTTTTGGCGTCCAAAGCCACCAGACCACTGTTTGGTAAAGTGATAAACATCATGCCGTCAACTACTAGCGGTGACGTTTCGAAGGGCGACTGCAATGGAAACTGTCGTACCCATTGCACCTTGAGATTCCTTGCGTTGCTGGTGTTGATTTGATCGAGGCGGCTATAGCGCTGCCCATTGTATTGGCCGGAGTACATCAGCCAGTTGTGCGGCTGTTGATCCGCGCGGAGCAAATCGTCCGTTGTCACCCCTTTAAAATTCAGTTGAGTCGCTAAACTCGGACGGGCATCAGCCTCCGTCCCCGGATGCTCTGTCTGGGCTACCAAGGCGGCTGAGGATAGCAAACATAGCATCGTCGAAAGCGCGACCGTCGAGAACTTCATTGACGTGGCTCCTGCTGAATCGAATAGATGTATGTTGTGATGTCTTCAATGTCTCCACGCGATAATTTATCGCTGAAACTTGGCATCAATGATTCATGTGGCCGTTTGATTTCGCGAATCGATCGCTTGTCAATCGCGTGCAAGTTTTCCTGTTGATCCATCAGCAGCAAGAAGTACGAATTCTCATGCAGACGCCGCCCAGAACAGATCTTGTCATCATCCAAGAGAAGTATGACTTGCTGGTATTCCAAGTCGACTTGCGAGTTTGGATCGAGCATGGAATTGCGAACATAGTCTGGCGGCGCGGTGAGACGCGAAAGGTTGGGTCCCTGACGGCCACCCTGATTGCCGGTCCAGTGGCAACTGGCACATTGATTTTCTTTGAACAGTTCATAGCCTCGTGCAGCATTTCCAGACGGGGCCTGACGGTGGTCGGGTTGCAAGGCCGCTGCACGTAGGTAGGCAATTATCGGAAGCTGGATATCCTCGAAAACGCCGCGTCCCTGCATGTCGGTTCCAGGTATTCCTTGCTGAATAACCCTCAACAGCTCTTCATCCGAAGTCGCGTAGCGAAACTTTCCGGTGGTTAAGTCGGGACCGCGTGCTCCTTTGCCGTCACGACCGTGACATCGACTACAGAATGCGTTCACGTAGCGCTTGCCGATGCGAATTTCAAAATCCGCTTTGCTTGCCGCCTCTTTATCTGTGGAGTGCGTTGCGACCGAATCCTGCGACAAGCCGCCAAGAGGAAAAATCACGACGATTAGGGGCATCAACCATCCGGCGTAGCGTACATTGCGGAGGCCATAACCCATGAAATTCGAGGGCTGCAGATATCTTTTTGCGGCATTGTCAGAGAGATTTGAGCCCTGTTGCATTACTCGGGGCGTTTCGGAGTTCACTGAATTGCTCCTCGCGTCCGTCTCTCAAAGATTCGATCGGTCGTCGCTCTTAGCGGCAAATATCCTACCGCATACAGTTGGTGCGGGGGGGGCAGAAGTGGTGAAAGTCGAGAATAAATGGTTTCTTAATGTGGCTACTCCAAAAGAGATGAGTTGGACCCGAAGATCATGAATGGTCAACCGTGTATTCGCGGTATGCGTTTGACAGTCCGCCGCGAATTGGAGGCGCTTGCAACGTTTCCCAATCGAGAAGAGCTTCGAGCCGAATACCCAGAGCTAAAAGACGAAGATATCCGTCAGGCGTTAGAATACGCGGCAGCGAATCTTGACGATCAAGTGCTGGAGCTTCGTGGCGCATCATGAAGTTCTTGCTCGATCAAGGCTTACCACGTTCGACAATCAGACATCTCATGAGCCTATGACACGAAGCCGAACACGTGGGAGAGCTTGGAATGGCAACGGCCAAGGATCAATGCATTTTGGCCGAAGGCAAATCTCGCGGTGCGAACGTGGTGACACTTGATTCGGCTTTCACGGCTTGCTTGCCTGGGCGCAACTCGCACAGGTGAGTACGCCCACGACAGCAAGGGTGCACAAGCTGCAGAGGTCAAAATTGCTATCAACAGGCAAGAAGATAGGTTCTCGCTTTCCTCTGGTTCTATGGACATGCGATCTGGTATTTTAGGGGCTGGTTTAGATCGCGTCGGGGAAATCACATGCCAAACCAAGTCGATATCCTGCCCAATGTAAGTTCTGCGGGGCTCAAAGCTTTAGCCAACGCAATGTTAGCTCCTCAAGCACAGTCGAAGCTGGACGAGCTACTCACGCGAAACTCCGAAGGAGTTCTCAACGAGCAAGAATCTCGCGAACTTGATGATCTGATTGAACAGATCGATGAACTCAACTTGCTAAAAGCCCGGGCTGAATTCACGCTTCGCCAACAAGGTGCGAAGGACGGGTCGTGAGCGGCTATGTATCTGCGGAGCTCAGGAGCAGCGTCCGGGAACATTTTGTTGGCCAATGTGCATACTGCCAAACGGCCGAGTCACTGACGGTCGTTACGTTTGAGATTGAACACATTGAGCCGCGGTCGAGCGGAGGTCTGACTTAGTTTGAAAACCTATGCTTGGCTTGTCCCGCCTGCAACAGGTTCAAATCGAATCGAACTATCGGCCGTGACGAGAGCGGACGCGAATCGCGGTTGTTTCATCCTCACCGGGACCTCTGGCTCGAGCATTTTGATTGGTCCGTCAACGGAACAGTTATTGTGGGCCTGACTAATATTGGTATTGCCACCGTCAATGCTCTGCGGATGAATAGGCAGCAAGTCGTTGCCGTCCGCGCGCTATGGGTCGAAGCTGGACGACATCCTCCGACATAGATAATTCAATAGGCCATATATTGCCTTGAAGGCCGCTTCTGTAGAGAGAACCTGATGCAGGTCGACACGAGGGATTTCCCTGGGTGTACTGGCCCCTCTTCAGCCGTTTTGTGTGGTGGCCAACGGCGGCGAATATTATCTTCAGCCATTTCGCGAATTTGCGATTCCAGTCAGAAACCAGCTGAAAGGCTCGTTTTCCGATCGACCTGCTTTGCAGCAGTTTCGACGCTTTGGACGGACAGCCCGCAGCAGTTTCGGAGGGCGGCGTTCCACGCACTTTCCCCACCTTGGGAAAGACAAAGCTGCGCGCGACCGGCACAAAATCCCCCCGACATGCTGCTGAAGTCGATGCGACCTTGAGAAGCAGATTGGCATGTTTCCTTTAACAAGCTCCATCACGAAATAGGGGCGTCCCGACTCGGTTTGACCGGCGTCGTGAATCTTCGCGATATAGGGATGGTCCATGATCGCAAGTGCTTGGCGCTCCGCTTCAAACCTTGCAAGAACTTGCCTGGAGTCCATGCCTGGCTTGACGACCTTGATTGCCACGGTACGTCGAATCGGCTTGTGTTGGACGGCCATGTAAACGTCGCCCATACCACCTTCGCCGATTTTTTCCAGTAACTTGTACGGTCCGATCTCTCTCGGCACCCGTAGCGTGTCGGCATTGTTCGGTGAACATGGCTGCGAATCCATTGTTTCGGCAATTGCCGACTTTGGACCTTGCTCACGCTCGCCGTCCGATAGATTCATAAAAGATCCGAGAGCATCGGATGCGTCCAGCATCTTACGGAGCGAATTAGCTAACGCGCGATCGGAGCTCTCCAGTTGGGCCAGTACTCGATCCTGCTCTGCTTTCTCGCAATCGAGCAGCTTCCAGTACAGAAGCTACCCAGTCGGCTTGGTCCTTGCGCCGAAAGCCTTAGAGGATCTCGGTCAGAATCGGACCTAATATCGCTACACGATCCTCATCCAACAGGGCATCCACTGCAGTTTTCTCAGCAGACTGAGGACGGTTGAAGAAAGGCACCCAGATACAGGTATCAATGACCCGGGACGCTAAAGACAGTCGCTCAGTATGGGAAAGTCGGAAACATGGTCACGTTATCGAGATGAAGCTTTCCGGCGAAGGTCGCCCAATTGAGACGTCTTTGCTTAAACGCGAGCCGAATCAACCCCCCCCTGCAGGTGAAAGACGACATGGGGGAGCTGATTTATCGAACGAAGACCAAGTGGGTCGAATTGAAACCTGGGTTGGAGTTTAGCGATCGGAAACCCGTGTGGGTCCCAAGGCGAATCGACATGCAACACCTGCCAAATAAAAGCTACGGGCAAGATAGCTTTAAAGCAATTGAGATTATCGTAGTCTGGAGCTACGTCTCAGATGACTTTTTGAAACTAGAAACCTTCGAACGACCGATACCAATCGCAAACGAGCTTATACCGCCGAATGAGCCTATTTCCGAACTGCAGCTTCGGATGTCCACGATGTTGGAACGTGCGGTTGCGGAAGAAGCAAGCACGCAGAAACGTTCGGTGGAGGATTAGGTGTAGAGTTCTTCCATTGCTTCATCAAACTCCTTCTCGCCCGGCTCGGTGTACCGCCAGATGATCGATTTCCAATCTCCAGGCCACCGATGCGAGTTCGCGGCCTATCTATCTGCTAGCGGATCGACAATCCGCCAGTCCTTTCCCCGTCGGCGCAAGTTGCACAGGTGACTTCGACCACATGAGTTCTGTGCAACTTGCGAATCTGCATTCGTGTGGGACGCCAACGCAGGTAACTGCAGTCATGAAACACGTGGATCGAAAAGGCCGACAATCGTGCGAAAGTGAAAATCGACCCCATAACGACTGCCAAGGCCAATGTGAATTTCTCCGCCGGCACGCCCAGAGGTGCTGCTTCGAAATGCAGCGAGGGGAACAAGGAAACTGGCTATTTCACGGCAACGAGCTTGCCGACGGTCGCGTCCCATGACGCCGTTGGCGAATCCAAGTCGCGATTTCGATAACCAGCGGGCGACAAGAGCCACTGAGTTGGAGCGAGAATTACCGTCGCACGTCGTGACTCGGTGGTGCGGTCACACTGAGCGCATAGCGAAGAGGCACTACCGGATGACTACTGAGGGAGACTTAGAGAAAGCTGCTTCTTTCAAACGTGTCCCACTTGTGTCCCAGCAGTTAACGGAAGGTGGGAGAAAGGGGCCGCAAGGTGATTGCACCGCACATAGAAAAAAGCCCTAAAGTTAAGGGCTCCGCGGCGTATTGCAAAAATTTGCTAAGAGGCCAAGTGGAGGATAGGGGACTTGAACCCCTGACCTCTTGCATGCCATGCAAGCGCTCTCCCAACTGAGCTAATCCCCCAACATGATCCCCCAGAAACCGTGGTTTGCCTTCGAAGGCTTCCCAAACATGGTCCTCAGGAGAAGCGACAAAATATCGGGCTCTCAGGGGAGTGTCAAGGGTTGATGGAAAGGCTACGGTCGATGTTCGTGTCGCATTCCGCCTGGGCTGCGGCTCAAGGAATCCGCGGGGGCAGCAAGAAAACCCCTTTGTGAACGTCCAGCAGGCGCTCAGCGATCGTTCAGCTGATTTCAGGTAGCAAGGGTAAGCTTTCGACCGGCGCTTCGGAGAAACGAAGTGCCTGCAGAATCATCTGTGTGGCCGCAGCGGATCGAGATGCGTCGTCACAGTAGACTTCGACCAGCGGCTGGCCGCGCTCAACTCTCTCTCCCACACGAACGCACATCATTAATCCGACGCGATGATTCAGCTTGTCCTCTAACACGCGTCGTCCTCCGCCCAAGGCGATAACCGAATGGCCGAGCAATTGGCCATCGATCGATTCGAGCCAGCCGCCGTCATGGCTGGTGACCAGCTGGCAAGACTCCACGGGCAGAGGAGCGTTTACAAGAACGCCTTGGGCACGCATCATTTGACAGTAGCGTTCGTAGGCTCTGCCATCCTCCAGGCAACGCTTCAGGCTCTCTTCTGCTTGGGGCAGATGGTCAAATTTGCCAGTCGCCAGCAGCAGTTCCGCGGATAATCGCAAAGTAAGCTGTTTGACATCGTCGGGCCCCTGACCCTTTAACGTATCGACGGCTTCGTTTACCTCGCAGGCGTTGCCGACCATCTGGCCCAGCGGTTGATTCATGTCGGATAGTATGCTGATGGCCCGCAATTTTAATTGACTCGCCGTGGCCGTGAGACTGTCGGCTAATTCCTGGGCGGCTTGCATGTCGGTCATGAATGCCCCCGAACCAAACTTCACGTCCAGCACCAAAGCATCCAAGGTTTCCGCCAGCTTCTTGGACAGAATACTGGAAGTGATTAAGGGTACGGATGGAACGGTGCCGGTTACATCCCGCAGACCGTACAGTTTGCGATCCGCCGGTGCAATCTGCGGCGTCGTGCCGGTGATGACGCACCCGAGTTCAAGTAACTGATTGCGGACTTCGGATTCGCTGAGATCACAGCGGAAGCCCGGGTAAGCCTCCAGCTTGTCGAGCGTACC
>JANSWS010000677.1 GCA_024743355.1 bacterium
AAGGCATTCTCGACGTTGCCGCTTTCCGTGCTCGCAGCCCGGCGCACCTCGCTAACCCGCAAACCAATATTTTCCTCGGCTATGCTCGGATAAGTTAGCAAATGAAACCTTACGGTTTGTGGCAAAGCTTGGAAGCCTTGCCGCACGACACTCCAATTCCCGCTCTCCGCATTCCAATCGGCGGCTCGAAGATCCGAGCAGATCCAAACTTCAGTTTGCCCGGAGCTATTCGCTTGCAAATAATCCAAAGCGGATTGCATGAGCACCGGGAAATCCGAGGAGGTGCTGGACGGCAGCATGGCCGGTGAATCCATCATGGCCTCCAGCGAATCAAAACTGGCCGCTTCTCCACTGGCCGAATCGATGGCTACCCAGTGATTGGATTTCAACTTTGAGAGTGCGTCACCAATTTGACGATGGGCAGCTTCCAACTTTGTCTCACCGCCGATGCCGGCCTGCAACATGCTCGGTGAGCGGTCCATGATGACGACGGTCGTATCGGTAACTGTGCCCGCGGCGAAGCCGAGCAAACCGCTTGCCAGCGGCCGGGCCACGGCAAAGATCAAGCCGGCTACTACCAGCGTCCGCATGGCTAGAATCAACCATTGTCGAATGCGGGCGAAACCCCGATTCATGCGATTGGCGGCCAACAAGAACTGCATCGCGCCCCAAGGCTTTGTCTGGTATCGCCACTGATTGATCAAATGGATCAGTATTGGCAGGCCAATCAGCGGTAGGGCAACCAGAATGAGCGGTTGTAGGAAGCTCATCGGAGACTCCTGCGATGGGCACGATCGATCAGGAAGTTCTTGAGTTCTTTATCGTAGGTGGAATCGATCGACACCTGGCGATAGTCGACTGCGGTCTCAAGAACAATCTTCCGTAGCTGCAACAAGTATTCGTCTAGAGCTCGGTGGTAGCGATCGGCGATCTCCACGGGGTCGGCGAAAATTGCCGTGCCTCCTTCCATGTCCAGAAAGCGAGTCGGTCGCTGAAAGGAAAAACTGATTTCTTCAGGATCCAGCAAGTGGAAAACTGCCAGATCGTGCTTGCGAAACCGCAAATGCTCGAAGCATTCACGCAGGGATTCCGGTGGCACGAATAAATCCGACAGAACCACAATCAAGGCCCTTTGTCGCACGGTTTCCGCCAACTCGTGCAAAACCTCTACGATCCCGGTTTCACCTTGGGGCTTGGCTTGCTCTAGCGTGTCAAAGATATTCGTCAAATGCGATGGATTACGGCGAGCCGGCAGGTGGTTCACGATTCCTTCCGCCACACAAGCTAAACCGACCGCATCACCTTGATGCACCGCCAGATAAGCCAAGGCAGCCGCCAATCTGCGAGCATACTCCAGTTTGGTCATGCCCACAGAACCGACGTCCATCGAACCGCTGGTGTCTAAGACCAATACCAGTCTCAAGTTGGTATCGGCTTCAAATTCCTTGATGTAAAAACGATCAGATCTGCCATAAGCCCGCCAATCCAGACGTCGCAAATCATCACCGGGCACATACTTGCGGTATTCCGCGAATTCAACGCTGGCACCGCGATGTGGACTTGCATGCCGTCCCGAAACGCTGCCCAACATGGCTTTACGAGAAAGCAAGGGCAAGGCGGACAGCTGTGCAACCACGACGGGATCCAGAAAGCTGCGCTGCTTGGGTTCAATCGCCATGGACTCGACCAAATGCAAAGACGTAAATCAAAAGATCCTCAGGAAACTAGGCGTCCGGTGTTTCCTCAACCAGTCGACCAATGATGTCCTTGGCGGAGACTTTCTCCGCTTGGGCCGCAAAGGTCGTGATAACGCGGTGGGTCAGTACCGGCACCGCTACTGCCTTCACATCTTCGGTTCGAACCATGTAGCTCCCGTAGAGTGCCGCCCGAGCCTTGGCACCCAAAATCAAATTCTGTACCGCACGCGGCCCGCCGCCCCATGCGACGAGTGGTTTCAGCCAATCCGGAGACGTCGTGCCTTCCGGCCGCGTTTTGCGGACCAACCTTGCCGCGTAAGTGTAAATGTGATCCGGCACAGGAACTCGCCGTACCAAGTCCTGGTGAGCGATGATGTCTTCGGCGGTCATCAGGTGCTCAAGTTCCACCAAATCGTCACCCGTTGTCGTTCGAGCAATCTGGATCTCTTCCTCTTCGCTCGGATAATCCAATTCAATCAGCGACATGAAGCGGTCCAACTGCGCTTCCGGCAGTGGGTAAGTTCCCTCCTGCTCCACCGGGTTCTGCGTAGCCAGAACCATGAACGGTGGCTTCAATTCGAAAACCTTGCCAAGCACGGTGACCCGGTGCTCTTGCATGGCTTCC
>JANSWS010000545.1 GCA_024743355.1 bacterium
CGGAATGTGTCAACGACTTTGAGACAGCTTTGAACTCAACTTAGAGTCGCAATTCAGGATGTTCAGGGGCCAGCCCCTGAAACCCCGGGATTTTTTTAGGCATTGCTTGGGTGTTCAATGATGATTGTTGCGGTATCGTGATTGTGTCCGGTGAAACGGAAGATGGCTCTGCGGGGACGCAACCATCCAAGGGATAGCCGGATCGAGGGTGCGTCAATGACGTTTCTTCTGGAGCCTCCGCGCAATGAACCGCGGGGGCTTCCTTTTTGTCTTCCACGTTTTGAATCGGTGCGTTGATCCAAACAGCCTTGGGAAGTCGTTGCGGTTTCGGGATTCCACGAACGAATCGTTCTGGATTCTTCTGCCAAGCTGATTCAAGTGTCTGCTCACGCGCGGTCAGGATTTCTTGAGCTTGACCATAGTGCAACGATGCAGGCGTCATCATGCCAATTCCACTGTGATAATGTTCGTTGTTGTACCACTGAAAAAAGCGGCGACAGAACCCCAACGCATCTTCGTAGCTGCCGAAGCGTTCAGGGAATTCAGGACGATACTTCATCGTTTTGAACTGGCTTTCCGAAAAGGGATTGTCGTTGGAGACATGCGGGCGACTGTGGCTCTTCGTGACGCCCAGTGAACCAAGTAAGTGGGCGACGTTATGCGATGTCATTGAAGGTCCACGGTCGCTATGGATGATTAACTGACCCGCTGGGATTTCTTGTTTCTCGATCGTGGTTTCAATGAGCTGTTTTGCCAAATCGGAACTTTCTCGGTGGGCCAGCATCCAGCCGACAACGGTGCGGCTGTAAATGTCGAGGATGACGTAGAGGTAGTAATACATCCATTTTTCGGGTCCTTTTAGCTTCGTGATATCCCACGACCAGACTTCATTGGGGCCTGTTGCGAGCAACTCAGGCTTTTTGTATTTCGGATGGGTCAACTGGTTTCGCCGTTCCCGACTACTTTCGTTGTCTTCAAGAATTCGATACATCGTTCGCACGCTGCAAAGATAACTGCCTTCGTCGAGTAACTTTGCATAGACCTGCCGTGGCGACTGATCAGCAAACCGTTCGCTGTTGAGCTCGCCAAGCACCGCTCGGCGTTCGTCCACCGAAAGGGCACGCGCCGGTGTTGGCCGCGGTATCGTTTCCGTCTTTGTGCGACGCCGGTAAAACGTCGCTCGCGAGACGCTCAACGCGCTGCACGCGGCGACGATACCGATCTCTTTGCTGAGTTTTTCAGCGGCTTCTAATCGTCCTTCTCTTGTGATCTTGTCTGCATCATCTCCGAGACTTTTTTTTGGACGTCGATGATCAACTCGGCCTGGCGAAGCTTCTCCTTCAGTCGTTCATTCTCGCGTTTCAGATCCTCGAATTCTTTTGTGAAGGAAGAAGCCTTTTTCGCAGAACGTTTCTTCGGTTGTGACATTGATGAATCCTGATCCAGCTGGCGTCGCCATCGGGCGAGCACGGACGAGTAAAGCCCCTCACGTCGAAGCAACGCTCCGATCTCACCAGGCTGGGTGCACTGCTCGGCTTCGAGGGCAATCTGCCGTTTGTACTGGTCAGTAAATCGACGTCGGGCAGCCTTTTCAACGACTTCAGGATCTTTTTGGAAATTTTTTCCGGTCGTGTCGGTCATGAAAACTCTCCGTGCCCTCAACATTCAAAACAACTCGTTAGTTGTCTCACTTATGTTGGCACAGAGGGGTAGGCAATTGCAATGCTACTGAAGACGATCACTAATTTTGTGAACAGGCTTAGCTCTTCAACGCTCAAATAGCGAGCGAAAACAAGTAGCGGCCAGTGCCAGAGATAAAGCGAATAGGAAATGATTCCGACCGCTACCAATGCTTTTGTCGACAAAATGCGGCAGACAACCGTCGACGTAGTCACATCACTACAGGAGAGGATAAGGCAAGCACCCAAGCAAGGTACCATGGCACTGAAGCCAGGAAAAAGCGTCTGGTCGTCGAAGAAGAAGACGGGGTATAAACAGAGAAATAGACCTGCCCAACCGACCAGCTCCTTCCAAATGGAATGTGTCGTCAATTTCAGATTGCAGGAATAAATCAATGCACCGGCGAGTAGCTCCCACGCCCGAAACGGCAGGAGATAGAAGGCAGCCGCGTTTGCGTTCTGTACGGTCGACTGAGACGCAATGAAAGATATCGTGAATAGGAACGCGAGCAATATATTGCGTCGTCTGGCAGGCCATTTTCTACAAGCTCCGAGCAGCAATGGATAAAACAAGTAGAACTGCTCTTCGACGGATAACGACCATGTGTGAAGTAAGGGTTTGAACTCATTGGCCCCCGCGAAATAACCAGACTCGCGAAAGAAGTAGAAATTTGAAAGCATGACGGCATATGCCACCAAAGATTGCCCGTACTCGCGCAGGTCATCGGGGGTAAACACCCACCAAGAGGCGACCGACGTAAAGAAAGTCATGACGGACACTGCCGGCGCTAGACGCCGCAAGCGACGACCCAAAAATTTAGACAGGGAGAAGCTGTCGTCGCTGATACCCCTTATTAGGATACCCGTGATCAAATAGCCCGAAATGACGAAGAAGATGTCGACGCCAACATATCCACCCTGGCAGCCAAGATCCGCGTGAAATAGAACTACCGGCAGGATAGCAACCGCGCGCAGCCCATCGACGGCTGATTCATAAGAGCTGTTGGCAGTTTTCACTTTGGCCAGTTTTGTACCGACTGGAAACAGTTAATCTGCGGTAGCCACAATGTAAAACGAGCCAGGTTCTCTGTCCGGCTCAAGAAACGGGCATGCTCGTTTGAGTTCTTCATAATGGTGGTGATGCAGCCAGTTGGCAGCGAGCATTACCTTCCACTTGACACTAGTACTCAAGACTGCTTCAAGCAGATATTGCTCATTCCAAAATCGCATGTCTTTTGTGATCCAGGTCGTCAGGTAGTCGCGCGGCGTAAAGATGTCATGGATGTGAACAATAACTCCAGAACGCAGTCTGGGGAGGATGTTGAGATATTCATAAAGGACATCGCCTTGGGGACGGATCATATGAGACGAATCGATAAAGAGTAAGTCGCCTTTATCGAGCTTGGAAAAGAGAGAGAGGTTGCAATCCTCCAGTGGCTGGCGAATCACTTTAACCGGCAATTCTTCCAGGTATGCTGCCTGGTAGGGTTCAATGCAAATGTGTTCGCAAGAAACGCCCGAATCGGTGACGTTTTTGGAAACAGCTAGCGATGCCATAATACTCGAATTGCCACTCCCAACTTCGATGATGGTCCTGGGCTTGAAGTGGCGAATTACACTGTATAGCAATTCTGCATCGCCTGATAAAAAACTTCCGTTGTCGTAACTGAAACGAAGCCCGTGGCTTGTCTTCGTGTCATTTATCGATACCAATTCATCCGCGAAATCTAAGCTATTCAGCAGTTGCAATTGCCCTTGTTCGTTAAGGTTGATTCCAGGAAGTTCTCGTTCCTGGTCAAGAGAATGTCGCAATCTTTGCCTACTAAAAAGTGGCTCGTAATAGTGGTCGCGAATTGGGAAGATACCGACCCATTCCAGTGTACTACGGCACAATGGCAAGCGATCGATGCCTATCCGTCGGATTAGTTTCATGAATCCAGCTGAGATTGCTAAAGGGACAATCCCAAGGATATCAAGCAGCGGTAATAAACTACGCATTAAACCCAAGATGTCCTTTGGCTGGCTGGTTGAAGTGGTCCCCAATTCTCGGACCACGGAATAAGCTACTCTGAGAGGCTTGGATTTAGTATGTTAGCTGCTTGAAGTCGATGGATCAAAGGAGTGATTCATGCCGAAGCGGCGCAAGATTCATACAGCAGATTTTAAAGCCAAGGTGGCCCTGGCTGCTTTAAAAGAATTGAAGACTGCAAGCCAATTGGCTAGCCAGTTCAAGTTGCATCCGACGCAAATACACCAATGGAAGCGGATTGCCCAGGAAGGATTGCCGGAGCTATTCGAACGGGGCGCATGCAAACGCCAATCGGACGAAGCCCAAGCACGAGAAGATGAACTTTACCAGGAGATTGGTAAGCTCAAGATGGAACTTGAGTGGTTGAAAAAAAAATCTGCCGGCCTCGACTAGAGAACGGTGCCGCATGGTTGATTCCAATCACCCTGAGTTGAGTATCCGCCGCCAGTGTGAGCTATTGGGCGTATCCCGTTCGTCCTACTACCATGAGCCAGC
>JANSWS010000615.1 GCA_024743355.1 bacterium
AAGTATCGGCGCGCAGTTCATGCACATTGACAATCGAACCATTCGTGACTGGCTACAACGGCGGATGGAAAGTTGCGAAAATCGTCTGGAACTTTCCCGTGATGTTCAAGTGCGTATCTACACGCGACTCGCGGATGCTGAAATTTTTGAAGAGTTTGTCCGACGAAAGTTTGTCGGAGCCAAGACTTTTTCTTTAGAGGGTGCGGAAAGCTTGATCCCTCTGCTGGACCTGGCCCTGGAGAAAGCCGGACAGCACAAAGTAGAAGGCGTCGTCCTGGCAATGGCACACCGCGGTCGACTGAATGTTCTCGCCAATCTTTTGGGCAAACGAGCCCAGAGCATCTTCTGGTCTTTTGATGATCCCCGACCGGATATGCACCGTGGAGCAGGCGATGTGCGCTATCACTTGGGGCATAGCAGCGATTGGACGACTTCCACGGGGGCCAAGGTTCACATCTCACTTTGCTTCAATCCAAGCCACCTGGAATATGTCAATACGGTGGCTCAAGGGCGATGTCGCGCCAAGCAAGACCGTTCCGGTGACACCCAGCGCACGAACTTCATGACCATCTTGATTCATGGTGACGCCGCGTTTGCCGGCGAAGGCATCGTGCAAGAAACTCTGAACATGAGCGAGTTGTCCGGCTATCGAACCGGAGGTACGTTGCACGTCGTCTTGAACAATCAAGTCGGTTTTACAACCGAACCTCATGAATCGCGATCCTGTACATACGCCACCGATGTAGCCAAAATGCTGCAGATCCCGATTTTTCACGTCAACGGTGAGGACCCCGAGGCCGTCGCGCAAGTGATCAATCTGGCCATGGACTTTCGACGTGAGTTTCGTCGTGATGTCGTCATCGACATGTATGCCTACCGCAAGTGGGGTCACAACGAGGGTGATGAACCTAGATTCACGCAGCCCGAGATGTACAAGGCCGTCGACGCACACAAAAGCGTTCGCGAAAGCTATCTGAAGCGATTGTTCAAGATGGGAGAAATAACGCGTCAGGAAGCAGACGCCATCACGGAAGTGCGGCAAGCCAAGCTTGAACGCGAGTTCGAATTGGCCCAAAAAGAGGAATACGTGGATGACCTGCAAACCATGGGCGGAGCCTGGCAGGGCTACTATGGAGGTCCCGAGCCGGATGATGACATTCCCGAAACGAGCGTCTCTTTGGAAGTTGCCCAATCTGTGCTGGGTACCATCGCGACTGTACCCAACGGTTTCAATCTGCATCGCAAACTGAAGCGATTCATGGAACTGCGTCGTGAAATGTCGACCGGAAAGCGGCCCTTGGATTGGGCCACCGCTGAAGCCTTGGCCATGGGTACCTTGCTTGCAGAAGGTCACCCGGTGCGTCTAAGCGGGCAAGACTCGGAACGAGGTACCTTTAGCCAGCGGCACGCAGTGCTTCATGACACGGAGAAAGTGGACGAGAAGTACACGCCCCTCCGTCAACTCGCGGAGAACGCGCAACTGGAGATTATCAACAGTCCGCTGTGCGAGGCAGGTGTTCTCGGCTTCGAATACGGATACTCACTTGACTGCCCTGAAGGCTTGGTGGTCTGGGAGGCTCAGTTTGGTGATTTTTGGAACGTGGCTCAGGTCATCGTGGACCAATTCATCACTAGCGCGGAGGATAAATGGGGACGACTTAGCCATATTACCTTGCTGTTGCCTCACGGCTTCGAAGGCGCTGGTCCGGAACACTGCAGCGCTCGTCTAGAACGCTTTTTGCTGCTCACCGCAGAGGATAACATCCAAGTCGCGCAACCTTCTACGCCGGCCCAATATTTCCACTTGCTGAGAAGGCAAGCCAAACGACGCTGGAGCAAACCCTTGGTCGTGCTGACTCCGAAAAGCCTGCTGCGACACCCAGCGGTCGTGTCGGAATTGGAGGAATTCACCGGCGGTACCTTCAAGAAGATTCTCCCGGACACCCGAGAATCCCAAACGAAGACCGAGCGAATCTTGCTGTGCAGCGGCAAGATTTACTATGAGCTTGAGGAGAAGCGTAAAGAACTTGCTGCCGACAATGTTGCCATCATTCGCATCGAACAGTACTATCCGCTCCGCAGTGAAGAACTACTGGCGTCCCTGGAAGCCTATGCTCCCGGGACCGATCTGGTATGGGTCCAAGAAGAACCCACGAATATGGGTGCGTGGAGCTTCTTCAAGGTCCGATTTGGAGATCTGCTGGCAGATTCCGGCTTCCGGCTTCGAAGAATTTCTCGTGTCGAATCCGCCAGTCCCTCCACCGGCTCGGCCAGTGCTCACAAGCTCGAGCAGGACGAATTGATTGAAGAGGCGTTTCAGGGACTCTGAACAACTTAGCAGACAATATCAGCGCGTTAGGAAGAATTTTATCCATGATCGAAGTCAAGGTCCCGTCCGTTGGCGAGTCCATCTCGGAAGTGCAAATTGGGCAATGGTTCAAAGCCGAAG
The DNA here is from genome assembly GCA_024743355.1 of bacterium. Taxonomy (GTDB): domain Bacteria; phylum Planctomycetota; class Planctomycetia; order Pirellulales; family Pirellulaceae; genus Aureliella. The sequence continues at coordinate 2,450 of JANSWS010000615.1, forward strand.
GCGACTGGGTTGCTGCCGATGAAAATCTGGTGGACCTAGAGACAGAAAAAGCCTCCGTGCAGGTACCAGCTCCCGAATCCGGGTTTGTGCGAAACATTCGGAAGCAGAACGAAGAGTTCGCGATGGTGGACGATGTGATTTGCGAGATTGAGCCTGCGGAGCAACCAGCGGGCGGCTCGCAGCCAGGCGGAAATGATGGCAGCTCGTCAGCCGCTGCGGGCAAGGAGACTGAAGAGCAACCTCAAACTGCAGGCGCGGAGCCTCGGATCATGCCCGCAGCAAGAAGAATCATGGAAGAGCGCGGATTGCAGCCGGCCGAAGTGAAAGCAACTGGCCCCGGTGGGCGAATCTTGAAGGAAGATGCGTTAGCGGCCGCTAACCGTGCGACATCGGCACTCGCGGCTTCCAAAGGTGGGGCGGCACAACTGCAGGCTCCTGCCAGTTCGACGTTGTCTTCCACAGTAACGTCCGACAGCGGAGACGGACCTTCCCGTATGGAAGAGGTCAAGCCGCTCAGCATGATCCGCAGGACGATTGCAGCCCGATTGGTGGAGGCACAGCAAACCGCAGCCTTGTTGACTACCTTCAACGAGGTCAATATGCAGCCGATCATGTCTCTCAGAAAAAAATACCGCGAC
>JANSWS010000798.1 GCA_024743355.1 bacterium
ATCGTCGCCCGAGCCGCCGAACGCCTGGTCGCCGCCGCCCACCGCGATGTTGTCATCGCCCGCGCCGCCCGAGAGCGTATCGGCCCCCGTGCCGCCCGAGAGCGTGTCGGAGCCGTCCTCGCCCTCCAGCGTGTCGTTGCCGATCCCGCCGGCAAGGCTGTCGTTGCCGAGGCCGCCGACCAGGCTGTCGTCGCCCGCGCCGCCGTCGAGGGTGTCGTTGCCGCCGCCGCCGAGCACGCTGTCCGCGCCCTCGCCCGTCGCCACGAAATCCGCGCCCTCGCCCGCGTCGACCGTGTCGTTGCCGCTGCCGGTCAGCACGACGTCGTCGCCCGCGCCCGCGGTCACGTCCAGCGGGCCGGTCGAGGCCGTGCCGTCGATCAGGTCGTTCCCGTCCGTGGTGATCACCGCCTCGATCTCGGAGAAGGTGATGTCCACGCCCGGATCACTGTCGATCCCGTTGACCGTGCCCGATTCCGGGTTCGTCCCGAAGATCACCGTCGCCGGATCGAGGCTGTTCGACAGGTCGAGCACGTCGCCCGCGCCGCCATTGGTCGGATCGGTCAGGTCCTCGCCCGTCTCGCCGCCCGTGATCGTGACCGACACGTCGCCCGACAGATCCGCGATGTCGAGGCCGAAGACATCGTCGCCCGAGCCGCCGAACGCCTGGTCGCCGCCGCCCACGAGGATCAGGTCGTCCCCCGCGCCGCCGTCCAGCGTGTCGGCGCCAAGACCGCCGACCAGCGTGTCGCTGCCATCGTTGCCCGTCAGGCTGTCGTTGTCGTTGCCGCCCGACAGGCTGTCGTTGCCGAGACCGCCGTCGAGCTGGTCGTCGCCCGCGCCGCCGTCGATCACGTCATTGCCGGTGCCGCCGACGACGGTGACGTCGCCGCCGCCCGCGCTGACCGTGTCGTCGCCGCCGTTGGCGTTGATCAGGTCCGCGCCCTCGGTGATCCGGTCGCCGTCGGCGTCGCTGTAGCCGACGGGCATGGTCTCGCCCGTCTCGAGGCCGTCGACCGTGCCGTCCTGGTCGGTCAGGATCCTCTCGATCTCGGAGTAGGTGATCGTGACCGGAACGCCCCCGGCACTCGTATTGGTCACCGTCCCGGATGCCGGGCCGGTGGGCGTGATCGTCACCGCGCCGAGACCGCGCAGGTCGAGGACGTCGCCATCGCCGCCATTGGTCGGATCGGTCAGATCCTCGGCCCCCTCGCC
>JANSWS010000574.1 GCA_024743355.1 bacterium
CAATGCGATTCGTGTCGTAGACGAAGGCGTATTGCTCGGTGCTGACAGTTCGTCCGATTCGCGGACCAATCAAATAGGCATAGCGACTGCCGTCTGCATTGATGGCTTCTAAAAAGCGAGGCAAGATATCGTCCGACTTGGCTCGCACCTCCTGGATAGCCACCACGTCAAATTGACGCACGATTTCCGCCAGGACTGCCACCACATCGGGCTTGGCGAGCTTGCTTTCACCAAACACTTGAATGTTAAAGGTCGCTATTCGAATTCGGTCTGCGGGGCGCTCCGCTGAAATCAGCTTAGGCTGAGTCACAGGGCCCGAAAACGCATTGGTGCCGAGATCAATGGCCCCCGTCTGCTTCCAGACTTGCAAGCTTTCTATCAACGGGCCAAGGATCGGCCAGTCGGGATTGAAGTACCCGCCGACACCGCCACCCGATGCCAGAGTCAGCAATACCCACAGGATCGAGGTCCGGGAGCGACTGCCGCTTTTTCGGGATGTCTTCTTGCCTGCCACGGAAAGGCCTCCATGCCTTGTGGAACAGCGTTCAATCGCAATTTTTTACTGCCGTGGCCCGCCGATTCATTCCGGGAAGTTGGGCGACTACCCAATACGACATGCCTAAGTTCGTTAGAGCGCGGCGTTCGCCACGCGCGACAAGCGTGCGTTGTCCGAATGGGACGCTTGCTCAAGGGCATGCCTGGCGAGCGACGAGTCCGCTTCCATCTTGCCAAGAGCCCAAGCTGCTTTCTCTTGAACCGATACGTCCTTTGAGCTCTCCAATACCTGCGCGATGACGTCTTGCTTCACTTTAGCGGCACAGCCCATCCGCCCCATCATGGTCACCGCCCAATACGCCACCAATGCATTCTCGGAATGACAGGATGCTTCCAATGCACCCAGGGCATCCGTCGGAGGCTCTTCAATGTTCTCTAAGGCCCCTACCACCCATTCGCGAACGGATTCGTCTTCATCTGCACAGGCTCGCACCAGGTCAGCCGCCGCGAAGCTCGATTCTGGCGCGGCGGTACAAAGCGTCTCCGCTGCTTCAGCCCGTTCTGCAACGCTCTCCGACTTCAACCGACCAACGCATTGCTCCAAGTCACTGCGGCTTTGCATGCATTCCTTCTCCCAGGCTAGAGATCCATAGTATCGTCCCATACATAGCTCCATAGAGAACCAATCGAGCTATCACAAGCCCGAAAAGTCTGGAGAACCGACGTGTTACCTCACGCGTCAGCCCAAACAAGCTCGCAGGCGGGCAATGGAGCAGCTCGGAGGCCCCGGTTTACTCCAGCCAGAAGACCTGGATGGATGGGGTGGCTTCGTTGGAAAAGACCTGAGCCCAAATGAAAGGCGTGTCCCTATCTGCCCACTATGAGACAGAAACGCACACGGTCTGAATTAAATTGCACACAGGACTACGTGCATTTCACGAATGATGATCGCTTCTGGCATGCGTATGTTTACTGCCTGAGCATGCGTGCGTTCGCGGGCAGTGCGATCAGCTTAACCAAATCCATGGTAGTCACAATGCCGACCAGATCGGCTCCCTCGACAACCGGTAAGCGGTGGATTCGCTCGTTTACGAACTCCCTCGCAAGTTCGCTAATCAGCTGTCCAGCAGTGACCGTTCTGGGCTTCCGGACCATCACGTCTTTGACACACAAGCCTTCGATGCGCTCACCAACGCGATCGGCGATCTCCGAGAAGGTTTCCAGCTTCACCTCATGAAAACCAGCGGAATCACGATAAAAGTCCGAAAATGTCTGGGCCATAACACGCTCTGAGCAAATTGCCTTAAGCACATCCGACCTTGAGACAATCCCCGCCAGCTGCCTACCTTCATCTACAACGGGCAATCCGCCTACGCCAAATTCGAGCAGCATCTGTTCAAAGTCTGGCAGGCTAGTCCCCGAACGTACCGTCCGCACCTTGGTTTGCATGACGTCCGCTACTCTCAATTCCTCTCCACTGACCATTCTCGTCATTCCCGAAATGCGTAAGTCGAACAGTGAAATATAGGTACTCTCACCTGGCTCTCAAATTCTGCCTTCTTGACAGAGTTAGCACATAGCAAACCGCTTGCCGATCCACTTCGGTTCCCAACTCGTAGGCCGCTGGATGGGCGACCCAGGTGGTCCAAGGCTCAGTTCCAACCATTATCAAGGTTGCGGATGGGCCCCTCAGAAATGCCGAAAGGCAAGATCGCTGCTCTTGCAAATTGTCGGGCCTCGTCGTCTCGTCCACTACAGCCAACCCTAATTTGCAATGGAAACAAAGCACGCGAGCCAGAGCCAACGATTTTCAGCTAGGTTCTCATTCGCAATCGGGTGTCGCGGCATTGGATTTGCCTATAGTTGGCCGGTGATTCCCCTATCGCAACCCCAGGTACACAAACAAGATGTACCGAGCCGACCCTTCCGGTCTAGAAAGAAGCTCTGAATGAAGAAGAATGAGCCAGTAACTAAGGTGATGACCTCGCTGTTAACGACAGCACAGCAAGGCGATCCAATCTCCAAAGTACGCAAGATGTTCGACGCGTGCGACGTCCATCACATCCCAGTTGTCAGTGGGGACAAGCTGGTGGGGATTGTCAGTTGGAATGATATGTTGCGGATATCTTTTGGCGAATACGGGTCACAAGACAACAAGGGACTCGACGCCATCCTGGATCACGAATACACACTTTCCGATGTCATGAACCAAGCCCCAACGACGATCTCGGTCAAAGCCACCGTTCGAGATGCAGCTCGTCTCCTGGCGAACAATAGCTTTCATTCACTTCCGGTTGTTGACGGAGAAAAACTTGTAGGCATCGTAACTTCCACCGACCTCATTCAATACTTGGCGGAGTTGTAATCTTTGCCGCTCGGCGAGATAAGGTCGAGGAACTTGGGAATCGTTTGCACATCGACGGGTTGTGCAGCGTGAAAGGAGGAGGAATCTTGGGACTAAATGAAAATTTGAAATCGGAGCCTGTCTCCCAGTTGGCTTGTCGCGAAGCAGTCACCATCGAGGGTGAACGCTCGGTGCGCGAGGCCGTTCAAGCGATGCGAGCGGGAAATCTTGGCTGCGCGATTCTTGTCGATCAAGACCGAAAGCCTGTGGGGATCTTCACGGAAAGCAAGCTCACTCAGTTGCTTGCCAATCGCCCCGAGGCCTTGGAGGAGCCAGTGTCGCAACACGCGGACGCGAATTGTCCTACTGTTTCGATGGACGACCCCATCGCCTCGGTTCTGAGCGCTCTTCAGACGCGGAATACCAGGTTCCTGTGTGTCGTGGATCAAGATGGCCAAGTCGTCAAGCTGACCGGGCAAAAGGGATTGATGGAGTTCATCGCGGACCATTTTCCGGATCAAGTCGCGGTCCAACGTCTGGGCCAGAAGCCCTACATGCAAGAACGTGAAGGAGCCTAAATTGAGTCAAGAATCGGTACCCGAAGAGTTTGATCCTCTCAGCAATTTTGAACCAAGAACTTACTCAGATGCCCTCGAGCAGTCGCTGGCTGAGCAAGCGGTCGGAGAAATTCGTCATTCGCCGCATGCTACGATCGGGCCAAGCGCCAAAGTCTCCGAAGCTGTCAGCCAATTGGCCGCACAACACGTGGCCTGCTTGCTGGTTGAAGAAGATGGGAAGCTGCTGGGCGTGTTCAGTGATCGTGACGTTCTCAACAAAGTTGCCTTGGAGCCCGAGGTCATGGACC
>JANSWS010000015.1 GCA_024743355.1 bacterium
CGGAAGGTCGCTTCTTTTTTCCCTTGGTGTCAATGCCGATAAGTCCTGAAAACGTCAAGGCTTACATCAATTCATCGGCCTCAACCTGGCGCTGTCCAGCTAGTAACCCGATGTTTTGCAGGCTCTGCCTGCGGAGTTTGCAGTTTGTGATCCCAGTGATGAAGTCGCTTGGCCTGCCGCCGAGGCAGGGCCTCGAAGACAGCGCGTTCCAAGGCAGAGCCTTGGAACGAGGGTTGTACCAGGTTCCCACCAGTTGGTTCACCACAACCTGGTTCACCAGCAACTGGTTACTGGGCTCTGCCTGTTTCACCAACTGGTTACTGGGCTCTGCCTAGTAACCCGATGTCTTGCAGGCTCTGCCTGCGGTGTTTGCAGTTTGTGATTCCAGCGATGAAGTCGCTTGGCCTGTCGCCGAGGCAGAGCCTCGAAGACAGCGCGTTCCTAACCTTCCCCCTGGGAAGGTCGCGAGCGATGCGAGCGGGGAGGGCTTTTCTGGGGGCAGCATGTCGAAAGGATCCGGCATGAAAACTGCCGCACGGAATCTATATTCACTTGCCATCGAACGACCAGAATTCCGAGGGCGTATGCGCTTCAGCGAAGATGGCTTTGGCCATGTCGACTTGATCCGGGCGATCCTCAGCCACATTGTTTTGTTCGCCAAGGTCGGAAGGCAGGTGGTAGATTTCTATCGGTGCATTCGCGTCTTTATTGACGTTGAGTTGAACCGCCTTCCAGTCTCCAAAACGGGCGGCTCTCTTTCCTCCCCGTTCATAGAATTCCCAGTAAAGATATTCATGTTGGGCTTGTTGATCGGATTTGCCGGTGAGTTCCGCGACCATCGACAGTCCATCGATGGCTAAGTCAGGCGGCAGCGGCTGGCCGGCAAGTTCACAAAAAGTGGGCAGCATATCCCAATGTGCCGAAACTAAATCGCTCTGCGTACCCGCTGGCACGGTGCCCGGCCAGCGAGCGATCAGTGGGCAGCGAATACCGCCTTCGTACAGATCGCGCTTGTGTCCTTGGAGAGGACCATTGCTGTCGAAGAAATCGGGTTGATGTCCACCTTCTTGGTGAGGACCATTGTCGCTGCTGAGCATGACCAGCGTGTTGTCGTCGAGCTCCAGCTCTTTTAATAACTGAAGCAACTGGCCAACCTGGTCATCCAGCTGTGTCATCATGGCGGCGAAAGCGGCTACAGGATTGCGCGTTTCCGTGTTGGCGTATTTGCCGATCGTATCCTCAAATTGAGGAAACTGAGGTCTGAAACGCTGCATGTAGTCTTCGGTGGCATGCATGGCCGCATGCGGAATGGTCACCGGCAGAAAAACAAAGAAGGGTTGATCTCGATGGTCTCGAATGAACTCCAGTGCTTGGGAGTAAATTACGTCCGCCGAATGTGTTTTGCCGTCCAACGAGATTTTTTGCTTGTTTCGCCACAGATGTAGTGGGTAATAAGTGTGCGCTTCACGCTGGCAGTTGTAGCCAAAGAACAAGTCAAAGTGCTCAGCGGGATCGCTGGTTGAGCCCGGCGCGCCGAGTCCCCATTTGCCGAATGCTCCCGTGGCATAACCGGCCTGCTGCAAGAGCCGCGGAATGGTCACGATTTCGGCGGGCATCGGGGATTGTCCTTCGGGTTTTACCTCGCGGTTTCCCCGAACATAGGCATGTCCGGTATGCACGCCAGTCATCAGGCTGCATCGCGTGGGAGCGCAAACGGTTGAACCCGAGTAGTGCTGGGTAAAACGCATGCCCTCCGCGGCCAGGCGGTCCATGTTGGGGGTGGAAAAATGGCTTTGACCGTAGCAAGACAAGTCACCGTACCCAGCATCGTCTAGCAGGATATAGATGATGTTGGGCTTGTCGGCCGCCAGCGATTGAAACGCATACAGACAACAAACGGCCACGGCCAGCAAAAATCGGATATTAGCGCGCATGGGATAATTTTCCTCACTTGTGGATAGGGTGCTGCATTATAAACCAAAGCCTCTCGGCTCTCTCGCCGTTACAAAGCATTGGGCTCAATCTTGAGGACTGGTAAGGGTCAGCATGCGCAAGTCCCGTTGTGGTATAAAGAAACTCAGCTGACGATAGCCAGAATTTGTGGAACGGGTAGGACAACGAGAATGACGATGCAGCGGCAAAAGTGCGGATTGGTTTGGGCGGGGGCCATCGTCTTGCAGGTAGCTCTGCTAGGGACCGGTAGGCTTTCCGCGGATGATTGGCCGCAATGGATGGGGCCCGAGCGCGATGGAATTTGGAGAGAGGATGGCATCCTGGAACGCTTGCCCGAGCAGGACTTGCGGGTCATTTGGAGGGTTCCCATTCAAGGCGGTTACTCGGGGCCGGCCGTTTCGCAAGGTCGTTTGTACGTCATGGATTTTCAGGCCGCGCCTGAAGATGCCTCTGCCGAGCAAACCAGCCCGGGTGGTCTGAGCGGACCTGCTGGAACGGAACGCATTCGATGCTTGGATGCAAAAACAGGTGAAGCCATCTGGACGCATGCCTACCCGACCAAGCTGGATGTCAGCTACCCCGGAGGCCCTCGGTCTACTCCCACCATCGATGGCGATAACCTCTACGCGCTCGGAACCATGGGGCAATTAATGTGTCTGCAAGCCGACTCGGGAGAAGTTCGGTGGCAAGTCGATTTGACGGAACGCTTCCAGACCAAGCCGCCGATTTGGGGCTATGCCTCGCATCCCCTGGTGTTAGGTGACTTGTTGATTTGCACCGCAGGGGGGCAAGGCAGTGGTGTGGTAGCTTTGGATAAGAATACGGGAGCGCAGGTTTGGTCGGCTATTACAGCGCAGGAAATTGGCTACGCACCACCGGTTTTGGCGGAGATGGCGGGACGCCAGCAGCTGGTTGTCTGGTATGACGTGGCCATGGTCGGACTGGATCCGAAAGAGGGTAAGCAGTTGTGGCAGTATGACTTTCCGAAAGAGAAGCCGCAGCGTCCTGTAGTCTCCATCGTGCCTCCACTGGTCGCCGGAAATCGGATTTTCATCACCAATTTCTATCACGGCTCGGCACTGGTTGAGGTAGCGGAAGACGGAGTGCGCGAATTGTGGACGACCGAAAAAAATAAAGGGCATCGAGAGGATATCAATTCCATTATGTCCACGGTGATCCATCAGCCCGGTTACTTCATCGGGGTGGCTGGCAATGGGGAGCTGCGCTGTGTGGCCGCTGAAGATGCCAGCTTGCAATGGAGAAGTTACCAGGCTCTGGCTACTGCGGAGGAGGATCCGCAGTCGATTCCGCGAGGCACGAATGGATTTGCCGCCATGTTCATAACGCAGCACCAAGATCGGTACTGGATGTTTTCGGACCAGGGGGAGCTGATCCTAGCGGAGCTTTCCGCCCAGGGTTATCAAGAGTTGGGCAGGCAAAAGTTACTGGAAACAACAGGCAGCACGCGGGGTCGAGCGTATGTTTGGTGCCCACCGGCTTTCGCCCAAGGATACATGTTTGTACGCAATGAGCAGGAACTGATTTGCGTCGATTTGAGAAAACAATCCTACGAACCTTAGAGCTGAATCTAACTTTCGATCTGCAAATTATCATCCAGGCTTCAGTACATCCGTCGGACTGTCTGGGCTACGATGAATCCGTCAGCTGCGGTGGTAGCTGACAATCAGCCTATCGATAACAAACAATCGCTTTTTCTACCTTTTCCTTCCGCTGTAAACACTATGAACCCTATCCTCTCCATGAGACGTCATTTGTTGCGCAGCCGCCGCTCAGCGGGACGCAGTGCTGGAAAGAACCCTTTCGACACGAAAAGGACCTCTAGTGCCCGGAAGGTTCGGCCCTTTCTCGCGGCCCGGCCCTTTCTGAAGGTTCGACCCTTCCACCTTCTGGCGAAGGTAGCTACGGACGCAAGAGCGTGGAATCATACAGTTCAGCCCTTCCACCTTCTGGCGAAGGTAGCTACGCTCGCCAGAGCGTGGAATAATCCGGTTCGGCCCTTCCAACTCTTGGCAAAGGTAGCTACGCTCGCCAGAGCGTGGAAGCTGAAGACATGCGACTTTTGGGCAGAGGCGACTACGGTTTTCAACACTCTGATCTTGATTTGCCTCTTGAGCCCAAGCGCTTGGGCAGATTCTCCTCCGAACGTAGTGATGATCATTTCGGACGATCAAGCTTGGACCGACTACGGATTTATGGGGCATGATCAGATTCAAACGCCTAACCTGGACCAGTTAGCGCGTGAAAGCGTGGTTTTCAAACGAGGCTACGTGCCCACTGCGCTGTGCCGACCGTCACTGATGACCTTGATTACAGGGCACTATGCCCACCGACACGGGGTCACCGGAAATGATCCTTCGCCCAAGTACGCAGAACGGGACTCGGAATTGTACAACCAGCGGAGGGCGCAGCTGATTTCTTACATCGATCAATTTCAGACACTTCCCGAACTGCTGGCATCCAAAGGATATGTCAGTCACCAAAGCGGTAAGTGGTGGGAGGGCAACTTCTCACGGGGTGGGTTTACAGTCGGAATGACCCGTGGCTTTCCAGAGCGGGGCGGGCGGCATGGCGACGACGGCCTGAAGATTGGACGCGAGGGGATGCAGCCCGTTGAGAAGTTCGTGGACCAAGCAGTCAAGGACAACAAGCCTTTTTTTCTTTGGTACGCACCTTTTCTACCGCACACGCCGCACACGCCGCCGGAACGCATCCTGGCTAAGTACCGAAGCGGAGAGCTACCCGAGCCGGTAGCCAAATACTATGCCATGTGTGAATGGTTCGATGAAACCTGCGGTGAGCTGCTAGGCATTCTGGATGACAAGAAGATTCGGGAGAACACCTTGGTGGTGTATGTCACCGACAATGGTTGGATTCAAGATCCCCAGTCCAACGGTTACGCACCCAGGTCGAAGCAAACACCCTACGAGGGAGGAATACGCACGCCGATCATGTTCAGCTGGCCGGCCAGGCTGCAGGCAGAAGATCGCAAAGAACTGGTAAGCAGTATTGATATCGTACCCACGATACTGGCCGCCTGCGGAGTGACAGTGCCTGAAGACTTGCCAGGCATCAATCTTCTGCCCAATCTCGAGTCCGGCGAAGAAATCACACGCCGGCAGATTTTCGGTGAGGGATTCGCGCATGACATCGCCGACATCGGAGATCCCGAGGCATCTCTGCTTTACCGCTGGGTTATCCGCGACAATTGGAAGTTGTTGTTGACCTATGACGGGGAAGTCAATCGCTACCAATCCACTCACCCCAGGAGTGAGCGAGGGCCCCAATTGTTTGACTTGATTGAGGATCCGCAGGAGAGCAGAAATTTAGCCGCACAGCATCCAGAGCTGGTACAGGAGCTGTCAGGCGAGTTGGATGCTTGGTATCCCGTTAAGGAACGAAAGACCATCACCGCTCCGTGAACGCCGCATGAGGGTCTACGTTTACGAGTCGGCCAGAGCATTTTAACTTTTGATATAGTCGCCGATCGCTCCGCGATCGTAGCGTCCAGGCATGAAAACGCATCGATCGCAGAGCAATCGGCGACTTTCGCTCCCGCGGGATTTCTAAAAATGTTTTAATTGCTCAGCCAGCTGACCAATTGATTTCGACTAGCAAGACCCGTTTTGCGGGTGGCGACTCGCCCATTCTGAATCAGCACCAGATGAGGTATCGGGCCCACTCCAAACTGCGTTTTCAGATCGGGATGCTCGTCTACATTGATTTTGATCATGGTGGCACCATGAGCCGCGGCGGTGGATTCCAGATCATGCAAGATCTTTCCCTGCTTCTGGCAAGGTCCGCACCAATCAGCGTAAAAGTCAAGCAGCACTGTTCCAGGCGCTTCCGCGATCAAAGTTTGTAGATCTTGATCGCGGCCGAGGGTCAACAAAGCTGGACGCGGCGGAACGGAGATAGCCGATGCCAATTGCGTCATCGCGTTTGGATCAAAGCTGACGTCGGAGTCAGCAGTTTCGGTCTTTCCAGGTCGCGGTTGATAGGCGTAAGCGACTTGCTCTCCGTTCTCTGGAGCCGCCTCTGTTTCGCCGGAGTCTGCGAAAGTCGTTTCTTCTTTCTCGGCAGACTTGGCCCCAAACCAATTGGGAAACCGAGTTGCCTCGTTCGTGGCGCATCCCACAAGAGTCACGTAGGTCAATGCGACGCTTAAAATTCCGGTTCGTGAGCACTTGCTCATAGATATAACTTTCAATCTGTGACGCTGCGATTTCCGCAAATCAACATGCTCTTAGACACGCGTCAAACTTGTTTCTATTTGTATGCGTTAGATGCCTTTCCTGATTTCTGCTCAAATAGCAGAATCGCGACCGGCAGAACAAGGGCTGATTCCTAAAGATTGCGATTCGTCAACAGCGAACAGACGGTGCATCCGGTCAGCGGAGGAAGTTATGCTGGCAAATGATTCCCTAGTCGGAGAGCCAGTTCAGGTTGGCGTACAACCATTCCCGCAGCAACTCCGTTAGTGTGGCAGGCGGAACTACAATGGCCGCATCGAGTGAAGTGCCTGGGGGTATCATCATCGAGTCAGGTAGGGGGACGATGGCCGCGAAAGCCGGAGAGCTGGATCCCGACGGATGGGACGCGGGCTCGTTGGTGGAAGCTCTCGGGCCTAGCAACGCCCGCTGCGTTCCCGGCCGAGTGGATTCGGTCGGGTAGCCCAGCGAGGCGTCGCTGCGAAGCACGATGCGTTGTATGTGGGAGACGATGACTGCAGAGTTGTCAATGGTTCTCAAGCGGACTTCCGAGCCCTCGGCGACGTCTGCCAACTGATAATCTTGCAGTGGCAACACGGCAACACGTTGTTCACTGCAAATCGTTCCTAGCAGCGTACCGGCAGCCAAAGCGCGACCCGTGTGTCCCTGCCAGTCAAAGCTGGAGGCAGTTTGGTTACGCTCGAGCTTGATTGCAGCGTGGTTCAAACAGAATTCTCCCGCCGCGACGGCCGCCAAACTTAATGCCCTTTGCTCGCTCTGGGCGTTGTCTCTCATTCTGGCCGCGTTCTCAATTCGCGTATGAAAGCTGGCAAGATCCACCTTGGACGCGTACATGCCTCGCTTGCGTTTCTGCTGCTCATATTCGATTTCTGCAACCTCCAAATCCGCTCGACGCTGACTGACCTTCAATTCAACTTCGTGGCTGGTTAACTCAAACAGTGGCTGATTCTCAGTGACTGTTTGGCCGTCAGCGACCAAGACCGACGATAGAAGAGCATCATAGGGCACATAGACCCCGGCCGATGCATGCGGCTCAACCCAGCCGGTAGTCCAGCGACGTTGGGGAATCGGAAGCCAGGTAACGCAGGCAATGAGCAGCAATAACCAAAGCGCTAGACGCAGTCTTTGCTTCCATAGCTGAGCTTTTTCCAGTAGGCCGCGCAAAAATCGCGCCGCAGGTAGCAGTAACATGCCGAAGACGACGGCCGCCGCTCCGAAGCGACCTATCCAAGCTAGATTCCAAGCAGTCAATACGGAATAGACAACACCCGCAATGGCCACGACGATCGCAAAACGATAGAGCCAACTCAGAACGGCATACACACCCAGCATTCGAGTACGTCGGTTCCCAGTCGAAGGGGAGGCGTTGCTAGTCGGTCCTAACGCGATGTTTTCCAGCCCGCGCAGTGCAATGCCATCGGCTTTAGTGCGCAGATTGGTTTCGTCCAGAATGTCCGCCAGAATGTAGTATCCGTCAAATCGCATCAGCGGATTCGCGTTGAAAGCTAAGGTACTGACGGAACAAATCAGCAAGGTATGCATGGCCAGGGTGTTAAATGTTCCGTCTACTGTCAGCAGCCAGCACCAGGCTGCAAGAGTCGCCACGATTAGTTCGGCATAGATGCCGCCCGCGGCGATCGCGGCTCGTTGAGAACGCTTGGGAAGCTGCCAACTCTCGGATACATCGCAGTAGAGGCAGGGCGCGCCCAGGACGAACAGCAAACCGATGTCCGGGCAGCGGACTCCATATAATTTGCATGTCAGCGCGTGACCCAGTTCGTGGATACAACGCGTCAGGAACAGGATGCATAATCCGTAGGTCAGAGCGCGCGGTTGGAAAATCCAGCCGGCAAGATCGACGCGGGGTAACAGACGATCCCAGCTGAGTGCCAGCATCACACTTGTTACCAGAGCCATCGCCAACCAGAATCTCACCGCCGAACGGGAGAAGAAAGGACCCGAGTAAGGAAGCAGACGTTCCAGGAGCCGATCGGCGGACAAGCCTGGAACTCGCCAGACCATCAGTCTCGCGAGCCAGCCTTGCAACCGCAGATTTCGGTGCTCCGCGACGCTAGCGGAACGAACTCTGTTTTGCGATTGTGGCGTTAAGCTGCTTGGAGGCTGTAGCAACAATCCATTTTGCTGGAAGTTCAGGATCGCGAGTTGGATCCTCTCTCGCGGCAGTGATTCGGCAAATTGACGCGAGCACTGCGAGACCAGTCTTTCCGCATCTTGGGATACTTTCAAATTCTCTAGCAGCCAGTGCTCCATTTTTCCCACGCGAAAACTTCGCCGACGTATGGGATCAAATACGATCCATTTTTCCGTGCCGGCTGCGGTGTCGTCCGCGGTAGCACGGATCTGCAACTCCGGTCGGCGACGCAGCCAGTTTGTAGATTGGTTGGATTGAGCATGCATGGGGGCGGCCCGAGATCAAAGCTTAGGGGACTGCCTGTGCAGAACGCGTGGCTTGATCGCTCAGGTTAACGTAGATGGTCACCGGTTTCCCCGGTAGCAATAGCCACTCTCCATCTTGTCGTTGGTTGCGGACGCGGACGTGAAACCAGATCTCCCCTTGGGCATTTTCCTGAGGATCGTAGGATTCCACTTCGCCACGCAAGCGAAAGCTTTTGCCATTGCTGTCGAAAACAACGAAGGCTTCAGCTCCCTTTAACCGGCTGCGATCCACATCGGAAGGGAGTGTCTGGTCGATGACCAGAGACTCGAGATCGGCAATTCGGACAAGAGTCTCGCCGGTTTCTACCCATTGGCCCGGTTGTTTGACGACCTCCAACACAGCGCCTTGTATGGGAGCCCGAATGGTATGTCGCGACAAGCGGATTTGCAGGGCTTTGACGCGAGCCGCTTGCAGTTCGCTTTCCAGCTGTCTGCGTTTGAGCTCGTTCTTTGCGCGGTTCAGGTTGACTCGCGCGCTCGCCACAGCCAATTCGCGTTGCGTGATCTCCCAGCCGCTGACTCTACCCTGGATGGACCGGTGGTTTTCCAGATCCGCCTGGGCCTCTTGCAACGCGTACTCTCGAAACTGGATATCTGTCATGTCGCTGGCCAAGCTTTTAGCGTTTTCATGCTGCAGACTGGCAATCTGAAGCTCATTTTCAATGCCCTCGGAATCCAGCTCTGCGATCACAGCCCCCTGCAAGATCCAATCGTTCCTTTTCACATTCATGGATTGGAGGTGTCCGCTCTCGTCCGAGTCCACCTCGATCGTACGATCTGCTTTCACAGGGCACTGGCTGAATTGTTTCCAACCCGATGGTAACTCTTGCGCGCTAATGGTCAGGATTGAACAGCAGACCAGAATCATGGTCATCCACAGGGGTTGGGTTCGATACATTGGCGGCTCCTAGAACAACATTTGAAACTGCGCCCTGAGGGCTGACACGGCATCCCGCAGGATCAGCCAGATAGCTGGAACACGCCCGCAGTCCAGGGTGGCGTGCACCACGGTGCCGTCCTCTCGCAACGGTAGCTTGGTCTCGTCAATGTCGGCGAGAGCCAGAATGCTTGCTCGGGTTGGATCGCCGATGTCAGGAAGGGCTTGTGTTGCTAGCTGGACCAGTTGCCCATCCAGCACCGTTTGAGGATGACTGGTCAAATGAAAACGTAGGCTGGGCAGCGACTTTGCGAGACCTGTGCTGGCGTCATCTTTCCCCACGAGCCCCATGCGTTTGTCAGGGATCGACAACTGAAGTTGCCACTTGCCTTGAGGTTCAAACACGGTCGTTAGCAGTTGTCCCTTGCTGACCGGTCGATGCAAGAATTGGTTGCGTATGTTCCAGGTAGCTACTTGGCCGGCAGAGTGCGCCACAATCTCAAGGCTGCGTTGCTGATTCTCAAGTATGGCCTGTTGTTGCTTATGATTGCGCTGACGCGTTTCCAGCTTCTGGATTTCAGCGTTGATCGCGTCATTTTCCTCGAGCGTGAGATTGGAGGCTCTGGCACGCAGGTTTTGCAGTTCGGAAAGCTGGTCATCCAGGGAGGCTATTTCACCTCGGATGTGATCCAATTGGCTTTCAAGCCCACTGCTGCGAAGCCGCATGAGAGGTTGCTTGGCTTCTACCCAGTCCCCCTCACGAACCAGCACCTCTTGCACGATTGCATCCATGGGAGCGAAGTGCGCGGAGCGATCCACGGCCCGCAGCGTTCCGGTGACATGAATCCGTTGGGGTAATGGCGTCCATGCAGCCACCACAGCCAAGGTCAGTATCAGGCCGCGGATGATCCACTTGCTAGCGCCAGTAGATTTGTTGAGGGAGAAACTCCGTGCCACAGGGTTGTGGGAAGGAGCACGCCGACCATGCACCAACAGCGTGTCCAGAGTGGATGTGAACTCGCTCGCCAGTCGTTGGGCGTTGTCGTGGGATTTCCAGGGTATGGCTTCGGCGAGTGAATTTGAATCGGCCGTAACAGCCGCTAGGTACCAAGGATGGGATTCGCTGGCAGCGGAGACACTCAGAAGCTTTTCGCATTTTAACAGCTGACATACTCGCAGCAGTTCGGCTTGGTAAGCCGCAGTTCCGGTTCCGCCGTCTTGTCCACCTCCGTCTTTGGAGAATGGAGTAAGCCAGTGCAGACGCGAATCGTAAGAACGCTGCGCGGCAGGATTCGTAGCGAGTTCCTCAATGCATGCAGACTTGTTTGCACTTGCCAGCTTACACACCAGTTGCTGGGCGGCTTCCAGAACCTCGCTCCGCGCATCCGGCTCGGGTACTCCGCTATAAGCGGTAACACGCCAGGAAGCTGTGATGCGTTGCGTGGGGGAGCGGAGGATAAACACAGGGTGCAAATCTAGTAGCTCGGACAGGCCGCACGCTGCTTGGTAGTCGCGGTCGGAGTGTCGGTCGGTGGTCGCAACGCGGACGAGCCAGGTTTGCAGTCGGCGTTGCTGTTGCAGTTCGCTGCTGACTTCACGCAGCCGCTGGCGACGGAAATAGTCCGACATGAGTTCCGCCATTTGGGCCACAAAGCGGAGATAGCCTCGTTGAGCGGCCGGACCTCCAGCTGAAGGCTGCACGACTTCGAGAACGTACTGAATCTGCTTCTCCAAACCGATTGGCACTAAGATGATGGCTTCGTCCAATGGATTGGCTGGGCGATCCGCATTGATGTGAACGGTTCTTGGTGGAACCAGGATCGGTTTGGCCTCCACCAGCGCACTTCGCAGAATGTCGCTGTGCTGATGGCTTGGATGCAAGTCGTCGTTCAGCAGTTCTTGTTGCAGGGTTTGGTGAGCGACCAAATGAAAGGGTGCTTGCTCGGATGTGCCTTGCGAAGGACCGTCGATTCTCCATACGGCAGAGGCCGAAGCGCCCATTGCCAACTTCAAGCGAGGCAGGAAGCCCTCGAGAAACTTGGCTTGGGAGATTTCTGAAGCTGCCAGTCCGGCGATCTCGTTCGCAAGTGCTCGGATCTCAGACTTGGTCTGATGAACGAGTTTCGAGTCCAGTGATGTCGTACTGGATCCGGCACCCGAAAAGGCGAATGGACTGGCGATAGAATCAGTTACGGAAGCCGGAATGTCGCTCACAGTCTTGCACTATGGTTGCCATTGTAGGCTGGGGACATCGCCACTATCGCTAAAGCTGGCGGTCGAGGCGGGAACGCTAGGGTTACCCACCGCTGGCGGGCTGTTAGCGACCGGGTTGCCGATCGCTGGCGCCCCAATGGGCGGTGGAGCCGAAGGCGTGGCAGAGTACGTGAAGCCCGAAGCATTGGCGGTGGCAGGTGCGCCGAACCCGGCATTAGCTCCGGAGGAAAAGCCGGCTGGGGCAGCGGTAACCGGAGGCATGCCACCGGTGGTCGCTGAGTAGCCCGCTGGCTGGACACTGTTTGCAAACCCGTTCTCGGCAGGCAAGCTGCCATTGGCCGCCGATGCTGGATTGGCAGCTACGGGGGCTGAGCCTTGGTAAACCTGGGAGACATTCCCGCCTGTGTTGTTGTAGTAACTCGACGGAACCTGGTAACTGCCCGTGGCCGGAGGCGGCACACGGGATGTGCTCTGGAACGGATAAGCGCCACCCGACCAAGAATGACAGCCGACGAACAAAGTGGCTGCAAGTGATCCGGCAAGCAGCTGTGAGTAGCTTAGAGATCTCACGATACCAATTCCTCCTAGATAACCGACGATTCGCAAACGTAGTTACAGATTTTCGGGAGTCATTCCCAGAGCAATTGCGTTGCTAGCATGCTTCTGAGCTGCATCTTTGCCCATCCCGAGGAATCGGAACTACCGCGGGTGCCCCCAGTCCGTTGCTCGTTGGAGTTTGGAATCGGATATACTGTGCAGGAAGGACTTTGCGAACTTTCTGTTGTTGGCCTGAACCTTTCATCCTGACTGCCTTATGTTCGACTTAGCTGGATTCGAATGTTGGAGCTTGCCACGCAAGGCATCTCTTTTGGGCTTTCTCCCGGAGTTTTGCCGGAGCCATTCGCGTTTTTTGGTTGGGCGTCGGTCGCAGGCATGGTCGGGTGTGGTTTGCGCTATGTGGCTGTGTATCACCTGGTGCGGGTTGGCTGCACCGCTCGCTGCCCAGAATGTAACCTCCGGCACGCAGCAAATGAGTGCGCGGATTGACGAACTACTTGAAAGCCGGCTGGCTGAGCTGGGATGGCAGGCTGCCGGGAGTTGCTCGGATGCCGCATTTGTGCGTCGTGCCCATTTGGATTTGACGGGTTGGCCCCCCAGTGCGGCGGAAGCACTTGATTTTGTGCAAGACACATCGCCGGATAAACACGAGCAGTTGATCGACCGGCTATTGGAGAGTCCGCTATGTGCAGCGCACCTGTCCAGCCAATGGTCGGCTTGGATGCTTCCCGAAGACAATACCGCGTTGCCGGGTCTAGGAAGCGACGGATTGCAGAGCTGGTTGCGTAGCCGCTTTGCGGAGAACCTTCGCTATGACCGGCTGGTGGCGGATCTGCTGGTTGCTAGCGGTCCGGTGCAAGCTGGACCTACCGAGTTCTTCGTAGCCTTGGAAGGTAAGCCCGAAAAGATTGCGGCCAAGACCGCGCGTGTCTTTATGGGCGTTCAACTGGATTGCGCGGAATGCCACGATCATCCTTTCGATGAATGGTCGCAGCGTGAGTTCTGGAGTTTTGCCGCCTACTTCGCCCAGCTGTCCGCCTCCGGTGAGCAGGCGATGATGGGCCGCGGTGAAGTCACGGATGTCGATAGCGGCGATGTGATGCTGCCGGGCACCGACGAAGTCGTGCCTCCCCAACCGCTGGTGAAGACCGGGCAGAGTGGACTTGGCCGCGGCACGCGGCGCCAGCAATTGACGCTGTGGTTGACGGCACCAGAAAACCCCTTCCTTGCCAGAGCCGCAGTCAATCGAGTTTGGGCCCTGCTCTTCGGCCGCGGGCTCATCGAGCCGATCGATGACATGCGAAGCCTGGAAATGGCATCCCATCCACAGCTGTTGAAGGAACTCAGTGAGTATTTTGCGGCGGAGGGTTACGACTTGAGAAAGCTGATGGCGGTCATGGCGAAAACAAAGGCCTATCGTCGTAGCAGCTTGCATCTGAGTGGAACGCCGCCCGAGGACGCTTATGCAGTGATGGCCGCCAAGCCACTCACGGAATTGCAGCTGAGCCATTCCATCTCCAAGGTAGCCCGTGAGATTGTCGGTGGTGAAAATGCCGCCGCAGAAGCGGCATTGGCGAATCAATTAGGCAAGTTGCGAGGCGATGCGAGCGAAGCCAAGCTGGGGATGGTTTCCGCTTTGGTGACCTTGCACGGCGATACGTTTGACCAAGTTTCGCGTGAAGGAACGAGCCGTCTGCTCAAGGCCCTGGAAGCGCCTTATTTTGATCAACGGAAGCAATTTCGGTGGCTGTTTTTGGCCACGCTCAATCGCGTACCTTCGCGCGAAGAAGAGGCGGCGTTTTCCGCGTTGTTTGATGGAACAGTTTCCGGAGCGGACGGAGCTGATGTCGTGTCGGAAAGCCAAACGCAAATCGGGCCATCAAAGGTCCCTTGGCAATCCGATCTTTTGTGGGCGCTGATCAACTCAACGGAATTCGCCATGACACCCTAATTGGACAGCGCCACTTTCGATCAAGCTATTCCAAGTCGTATGTTGTTCGCGGCTGTCCTGATGGTTGTTCGCCAAGTCAGGTCGCCAAGGAGAGTGGGATGCAACGGTTTTTCAGGTGGAACTTGCGAGCAGCTCATGCCGCGAAGGCAAGCCTGAAAGCGAATCTACCGAGCGGGGCTGCGCATGTCGCGGGGCCGCGGGAGCTGGTCAGGGCTTGTCCCGATGGGGACTTCGTTACCATCCCGCTCTGGAAACGCGGGTCGGTAGCGATCGTGTTGACTTGTCTCGGTGCGCTGTGCATGGCCGGATGCAAGCCGAGCGTGGCTCCGGCCAAGCGGCAAAGTCCCAAAGTGGCTGTGAACTCGGCGGGGGAAGCGAAGGCCGAGTCTGCATCCCAGGCAGAGGGCGATGGTCAAGTCCGAGAGTTTCCAGTGGGAGATCTGCCAACGGACGGAAATGAGCCTGCTCCGCATGCGGCGGAAAGCGAGCAGGGCTGGATCGACGCGGAAGCGTTTCAGGGTCGAGCATGGACAACACGCAGACTGGCTGCGTTGTCGCCCACTGGGCCCATCATGCTTGATCTTTCCGTGGCGGTGGGCGAACTTGATTTAGAGGCTGCCTCGGAGGCCTTGGTCGAACAGGTGGCCGACTCGCTGCGCACGGACTTGCAAGTTGATGAGCAAAATTCAAAGACGGGCTTCCTCCCCATGGAATGGCAAGCACTGCTGCAATTGCCGTTAATCCAATCCGGCTGGCTCGGAAATCTTGTTCCAGATAACGAGCAAGAAAGTCAGCTGATCGCCATGTATGACACCAACCGCGATCAAAAGGTCGATCGGGAAGAATTCGCCGCATTTCTCTCGCGGGGGCTTTCTCGCAACGCTGAATTGCAGATCTCAGACATCGGTGAAGAGCCTGGTCCGCCCGCCAGTAAATCGCCCTGGGGCCGCTTGGATTCTAACAATGACTACTCACTGGATGCCAGCGAGCAAGCTGCAGTAACAGTCCTTCTCAGCAGTTACGATTTCAATGGTGATGGTACCGTTTCCCTGCTGGAGGCGGATGAAAGTCTTCCCATGCAAGAATCCATGGGTATGCGGGGAAGTTCATTGCTGGACACGAATACGCTTTCCGCAGCCAGTGCCGAATTGCAATCCGAAGCATCGGAGATCCAGAACCGAGCTGCTCGAGAATTCGCCCGTGACTTGTTGGAGCATTACACTTTTTTGAGTGGTATTCCCCGCGAACAGTGGCGCGACTGGAGCCAGCCCCGTTGGGCAATTGTGGATGCTAATCAAGACGATATGTTGACGATTGGGGAGTTGGAGTCTGTCCACACCTTGGAAGCCGATGCGGATATCGTCCTGCAGTTTCCTTCCCTTGGAGAAGAGCCCAGCAAGTCGCCCGCCTTCGACAGCAGTGCCAGACTGCTTAGGAAGAAGTCTGGGCAGGAGAACGGCCAGCAGTCGGGCAGTCACCCTGGCTCTGCGGAGCAGAGCTGGTTTCTCCATGCAGCCGGCGCCCGTCTGGATTTGCAGCGAGTGATCGTGGATCTTGAGATCGAAGATGCGTTTGCGCCCTCCGTTCGTAGTCTGCTCCAACAGCGTCTCAACATGGCTTTGAAGGATTCCCAACTGCGAGCCTTCGCCTTGGCCCAATTGCAGCTCAAAGAAGGGGCCTTCGAACTGCTGGATGAAAATCAGGACGCGGTTCTGGACGATGTCGAATTCGAACGTGCCTGGGCTTGGTTGGCCTCGAGGCAAGGTGGACGCTTGATGGTGCGCTGGATGACGGCCTCCCGGCCCTGGTTCCGGCTGCTTGACCAGAACGGTGACGGTCGCATGGATGCCAGGGAAATCCAGCAGGCGGAGCAGCGGCTTGCCGCTTTGGACGCCGACGAGGATGGCCTGCTAACGCCTAATGAGCTGCCCTTAGTCATCAAGCTGCAGCTCGTTCGCAGTGACGATCGACTCGCGCAACTCCTGCTGGCGGGCCGCGGCACAGTGGCAGCATCCGCCGCGGAACTCGATTGGTTTGCAGCCATGGACAGCAACGATGATGGATTTGTGGACCGCAATGAGTTCCTAGGTGACGGGGATGATTTTGACAGCCGTGACAGCAACAAAGACGGATTTCTTACCCGCCAGGAGGTTTACTAGACCTGCAAATAGTACTACATTAGCTGTAAGAGCAGCCCTTTTTGGTAGTGGGCAAACCACCTGTCAGCAACTCGCGGTGATTTCTGGGGCGATTTTTGAGGGGCATGCTCCTCAACACGTTTCCCCCGTTGGAGTTGGCTGTGCACTTCAAAAGAAACCGGCGAACATCGCTTTCGAAACGGGGTTCGGCTGGATCGTAAGGCTTGCGTGGATTGGCTAATTCGCGAGTGGTTGCTGGCGGCGGCTGCACTTTGAACTGTATTTAGCGGTACTCTGATTTAGCTTGGGTCTTTTCATGGCAGTTTCTCTGTTGGTGGCAGATGATCACCAGGTCGTCCGCTTAGGGCTTAAGAATGTTCTGCGAGACACAAATTTTGAGGTGACGGCTGAGGCTACGACTGGGGAGGAGGTTCTGCAGAAGGTTGCGGAGAATCCCCCGGACATTGTCTTGCTGGATGTTCGAATGCCCGGTGGAGATGGTTTACACGTGCTTGGTCGCCTCAAGCTCGATCATCCGCATCTCCCCGTGGTTCTGTTTTCCACTTATGACAATCCAACCTATGTGGCTCGAGCGGTAGCCCTGGGCGCTTCCGGATATGTGCTCAAGAGTGATTCTCGGGAACGCTTGGTGGAAGCTCTGGAGATGGCAATTCGTGGTGAATCCGCCTGGACTCGCGAAGAATTGCGTCGCGTCACGGGAGCTCTGGCCACGCCTCGGGTTGTCTCGGATGTCGAAGTTCCCCTGACGCAACGCGAGAGTGAAGTTCTCCGTCAATTGGCCAATGGTTTGACCAATAAGGAGATCGCTTTGGCTTTAGGGATCAGCTACGAAACCGTGAAAGAGCATGTGCAGCACATTCTGCGGAAAATCGGAGTGTCGGATCGCACTCAGGCCGCTGTTTGGGCCGTGCGAAAAGGGTTAGTCTAAGGATAGCGGGTGTTGTAGATCGTGGCTTCAGTGCATGGCTTTATGCAGGCCCTGCGGGAGAACGGAGTTAGCCGCTGCACAGCCCGTTTCGGTCACGATCACATGGCTCCACTCTTCAAGCACAAGAATCAAGCGCCGGCGCTATCGGGCCGGCTTTCATTAGAAAGAGATGCTTCGCCGTGGCAAATCCTTCGGACATCACCGTCAGAGAAGCCGTCAATTCGAATCGTTCCTTTGTTTATCGCCAGCCTATGAAGTTTGGCGGTCGCGTTGTCGAGGACGTTTGCGTGTTGCGGACGGAAGTGACGGTAACGCGCGCCGGGACTAAAAAGAAGCACAAGGGCATTGGTGAAATGACGATGGGAAATGCCTGGGCTTGGCCCAGCCGCATTCCCGGCAAGATCACGCTCAAGCTAATGCTGGAATTGGCAGATCGATTGGTCGCCCGAGTACAAGGGGCAGGTTTGGGCGGCGATCCACTGCAGATCAGCCGTCAAATTGCCGAGCTGCGCGAAAGCGTGACCCAGGAGATGGTAGCGGAGTTCAAGATTGCCGAGTCCATTCCAAAGTTGGCCGCAATGGTCGCTTCGAGTCCTCTGGACGCAGCAATTCACGATGCCTACGGTCGCGCGTTGGGCGTGAACAGTTTCCAGTGCATGACGGCTGACTATCTGAACGAGGACTTAGGGGCTTATCTGGGCAGTGAGTTTAGCGGCAAATACCCGGGGGACTACCTTTCTTCGGCGCCGAAATCGACGATGCCACTGTATCACTTGGTGGGTGCTTTGGATCCATTGAGTAGCGCGGATATTTCACAGAGATTAAACGATGGCTATCCGGAGACTTTGGAGGAGTGGTTGCAGACGGATGGCATCAGTCATCTGAAGATTAAGCTGGCTGGCAACAACATCGATTGGGATGTCGGCCGCATCGTTGAGGTGACCCGCATTTGCGAGTCCGTTGCTTCGGAACGCAATTGGAAGCTATCCTTCGACTTCAATGAACAGTGTCCTAACGAGGATTACGTGCTCGATTTGCTGGAACGCATTGAGCGGTTGAGCCGACCCTCGTTTGATCGTCTCCAGTACATCGAGCAGCCCACACCACGAGATCTGACGCAGCGAACTGAGATGACGGTGCATCGCATCGCCCGCTTGAGACCGGTGGTGATTGACGAATCTTTGACCGGCCCAGAGAGTTTGAAACTGGCACGGCAACGCGGCTATACGGGAATCGCCTTAAAGGCTTGCAAAGGCCAATCGGAAAGTTTGATCATGGCGGCCGCAGGTGCCGAGTACAAAATGTTTACTTGCGTGCAGGATCTGACCTGCATCGGCGGTTCGTTTCTGCACTCGGCAGCCATCGCAGGTCATATTCCGACCGTGTCGGCCATCGAAGGCAATGGCAGGCAGTATTGCCCCGCGGGCAATGAAGCCTATATGAAGCAGTATGCACCGATGTTTCGCGTGCGGTACGGAACGGTTCCTACGGAATTATTGGATGGGCCCGGGTTGGGCTTCGAATGGAAGCCATTGGGCAGCGATGAAAGCTAAAAAGTGCTCCTGTTCCCATCGGCGGAACCTGGAGCACCCGAGCATGCAAGGAGGTTCCCATGAGGACTGGCGGCGGTCCCCCAAGCGGTTGGAACACGCTCACGGCTCTGGCAGCCTGCCTGATATCATTTGAGCTGCCTTGTCTTCCGGGCGCGGCTACGGCCTGGGCCCAAGCGCCAGCTTCCCAACATGTGTTCGCTGTCGACGATCCTCCCGGTTCGGCTGGCAAAACGCTCGCAGAATCTTCGCACATGTCCATGGGATTGTCTTTGGAGAGCGGCCGTCCCGCGGCTCAACCTTCCCAGGTCCCTGCCAAGCGAATCGCGTTCCCGCTAGCCTCGGAGGCTGACGCGAGTTTGGCGACGCCGGAGGTCCTGGCGTGGTTGGAGGAGTTGATTCGTAGAAATCTACCTGAGAGCTACGAAGATGATCGCAAGTGGAATCAGCAGAAGGAAGTCTGGGACGGGATCGACTGGCGTCGCGAAGGGTGGAAACTGGAGACGAAGCGGCGTAAAAAATTAGTCAACGCGGGAACTTGGACACGTTATTCGATTTCTTTCGTGGAACCCGATAAGAATCTGTTCATTGAGTTTCATCAACTCGAAACTCTTGGGGATGGACGAATCGCTTTTGGCATCAGCGTGGATTGCGCCCTCGACGTTTTCGGAAGGCTGAGTCGCTGGGTTCGCGACGTGCAAGTTGTGAGCATCAGTGCCAATGCCGACGCAGCCTGTCGCTTGACCCTGGAAGGGACCGTTCAGTTTCAGGTCAATCCGCTAGTGCTTCCACCGGATATCTCCATGCGCCCAACTGTGGAGCGTGCCCACATTGAATTGACGCATTATCGAGTGCGGAGAGTCAGTCAGGTGGGCGGTGATTTCGCCAAGGTGTTAGGTGAAGGACTGAAACGCGTGGTGGATGAGAAGCTGGAAGATCTCAATTCCAAGCTGGCCGACAAGATCAATGCACAACTAGAAAAACACTCGGAGAAATTATCGTTCTCCGCTCAAAGTTGGCTGCGTTCCAAGCTGATCACTCCTGGGCAATCCTCCGGCCCCTGAGTGTATTTCACGCCAGATGTCCTCGGCGGGTACGTCCCTTTGGCCGAAACTCATCTCTACCAGTTTTGAGGCTGTTGCTCGTAATCGTACTGAGTGGAACGCTGCTCGTACTCGACTCGAATCTGTGTTGGCTTGAGTCTCTCGTGAGCTTTGCATTTCAGGGCAATGCAGGTGCGAACTGCGTCTGCTTTCCGACCGCGCGTGCCGATTTGAACGGGTGTGGCGGTCGCCAGGAACGGCTCGGCAAGCTTTTTGCCTAGGGAGTTATCGCAACTTCGCTACCGACAACGAGGATGTTGAAGACATGTTGAGCGTCCAGCGGGGCCAGGCTGATGCAGCCAGCGTCTTCCAGATCGGAACTCGACATTTCCGCGGTCCCGTGGATGCACAGATCGTTCCCTAGGTTTAACCAATAGCCTCCATAGGGATTCATGGGCTCCTTGCCTTGGATCACATTGCCGCCCGAGGCGTAGTAGGTTCGGTCCTGCTGTCGGGCGACAACCTCAAACGAGCCGAGTTTGGGGGCGGGGTCTTTGCCGAACGTCACGGGAAAGCGTCCCGCATACAAGTCGCTGACAAACAGCGTCAGCTCTTGCTTGGACAGACTCACTTGAGCGTTGATCGGCCCGCGAACCACTTTCAGCTGAGAGCCGGGCACCAGGGCTTTCGAATTGCCAAGTCCATTCAGAGCATTCAGCAGCTCGGGCGTAATACTATATTGTTCGGCCACAGAGGCTACGTTGTCTGTTGCGCTCACCACGTGCGGAGGCTCCAACAGATGACGCTTCGAGTAGACGACCTCCCTGGAGAGCGCGTCCAACAAGTCAATCAAATCCGCACTTTCTTCAGCGCCAAGTTCGGGGCTATTGAAGTAGGGCGAAAGCAAAGCCAGAGCTTCTTTTAGCTGTTGCTGATTGGCCAGGTCCAAAGCCTGCTGACGAGCTGCAGCAAAAGCCATGGTAGGCTGTGGGCGACTGGTGGAGCCAGTGGCTGCAGGCGGACTGGCAGCTGAAGGCTCTTGCTGGTAGCCGAGGGTCATGGCGTTTCCGGGATTCTTTTCGCCCGAAACCAGTGGAGTGTTTGTTTCCGCGCCCACCGCATAGCGATTGCCGGAACCGGGCAGCCCGGCGGATTGTTCGGTTGTCGGTTGGGTAGCTGCACCCGGCGTGGCCAAGGCGGGGAAGCCCTCCAATTTGGGCGCGTTGGCCAAATCGGGCAACGCGTTCGTATTGCTGGTGCCTGAGTTGTTGCCTGGCAAGGTCAGTCCAAGATCGGCTGGCGGCGTCGGTATCGTGCCACCCAGGTTGGTCGCGATCTGATCTGGGGACCCGCCCGGCAAGCCGGCAGCGGGCAAGGGAACAGAGCTGCTTTCCACGGATACCGGACTTGTAGCCGTGCTCATGGGTTCCAGCGAAAGATTCGGCAGCGAGGAAGGCAATTGAGTGGGATTGCCAGGTGTGGATAGACCCCCCGCTCCTCCAACTATCAGTTGCGAAGGATCAATGGGTACTGCTGCGTCCATGGATGCCATGCTGCCTTCGTCCGGTAGCAGTTGTTCGAGATCCGTTTCCTCCAGCCAAACTCGCATGCTGTCTGGCAGGTCGGGATCCGGAGCATTCAAGGCGACAAAAGCGCCATAGCAGACAGCCAGCAAGAGAACGACAACCACACTGGTCTTAATCGTTTGCACGATAATCCTCCTTGAACGAACAACCCAGTCACTGCTTGAGTGTCTACTGAGTCGTGCAACGGCCACGGGAAAAATCCGTTGTGTGGCATGGCTTCGCCAAGCGCACACCTTCCCGTTTGTCGCGATCCTAGCTAGCTGGGGCCAACGAAGCTAGAGCAATCGTTACTTTCCGAAACTCTAAATTTCGTAAATGCGGATGGTTCGTTGGCTGGAGAATAGACCGCCAGAAGCTCAGTGTGAGTGATTGGCTGGCACGCCATTACCGAGTTGAGCCAGCACCTGCAGTACACCATTCAAATGGGCGAGTCTTGGCCCGAAGCGATCGACGAACTCATTGAGCATGTAGTCGCCTTCGATGAGATGGTCTTCGCTGTCGTTGATTTCTTCCGTGAGCGTTTCAAGAAATTCGGTTTGGACCCGGGATAGAGCTTCAGCCGCCTTGCGGCAAGACTTGGCCAGCCGTGGATTGGCTTCCTTCCACTGTTCCAACTCCTGAGCACGCTGCTTTTGCACGGTGACAGTGGCCTGGACCAGCTGTTCCAGCAATTGATTTTGCCGTTGCTGTCCGGTTGCGATCTGGTGCAGCAATGCAAGCGTTGCTTGCTCGGCATTGCCAGCATTGGGAGCCGCAGACGCACTGGGTTCAGCAGAAACATCAATGCGGAACATGGGCGAATATTGAGAGGGTTCTTGGGCCACTACTATTTACTCCCTGTCACTTCGGCTCGAATCGTTTCCGGCCTAGTATAGTCAGCATTTGTCGCAAGTCGAGCAAGTAGCCTCCGCCTAAGAGCAAAGTTGCCAAGAGAATCCGAACTTCGACCGCACTTAAAGTCGATACAACCCGCATCCCGACATAACCATAGTGCGATGGCGAGCGCCGCAGGGGCATGCTATCCCTACAGGCCGCAAAGGCTTGCAGGCTTGCGCACCTCGCCAAGAGAATGCTTGCTGTCGTTCCGCGTCCATCACAACATGCGGAAGCGTGGTCGCATTGCTAGCAAGCTCCGGTTGGCAAATTACAGGCTCGTGGATGGTGCGGGCAAAGTCAGAAACACTCCATGGAAGGTTATGCCTGATGGCCGATTCTCTGGGATTCCTTTCCGTAAGGCAGCATGCGGAGCATGGCTACTTCGGCGGGTTTCTCATTCTGAATGCAATGGCGCGACCACTCGAGTTTCACTGCACGCTGCCGATCAAGCCCAGCAGGGCGCAGGTGCTGCTGTACGGTGCAACGCTCAACGATTTCGTTTGCGGTGAACAAATCGGCCAGGCACTGCTGAAGAAATCGAAGCAGCCGCCAGATCTGATCCTGACCGACTGCCCGCCGGTACTGGCCCTGAATCACGTGTCCGATGTAACCACGCTGCTGCTTCGGGAAGATTCCGCTCGTCAGCCGACAACTAGCTTGACGACGCCGACATCGGCGACACCAACTCGCAAGGTGCGTGTAGGCGATCAGGATTTCGAAAGTCCGCTGGATCTCGATTGTTCAACGGAAGTCATCACGACCATTCTTGACGGCTTGGCCTCTCACTTCGAACTGCAAGAACCGTTTCAGAGAATTGTCGAAGCCTTGATGGAAGCACATCCCATTGTTCGTGCCGCTTAGTCGCGTTCGATCAATGAGTGTCTGATAGTCGCCTTTCGCTCCGCGAAAGTAGCGATTTACAGCAGCTTTCGCCCAGCGAAAGTAGTGTTTTTCCGCAGCTTTCGCGGAAGCGAAAGGTGACTGTTATCGATCGAACGATCCTGAGGATCGCAGGTTCTCAAAAGGCAGAGTCCAACAAGTTGGGAGCTAGATAGGACGTCCAACACCTTGTGGGGCGACTGAAGGTAAAGGAAGCATGTTCTTTACGCGCAAAGCAGCAAAGCACTCCGGCGAAGAAGATGGTCATCAATTCGGCTGGGCGGATATCGCCTTTCACGAAGATATGAAGTGGCAGTCGGGCTTAACGGTGCAAACTCATGCTACGGGTTGGCAGGGGCAGCTAAGTCGCTGTATCCCTATTGAGTCAAAATCTTGGGATATTCAAAACAACGCTCCCGCAGTGGTCCCAATTCGTTTTGGGAGTATGCCATTGCGGACGATGAGCGTGTTTTTCGATCCCGCATCGCAAGTTCCCTTGGGGAATAAGCAGGATCCGGGCGACAAGCAACGTCCAAAAACAAAGTCGCAGCCAGACCGAAAATCCGGACAACGGCGGACGCGGATCAAGCCACCGTCCGATATTGTGAAGTTGGAAGATCGCTTGTACTACTTGCTCCAGCCGCCGCTGGAGAACCTGCTCGCGTCCGCCGAACTGCGTTTCCCTTTTCAGCCCTTTCCTTATCAGTTCGAAGGAATCGCTTTTCTGTTCCCCAGGGAATCCGCCATATTGGCCGACGAAATGGGATTGGGCAAAACCATGCAAGCCATCACGGCGATTCGCATGCTGTTGTTGTCACAGCAGGCTCGCAACATCTTGTTGGTGTGCCCAAAGCCCTTGGTCACAAACTGGCAGCGTGAATTTCAACTCTGGGCGCCGGAGATTCCCGTGACCGTGGTAGAGGGAGATGCGACGAGGCGTAATTTTATCTGGCAGCAAAACGCGCCGGTTCGGATCGCCAACTATGAACTATTGATGCGCGATCGCGAGATGCTCGAAGATTCCGCCCTGCATTTCGATTTAGTCGTGCTCGATGAGGCTCAGCGGATCAAGAATCGAAACAGCACCACTGCGGAGATCGCAAGATCGCTACCGCGCAGTCGTTCCTGGGCATTGACCGGCACACCCATAGAGAACTCGGTCGAAGATCTGGTAAACATTTTCGAGTTCCTAGCGCCGGGACATTTGCGAAGTGAGATGAATATTCGCACGATCAGCAAGGAAAGTCGCGACCACATTCTGCGTCGCACCAAAGACCAGGTATTAACGGAAATGCCTCCCAAGATGTTCCGCGACGAACAGTTGGAACTGACCCTGGGCCAGCGAGATCGCTATCGAGCGGCTGAGGATGAGGGGATCGTGCAACTGGAGGATCTAGGTGAGACGCTCACCATACAGCACGTTTTCGAGTTAGTGCTGAGACTCAAACAGATTTGCAATTTTGATCCGGTTAGCGGCGCGAGTTGTAAACTGGAACGCTTGGAGGCAGACCTGGAGGAGATCGCCGCCAGTCGCAAGAAGGCGATTGTATTCAGCCAATGGGTGGGGACGCTTCAGCGTTTAGCGGAACCATTGGCCCGCTTTGGACCGCTGCAATATCACGGTCAGATCCCCTCCGCCAGGCGAGATGCAGTTATTCAGCAGTTCAAGGAGGATCCCTCCAAGCATTTGATCTTAATGAGCTATGGGGCGGGAAGTGTTGGATTGAATCTGCAATTTTGCGAGTACGTGTTCCTGTTCGATCGCTGGTGGAATCCGGCGGTTGAAGATCAAGCGGTCAACCGCGCTCATCGAATCGGCGCAGCCGGGCCCGTTACCGTGACGCGGATGATGACCGCGGACACCATCGAGCAAAGGATACACGAGGTGCTGGAAGAGAAACGCGAGTTATTCAATCAGCTGTTTGCGACAGCCGGCACCCCACGTCACGCTGGCCTCAGTCAGGACGAAATTTTTGGATTGTTCAATCTTGCCACGCCCAGAAACGGGAAATCGAAGTCCAAAGGCCAGGCAGCCTGAGCATCCTTAGTGAAGCCGGCTCGGTTTATTTGCGTCTTTCCGAAACGCCTGAACCTAGTTGCCCCTACGCTCACGACTTGCTGCAATCGGCGCTAGGGCGCTCGACGGCGTTTGCCCTGGGGATCCTTTGGGATGCCATTGGCGGATTCGAGATAGGATAGACGTCGCAAAACGTCCGAGTAGCTGGAAACGGATTCCTGCAATTGGAATTGCTCAGGTTCGAACTCATACCCGGGGATTCCGTCGCGGAGGAGAACCACGGAGTTCAGGATCAAATTGGCTTCTACGCCCGATTGAGTGGTTCGCAAGCAGTCCAGCAGCGTAGCTTGAGGTTCTTCCGCCCCGATCAATCCAAGGAACTCGGCGGCTCTTGTGCGAACGAGCAGATTCGCGTCCTGTTTCAATTCGCTCGCACGCTGCGCGAATTCTGCGGCCTCGCGACCAAAGCAACTGCACACAATGAGCCCCCAATAGCGGATCCACGGCGATTCGGAGTTCAATGCCCGTAGCAAAGGTCCTCGGGCTTGGCCAAAGTCGAGCAGGCTCAGGTCGGCCACGTCAACCATTTCAGCAATTTCGGATTGTTGTCGTTTCCCGAATGCCACCGGATGATCGAAGGCGTCTTCCACCAGATAGCTCTCGGGGTAGAAGCTTAGATCCGGCAGGGATTTTACTTTCGTGCGCAGGCGTTCACGCAATTCGGCCAGCGTTGCAGCGTGAGCTGGATCCTCCGCCAAGTCATGCACCTCATGAGGATCGGCCTCGATGTCAAAGAGCATTTCGGCAGGCCGTGGGCGAAAGAAGGCGCTTCGAGTTGCATCCAGCTGGCCGGCTTGATAAAGCTCACGCCACTGTTGGTAGGCCAACATGATATAGCGATAGTTGTTTTGTAGCCCATCAAAATTGAAGGGCTGATAGCTGCGAACATATTCATATTTGCCTTTGCGGAGCGTCCGCACCAGGTCGTATTTTTCGTCAAAGCGATCGGCGTAGCCAAAGGCTTCATCGCGAGCATCAACTTCCTGGGCGGATACTCCCTGGCCCAGGAAGGGTCGTCCGTCGATTTCGGCCGGTGGTTCAAGCCCGGCAAGCTTGAGGACAGTTGCGCCGAAGTCGATAAACTGAACAAATCCCGGAACCGAAGATCCCAGCGGTCGGTCAATCAGATGTTGGAAGTTCTTGGGCACGTAGACGACCAAAGGTACATGCAATCCGCTCTCGTAAGCATAGCCCTTGCCCCGCGGAAGAACGCCGCCGTGATCTCCAAAATAGAAAATGAAAGTGTCATCGAGCAACTCGTCTTGCCGTAGCTGTTCCACGATGTCGCCAATCTGAGCGTCCATCTTGCGTATGTTGTCGTGGTATTGGGCTACCGTATAGCGAAACAGTTCCGTGTCGGGATGATAGGGGGCCACAAAGACAGATTCGGGATCGGTGGAAGTAGGTGAGTTCTCAAAGCTTTGCTGATTGAAGTGCAAAGAACTTTCGTGGGTGCTGGCAAAGCTCTGCATATGGAAAAAAGGCTTATCGGAGCGACGGTTCCGCCAGCTTGCCTTGTCCGATGACTGGTCCCAGGTTCCTGGGCTTTCGTCCGCGTTGTAGTCCTTCTTTTTGTTGTTGGTGGTGTAATAACCCGCTGTTCGCAGATAAGCGGGAAACATGGCTACGTTCTCAGGCATGGGGACGCTTACCGCGCGACGATGGAACTGAGTGCCAATTCGGGGTGCGTAGCAGCCGGTCATCAGTGTTGTTCGAGCCACCGAACAGACAGGTGCGTTGGAGAATGCCTGCTCAAATTTCAGTCCATGCTCCGCCAACTGCTGGATGTGTGGTGTCTCGGCCCCATGGGCATCGAACATTCTCAGGTAATGAATTGAGTTGTCTTCAGATATCAGCCAGACAATGTTGGGTTTTCCGGCAGCCAATGTCGGCGGGCCAAGCAGGGGCAAGCAGCTGGCGGCTATGGCAAGCAGAGTGCATGTTTGTTGTATCAGGCCACGCATGGCATTTCTCGCATTGGGTAGGTGGGGGATTACCTTGCATCCCGTCAGCGCGTAACCGATCGATGAGAGCTGAGTAAACAGCGGCAGAAGGGATACGTTCAAGGCAAGAACGGTGAGGGACAATCCCGTTGGTTGCTCACGACCATTGTACACCGTGAGGGGCTCGTAGGTCGGAGCAACCATGGTCTCCTGCTTGCAGCGATTATTCCTGTCCTTGCTCGCTGCCCGCCTCGTCGCTGCCAGCCTGGTCGCTACCCGTTTGTTTATCGGCGGCGGCATTTGGATCTGGGACAGGAGTAGTCTGCGGCGCGGGCTCTCCCGAGTCGTCGTCGCCGTCGTCCATTTCCTTGGGCACGCGCACGATGGCTGAAAGCGTATCGCCTTCATCCAGGCTCATGATGCGAACGCCTTGGGTGTTCCTGCCGATGATGTTGATTTCTTTGGCGGCGATGCGTTGTATTTTTCCGCCGGATGTAATCATCAGCAGCTCGTGTTCATCCGTGACATCCACGATGCCCACCACCGGTCCGTTACGTTTGGTGGTCTTGATGTCCATCAGACCACCGCCGCCGCGGCGCTGCGTGCGGTAGGACTGGGCGGAGTTTGGGGTCTCGCCGTCGCCTTCGCTTTCCGCTTCAGCTTCGCTTTCGGGCTTGTCCTGATCCGCTTCGCTGACTTCGTCTTCGTTGGGAGTTTGTCCGGCGCCGAACCAAGTGCGTTTGCCATAACCGTTTTGGCAAACTGTCAGCAGTGTGGCTTCTGGGTCTGCCACGACCATACCCACGCACTGGTCACCCTTCCGCAGTCGAATTCCGCGAACTCCGGAGGTATTTCGTCCCATGGCCCGAGCATCGGATTCGGCAAATCGAATCGCCCGTCCGCCCGCAGTGGCCATCAACAGCTGATCATCTGGGCCGACTACTTTGACGTCGACCAGCTCGTCGTCGTCCTTCAGCTTGATAGCGATGATGCCGCCTCGTTTGGGGCGCGAGTAGGCGTCCAGGGCTGTTTTCTTGATCAGCCCTTGCTTGGTCGCCATGACCAGGAAATGGCCTTCCAAGTCGAAATCGCGAACGGCTACACATTCCGCGATCTTCTCATTTTCTTCGAGGCGGAGCAGGTTCACGACAGCTCGCCCGCGGCTTTCTCGGCTCAGCTGCGGAATGTCGTAGACCTTTTGCCAGTAGACTTTGCCCTGGTTGGTGAAGAACAGCAGGTAGGCGTGGGTGCTGGCGACGAACAGGTGCTCAATGGGATCCTCGTCCTCGACCTTGGCTCCCTTGATGCCTTTGCCGCCCCGTTTTTGAGCGCGATATGTGGTGGCCGGAATACGTTTGATGTATCCGCGATGGCTGATGGTGACCACCATGGTTTCTTCGGTGATCAGATCTTCCAGGTTGTAGTTGCCAATTTCCTCATTCGAAATTTCGGTGCGGCGGGCGTCGCCAAATCGCTTGGCGATTTCGTCCATTTCATCGATGATGATTTGGAAGATGTTGGCTTGATCGGAAAGAATCACCAAGTAGCCTTCGATTTCCTCCAACAGAGCGGCGTGCTCCTCCGCCAGCTTATCTTGTTCCAGGTTCACCAACTGGCCGAGCCGCATGGCCAGGATGGCATCGGTCTGAACACTGGTCAATGTATAGACTCCGGCCTCTCCACGATCGCGTTGGAATTCGCGGAAGCCGTTTTCGCCTAGGGCTCGTTCCATCATCGATGCGGGTACCTCGACCCCCATCAGACGCTCCTTGGCTTCTGCCTGAGTTCGGCTGGAGCGGATGATCTGGATGATCTGGTCGATATCGGCCAGAGCGAGCAAAAGTCCTTCGACCGTGTGCTTCCGCTTGCGGGCGCGATTGAGCAAGAATTGCGTACGGCGTCGGATGACTTCGACGCGGTGCCGCACAAACTCCTGCAACATCTCCTTGATGTTCAGCTCGCGAGGCTTGCCGTCCACCAAAGCCAGGAAGATGATGGAGAACGTGTCCTGCAAAGGCGAGAACTGATATAGCTGGTTCAAGACGATGTCGGCGTCATGGCCTTGTTTAACATCAACCACCAGCCGCACTGGCTCCCTGAGATCGCTTTCGTCGCGAATCCCGGAAATACCTTTGATCTTGCCCGAACTCACCAGTCCGGCGATTCGCTCCACGACTCGATCGCGAAACTGCTGGAAGGGGATCTCGTTGATAATGATGCGGGAGCGATTCTTGACGGTTTCGATCTTGGTGCGAGCCCGAATCACGATTGTGCTGCGCCCCGTTCTGTAGCCCTGGCGGATCCCCAGATGACCACAGATAATGCCGCCGGTCGGAAAGTCGGGACCGGGAATGATCTCCATCAGCTCGTCAATGCTGATGCCGGGGTTTTCAATCAAAGCCCGAACGGCTTCGCAAACCTCGCGGAGATTGTGCGGCGGAATGCTGGTGGCCATACCAACAGCGATACCCGTGGCTCCATTGACCAGCAGATTGGGAAACTTCGATGGAAGTACCACCGGTTCATTACGTGCCTCGTCGTAAGTCGGCACAAAGTCGACCGTGTCCAGCTTGATATCGTCCAACATCATGGCTGCGGCGGCACTCAAGCGAGCTTCGGTATATCGCATGGCGGCAGGAGGCAGACCCGCGATCGAGCCGAAGTTGCCCTGTTTGTCGACCAAGACCTGCCGCATGTTCCACTCCTGGGCCATGCGGACCAAAGTCGGGTAGATCACCGCTTCGCCATGCGGATGATAGTTGCCGCTGGTATCCCCAGAGATCTTGGCGCATTTCACGCGCTTGGATCCTGGGCCGAGATTCAAATCATTCATGGCAACCAAGATCCGCCTTTGAGACGGTTTCAAGCCGTCGCGGACGTCCGGCAAGGCGCGACTGACAATGACGCTCATCGCGTATGTCAGATAGCTTTCACGAAGCTCGTTTTCAATGGGCTGATCGATCAGCTCTGTGCCGCTGTTACCGCCCCCATCATCGTCGCCCCCGCCATTCTCGTCGTTCTGCGCGGCCAAATCATCGGAGTCGTCAGGAGGTACGTTTGACAATCTCTTGTCCTTCTAGCAAGCTGTGTGATTTGCCCATTAGAGGGGCTTTGGGCGGTCTCTGGAGGACCGCCAATGATGCCCCAAAATATACCATTTAACGGCCTGCCCAACAACCGCCCATAATGGATTTGGTGTTGCTCTAAGTCTTTGTTTTGCAATGGTTTACGGCATCGTTGTAGGTGGCTTTGGCAAGCCTTTGTCAGCTGCGGCCAGAAGCTATGGAATCCAGCCCGGGCAGAGGGTAGAAACGGACGGAAAGGGAGGCTCCATGGTCTCCAGCACGCCCAGCACGTTTCCCATCCACCGCTGGACGGGCGGACGTCAGGGCTCACCGAAGAAACTGAGCCAACGCGGTCCGAGCCGCGGTTTTCTCAGCTCGGAAAAAAAGGTTCGCCGTGCAAGCAGGCCTCGTGTCCAGCAGGCAGAGCTAACTGCGGAGGCCAGGCACCGAGTAGCGAACCTGAAAGCAATCGTGCCGGTCACAATTTGGCTGGCCGCGAGTCGGATCCGCCCCGCCAGCCAACTGCCCGACTTCCAGTATGTTCAAGCCTAAGAACCTATCCGAAAGCCATTATCCGCTGTGACGCTAGCTGCGGTTCTTTGGGTTTTCGTAGTTCCAAGCTAAGTCTCTCGAGTTGACCATTGTCCATTCTCAAGCCCAACCAACTGTCGAGAGCCGAGTCCCCAATGCAGTCCGGGATGATGCTGGCGATCGTCGGGACCTTTCTGTTTGCGCTGAAATCGATCCTGATCAAATTGGCTTATGCGGATGGTGCCAATGCCACCGAACTGCTTAGCTTGCGGATGCTGTTGTCAGCCCCCTTCTACATCGCCGTGCTACTGTTGATGCGCGGCCGTGCGATGCGACTTGGATCGATGAGTGCCGATCCTCCGGTAAGCACTTCCCAAGTGGCGTCGGCTTGGATGCTGGGATTCTTGGGATATTACTTGGCTTCCTACTTGGATATGTGCGGATTGCAGTTGATCTCCGCGCAGCTGGAAAGACTGACACTCTTCACTTATCCGACCTTGATCGCGGTGATGGCAGCCTTGTTTCTGAAGGAGCGACTAACGCTGCGTATCGTTTTGTCACTCTTACTGTGTTACGTCGGTATATGGATTATGTATTGCCAGGAACTGGAACTCACTGGCGGTTCGCAGGTTGGCTTGGGGGTGCTATTCGTATTGGGGAGTGCGGTGAGTTACTCAGCGTACATCGTTTTGGCAAAGCAGCACATCGCGCGGATGGGAAGCCGTGAGTTTACATGTTGGGCAATGTTGGGCTCGGCATTCTTTGTGATGATGCATTTCGCAATTTCGGAAAACCCAAGTCGATTACTGGATCAGCCTCGATTGTGGATCTACGGATTATTGCTCGCCTTTATCTGCACCGTGATACCGAGTTTTCTGATCAATGAAGCAGTGGCTCGTATCGGCGCGACGCGGACCTCCATCGTGGGCTCGGTTGGCCCTGTGATGACAATGCTCTTGGCTGTTCTGGTTTTGGGAGAGCCGAGCTCGGGAGCCCATTTTTTTGGTATGCTGCTCGTTGTTTTCGGAGTTGCCTTGGTCGGCAAGTAGAATTGCTGTCCGTGAGCTCCAGGGCTGCTGCTATTGCCAACAATCCTGTGCGGTCAGCCGGCTATGCCTTGGATGCTGAGTGACTGTGCGGCAAGCGGACTGGGATGTGCGAGCATTGGCTTTTCGAGTTGCTAGGGGCCATCGATGCGAATGGAGTCCATTTGAACCAGCGTGCCGGGCTCGCCTGTGATGTCGAGTCGCAGAGCCTGAAATTTGCCTTGCCATAATGCTTCTGGGAGTGCGATGGAGACTTCTTCGGTCGCCTTCCCAGCGTCTAATCGGGTATCGCCCAACTGCAGCTGTTCGCCATTTCGATTGCCGAATAATGCGATTTTCACGTCGCCACTAACTTGCATGACAATTTTCAGGGGTCCGCGATTTTTCTCGCTGTCCAATTGCAGGCCGTCTCGCCGGAGTGATGCCCAGTCGGCGGCGAGCTCGAAATCCAGGAAGCCGAGGCGACCGGCAATATTTCCGACGTTGTCCGGAACAGCCCGCCAGCCCTCGGTCTGCCAACCTCCACAATCAAAATGAAACGCCAGCCGACCATCCTCAGGATCGCGTCCGTTGATGCGTTCCCAGTCATCCGAAAGACCGTCGCCATCGCTGTCCGAGCGAACGACTTCGTACTCGGGATTCACGCCTTCGCCCCATTTCTGTCCAGAGGCTTGGAAAGCAAGTTCCGCCAGCGATTCTTCACCCTCGCCGGTGTCGCCCTTTTCCAACCATTCTTCGAGATAGCCACGATGTCGCTCGATCTCAGCTGCAAAGCCAGCATCATCGATCAAGTTGTGCAACTGGCAAGGATCTCTGGAGACGTCGTAAAACTCCTCTGCGGGTCGTTCGCCAAAGTAAATTTCGGTCAGCCGCGGAGACAAACGGCCTGTCGCATACAACTCGTGCAGGTTCACCAGAAACGGCCGTTGGTCGCGATACTGAGGTTGCAAAAGAATGCGATCCGTCTTGTAGTTGCGGGTATAGCGAAATCGGTCGCTGCGAACGCTGCGTACGCGATCTATGGTATGGTCCAGGCGGTCCTTGGCCGCAGCCACGTAAGTTCGCGGGACAAGGCGGAAGCCAAACAAGTCTTGACCTTCGAACCAGTTGGGGATTTTGACATCCGCCCAAACGAGAGTTGTGGCGGACAGATCCAGAAGATTGACCAGGTCATCGCGAACGGACGGAGCCGGCACCCATGGGTCGGGGCCGGCAATGATAAACGGAACGTGCAAGCCGCCTTCGGTTGGCATCTGCTTGTGCCGCACCAGATTGTTTGCGCCGTGATCACTGAAGTATACGACAATCGTATTTTCCTGCAGCCCAGCCGCTTCCAGCCCCTCAAGTACCGTTCCAATAAAATCATCGTCCATGCGAATTGCATCGTAGTGCTGGGCGACGGTCTCGCGGTACAGTTGATTTTGTGGGTAGTCTTCCGGAACGGTGACTTCAGCTGGGTTCGCCTTGCGTTCTTGAGGGAATCTCGCGGTGTTGTTTTTGCCTCCGGCTGTCTGGATTTGCCCGAAGAAAGGCTGGTTTGCACGGATGGTATCCCACGGGATCGCATCGCGAGATTTGGCTTGCAAGGAGTAGGTGGCCTCTTGGTCCCAGACAAAATTGTAGTCGTCTTTGCCCAGGTTGAAGGTGAAGTAGCCATTCTCTTTGAGTAACTGCGGCAACAGCTTCATGCCTGGCGGAAGATAGATTTTGGCTGGGCCCCGAGAGGAGCGATGCTCATGTGCGTTGAAGCGGATTTGGCTTTGCCCTCCCATCAACGCGGAACGGCAAGCCGAGCAAACCGGTGCCGGCACATAAGCTCGTGAGAATCGGACGCCTCGTTTGGCTAATCCGTCGATGTTGGGCGTCGCATCACGATTGACCGCGTCGCCATAGCAACCCATCCAAGGCGAGGTGTCCTCGGCCACAATCCATAAGATGTTAGGCCGATCTTTGCACATGCTTAGTCTTGGCAGGCCGACCGCGGACGCGAGCAGAAAAATCCAAAACACGATTCGTTGAGAAGCGGAGTTAGCTAAAGCGGATTGTGGAGTAGTCATGGCGTTTTCCAGCTGGTGAGGGATAATTCACACACTTATCGCGACCGCGTAATGACGATTCCGCCGGCATTGGAAGCAATGTGTCAGCAAGCCGGCGAATGAGATGGTGACAATGAGACGGTGACAATGAGACGGTGACGTGGGGTTTGGCGAAGAATGAAGTTTGTGCTGGCACTGCGGAGCTCTCTTCAGCAGGATCGCGCGAGGCGAATTTCGCCTGGCAGTGCGGCTTGGCTTCAAGTCTTTTGATTTTGTCTGGATAGCTACGAAAATAGGTTGCAACAACTATGGTACTCAAGTTCACGAGTTGCGTGTGTTTGTTCTGTTTGATCGGCATTCCGTCGCTAAGGTTGAAGGCCGAAGTGCAGCGCTCGGCCGCTGACGGATTCCAGATCGAACTCGTGCGAAATGTCGAGCTGGATCGTACTAAAGCCATGCAGGTTCTGGTGGAAGGTCTAGCTCAATGGTGGGACGCGGATCACTCGTACTCCGGCGACGCGGCAAACTTTTCCATGGATCTGGAACAAGGTTGCCTGCTTGAGAAATTGCCCGATGGTGGTTTTGTGCGACACATGGAAATTGTGTTCTATCAACCTGGTAAATTGCTGCGATTGACGGGAGGTCTCGGGCCGCTCCAAGAAATGGGTGTGCAAGGCGCCATGACCTTTCGTCTCGACGGCGATGCGGATGGCCTGGCCACCATCCGCATGCAATACAATGTGGTCGGCTCTCAATTGCAGCAGCTCGACCAACTGGCAACTGTGGTCGATCGCGTACTTGCGGGCCAGATGGACCGACTTCGCGATGCATGCGCCCGCTCCGCGGCGGCACCTTAATTGACTTCTCCGAACTCGGTCTCGATCGCCGACCATTCCTTGGGATAATTTTATGAGCCTTGATCAGTCAACTTATAGCTATGCACCGAATGAACCCATGGAGTCTCCGCGACGTGGATTTCCTTGGGGTTGCGTGTTGGGCGGCTGCTTAGGAGTCGTCATCTTGGGCGTTGTGGGTATCGCCGTCAGCGGATTTGCAGCTTACCGTTTCTATTCCAGCCAACTCGCAAAATACACGTCGGAAGAAGCCCGGCAACTGCCCAGCCTTGAGTTTAGCGAAGAGCAAATCGCGGAAGTTGAAAAACGCGTCAACGAATTTCAGCAGAATCTAGAAGAGAATCAGGACAGCCAGCGATTGGTTCTGAGTGAAGAAGATCTGAATGCGCTTCTGGCGAGCAACGAAGACCTGCGCGGCAAGGTCTACGTGCATATCCAAGATGGCCAAATTCGTGCCGAACTCAGCATGCCAGCCGATATTTTTCCCGGCGGCAAAGGGAGATTCTTCAATGGTGACGTCACCTTTGAAATTGCCTTGGAGTCCGGAGAACTACTGGTGCGTATCGACCAGGCCACCGTCGGTGAAGAGCCGGTGCCTGAGGCCATTATGAACGAGCTGCGAAACGAAAACTTCGGAGATCGCATTATGCAGGATCCCGATGCCAGAAAGAGTTTGCGGCAGTTCGAGCGAATCATCATCGAGGGCGATCAGCTGATCTTGGTGCCCAAAGCGGAGGCTGAAAGTGGAACGACCGAAGAGACCGCAGCGGACGATGAAAGCGGCGGAACGGAAGGAGACGGGGAAGACAGCGCCTAGCATGTCCCAGGGCCAATCAGAGTTTGAAGCTGGGACCGGTCCGGATCTCGTTGTATCACACAAGTCGGCTGGGAAAAAATACATTGCAAAGCTGGCGACTGCGAGTTAGTCCATAGACAGCTTGTCAGCAGGCTAGTTGATGGAACAGGAGAAAACCGAGAGAACAGAGTGGTTTGCTTACTCTGTTTCCTCTGTTCTCTTATGTTCCAATCGATTGAGGCAAAGCACCAACAGCGTTTGCCCGCGGCAATCCCATGCAGGGGAAAACGAAAGTCCAGTCGATGCACTCTTGATCACGCGTCTGAAATGACTGCAAAGCAAAAGCTTGTGTGGTACTACGAGGGCGCGGATAGGCCGACTCTCCCAGAATTAAGCTCGGGAAAGGAATTCGCCGGTCCGCGTATCCACTTTGATTCGCTCGCCCTGCTTGATGTACTCCGGAACTTGCACGGTCAAACCGGTTTCCAGTTCGGCCGGCTTGGTGCGAGCCGTAGCCGAATTACCGCGGATGGCAGGATCGCATTGGGTAATGTTCAGTTCGACTGAAGTCGGAAGCTGTAGTCCGACGCATTCGTCTTGAAAGATCAAGGCGTAGATGCCTTCCAGTTCTTCCGTGATGTACGGCAGTTGTTCCGGTATGTCGCTCAGTGCGATCGAAAATTGATTGAAATCTTCCTGGTCCATCAGGTGCATGTCATCGGTGTCTTTGTACATCATCTTCACCAAGCGCTTGCGGAAATCCGCCTCGGGCAAATTGTCCGTTCCCTTAAGGGTCAAATCGACCTTTTGCTTGGTGATCAAGTTGCGCGCCTTGAATTTATAAAGCGTGGCTGCGCCGCGGGCGCTGGGCGTTTGTACCGTCACCGCCTCGATAATGACAGGAACTTCGTTGTCGACCACTACCGATCCCGGTTTCATTTCTTTCGCGAGCATCTCTTGGCAAACGTCCCGTCAGCAATTGTGGAGAAAAGATTTTGAGCATGAAACTTAAGCTGATCCGGTATTGTCCAGGTTGCTTCTGAACAACTCTCAGCTCGATTTTCAGCATTCTGGCCAGCACTGAGATTCAAGGCAAGGTGGGGCCGCTTGGAACCGGGGCCAGCGTCCCAAAATGATGCAAACTTGCTGCCTTGCAGGTTTCCTGTTCTGTGGCAGCAAGCCTCGGTTGCACCAAAAACTCCCGACCCACGAGCTGTGAAGTTTACGCCTGATGGGCGGCGAAGGCATGCGATTCAACCGGGGAAACGGAAGCGTCGGCCAGACCGGCGGGCAATTCCACTTCGAAGTCTTAAGATTTGGCTTACAATGAAGTTCGGTCGGGCCATGGGGCAGGCCTGAGATTCAGCTCGCTACGCGCTTTTCTGAACCCCTTTTCCCATTCTCTCCGGCAACTTGGGCTGCGGGCTGGTTGGTGCTCGAGCGAGGGATGCTGTCAAGCTGTATCGTCATGACGACGGCGCTTCGGAAGGAGAAGTTGATTTGGAACCATTCACGATCCTCTGTTCGACTTGTCAAAGTCGGATCCGTGTGAAGAGCGAAAAGATGATCGGGCAGGTTGCCAACTGTCCAAAGTGCAATTCGCTGGTCATGATCGCGGCGCCGCGTCAGATCCGAGTTGAGAATCCTCAGGGGGAGTCGGTGGATTCCATGGCCATGACCAAGGATGGACTGACCGCAGACTTTCAGCCTGTACCGGGTGTTTCGGAAACTGCGGGCAGCGAGGTAACAACATCTCCTGAATCAAGTCTCGAGGGCGATGACTATCGTCTTTCTCCGGTGGAAGACGAACCCGGTGTTCAAGGCGAGTTTGCGCAGCAGGGGGCCATGGAGCCTGGGTTGGCTGGCTCGGCAGTGAATTCCTGGGAGACAATGCAGCCCGTCGATGAAACACCGTTACTACCATCCGACGAATGGACTTCGGAAGGCAGCACCAAGCTTCGCCAATACTTGCTGGTCGGATTTCTAGGCCTTAGCGGCGTGGTTCTGGCAATTCTAGGTTTCTTCATGTTTCTGCAATGGTATGGACGACCTGGGACGGATGCAAACGGCGAAGCACAGCTCGCAGCAGCTGAAACCCCTGCAGATCCGATGCGGGTGCCCTCGCCGATGGATCCCAAAGATTCTCAGGAAGATTTAGAAGCTACAACCACCGCGGAATTCCAGGATGCCGGCTCGAGCGAAACAGAAATGACAATGGCTCCCGCGGATAACGAAGCGATCGCAGCAGAGCCTGCACAGGAAGACGTGGTTTCGACAGCAGGCGATGACAGTGACGATTCTCCCGTGGAGACCACAGGTCTTCCTGCGGAACTGCCTGACTCCCTGCTGGCTGAGGATGCGAATCCCGACGCGGCAGAGAGCGAACCTATTGATCCTAAGCAACAAGTCCGAGATGCGCTGCCGAACGCCTGGCTGCAGCAGTTTGCTCCCATGTTGGAATGGGAAGTTGTGCCCACTCTGCCTGATACCGGCATGCCTTTGGAACCACCCCCCATCACTGCCGAGGACTTGGGCTTGGCCAACTCGGGAGGTCTTGAGCCGCTGACGGACGTGGACTGGTCCGAGCGGGCCACGGTCGTCTTGCCGGGTTTGATCCTGAGCGGTAATCAGCGACTGGCGCAGATTATCAACTTATGGACGCATCTCAGCGGCGTGCCTACGATTGTCAACTTGGACTCATTGCGAGCCGCGGACCGAGATCCCAATCAGGTTTGGAAGCTGGAGAAGATTCAGTCTGCAAGTATCCGAGAGATTGTTCAGCGAATTGCCGCCTCCTCGCAGCTTGAATTGGAGGTCCGGGAAA
This sequence comes from bacterium, assembly GCA_024743355.1. GTDB lineage: Bacteria > Planctomycetota > Planctomycetia > Pirellulales > Pirellulaceae > Aureliella. Next base: position 38,454 of record JANSWS010000015.1, read on the forward strand.
ACAGGTTTCTGGAGCTGCGGGCCTCCAGTGAGTCTATCAGCGGCAAATTGCCGTCATCGATTCCCATAGATGACGTGTTGCCGGGCGAGGCAGGAAGGGCTTGGCTGCAGACCGCACTGGAAAGTCTCTACCCACAGAGTGCCTCAGCCTGGACGATTGAACAAGGCAAATTGTCGGGAGACCTGTCTCGGATGGATTTAGGCACATGGTTTGATGTCGTGCGGATGTTGGAGAATCTGCGTGCCGCCCAGGGTCTGCCAAGTCAGTTGTCGGATTTTACCGCGGCCAGTTTGGCGCAGCCTTGGGTCTCTCCCGACTCCATGAACGCATTGGATACTGCCATTCAGCAACTCTCGCCACAGCCACGCCCCGTCGGACAGGTGCTTTCCAGTGTTTGCTCTGAGGTGGGATTGGACTGTTGGATGGATTGGCCCAATCTCGGGCGGAACGGCTTGGGCCCTGGTACGACTGCGGTGGCAGTCACCTATGGACGAACGCTTCGCCAAGTGTTGAACGACTACGCCGAGCGTTATTCGCTGATAGTTGCTATTGAAGGCCCGACCAGCTTGTGGATAACCACTCCTCAGGCCTATCGTAGCCAGCCCCGAGTCTATGTTATCCCGAGCGGTGGGCGAACCGCTGAGCAATTGCAAATGCAGTTGCGTGAATACACGCCCTTGAACGCAAATGGAGTTGGAGAGTTGATTGCCATCCCCACTCCTGATGCAGCCTTCGTGGTCGTCCGCTGTTGCCGACCTCGAGTGGCATTATGAATTTCCTTCAAGCCACTTGAGTCCTTTAATTCACTTAGGTCCTTTAAGTCCTTAGGCAGGAGTGGACAGCAATCGAAAGACGATCCACAGGCTCAGTCCGCATGCTCATTCCTTAGGAATGCTCCGCATGGTGTAGTGGGCCTGATTGGGAAACAAGGCTTCTCCATCCGCGGCGGTGTCGCCGATCGTGATCTCGTATACACAGTCGGACCGCAAAGAAGGGAATCGCAAATAGACCTGCATTCGATCCTCGGTTAATTCGATGCTACTTGGTTTCTCTTGCCTTTCCTCCTGGTCATCGCCGCCGTAGGCAGGTGTGGAAACGCGTCGGTAGGAGCGGATCTGATAGGCATCGCTACTCCGAGCAAGCCTGCCATCGACCGCTTGCGTGAAGTCAATGGTCAAGCCATCGGGCCTTGCCCTGACTTCTGCAATACCGGGTGGCAAGCTGCCATTCGGTCGTAAACGCACGATGGAACCCGTATTTTGCCCCGCTCCCCAGCCGCTGTCTTGCAAACTGCCAATGTACAGATCGCCAGCCGGCGAAACGGCACAAGCGATGGGACCTTCAAAAGTCTCACTGGGGTCGAGGCCTGGCAGACTGAAAGCATAGGCGGCGCCTTGAAAGGTGTCGCCAACCCGCTGCAAGCTCATGCGGACCAAGGATCGGCCATTCATCTCGCAGCCTACAAGATGACCTTCAAACGGTCCAAAGCGATTCCGAACGCCTTGCTCGGCAAGAGCTGGTGGCGTGTTGAGCCAACAAATCCCATTCACGCTGCGCGACCACGGGTGCGGCAGGTTGATGGCAGGGGATTCAAAAGGCGGAGAAAATCCATCCCGGTTCTCCAATTTGTTAATGAACCCATAACGCTTGTTACTGCGAATATGATTCAATTCGTTGAAGGGGTTGTAGTTGCCCTGGTTGTCCGTGGTAAACAAGTCACCGGAAGGACTCAAGGCGATTCCCATGGGGAAGCGCAACCCCGCGGCGATGGACTCTAGACGGTACTTTCGCTGCGTATCCGCGGAGTCCGAATTGGGAATCAATTTCACGGCATGCCCGCGCAAATAGGCTGCCGCCTGACTGCGGTCATCCTGTTGACAGGGAAGCGCGATCCAGTAATTCTGCGCGTCATCCATTTCCAAGCCCACGGCCCAATCGTGGTAATCGGACGTGTAGCCCCAGCCATCTGCCACCACCGTGGCGTCCCAGGGAGCTTGGCGGTGGGGCCCAGGCTGAAAGCGTATCAACGCAAACTTGGTGAGCGCATCCAAACTGCCATCCTGGTTTGCGTGCAGTCCAAAAGGTGTGGGGTAATCATCGCTAATGACACGGTATTGCTCCTGCAGTCCGTCCCCATCCTGGTCGATAGCCCGCAGTACGCGACCCTTGAGCGAGCCAACGAAAAATGCATCTGTCTCCTTACCCCAAGCGAATGAGATTGGCATCTCACCACGCGGCAGGGGCAATTGAATCGCCTCGTAGCCGGGAACACATTCGAGCGACTTGGGATTCTGGTTCTGGGCAACGGTTGCGGTCTGGTGCGGAAATGACTGCTCGGGCAGCCGGGTGCTCAAGATACTTTGCCAAGTCACGACCCGCGCGGCAGGCTGGGCTGGTTCGATGGAGAGCTTGTCGGACTGTAGAGATACGATGGCATCAGTGGCTTGTACAGAAATCCGGCATTCTTCCGTTACACGCAGTGAAACTTGCTGATTTTCCGCCACGGCTTGGGCGTCGCTGGTTAGCAGCACACGTTCCCCAGCGGCCACTTCCAGGCTGGTCTCGACAACTACAGCGTTAGCCGTCGGGAAGATGTGTTGCCGCATAGCGGTCTGGCGTTGTTCGTTTCCCGAAGCCAAGTGCAAACGCCCAGACCATTGCAAACCGTTCTCCGTGTGCGACACTGCATCCAGTGAAACTGCGACTTGCCCCGACACGGCGGGCCGCCATACTCTGCCCTGTGAATCTTCGATCTGTACCTGTTCCAGGCAGGGGCCTCGATCGGATAACGTCCCACTCTCAGGCGCTAGTTCTGAATTCAGGAAACGAGAGCCGAGCTCCCAGTACCACGTTTTTGCCCGGGTGTGTTGCGCGGCGGTGTCGCCGATCCACCAGCCAGCGAGCAGCCCTTGCTCGAGGTCGAACAGCAGGTTGTGTCGATTGGGCAAGCCAATTGCCAAGGGTCGGATGTACTTGCGATGTTCCGTCTCAATCACGCAGGTAACCAGCTGCGCGTGCTCGTCCAATGCAGGTTGATTGTAAGTTCGAACAACCCGCACCGGGTTCGGCCGAGGCGGGCGGAAGTCGGGGCGGTTCAGAATTCGCCACAGCGCATCAAGCTGCTGATCTAAATCTTCTTTCAATACTCCCTTCGCGGCCGTTTGTACCGCGGGCATTTCCATGCGCGGGACGATGCGCGATGGATTGCGCACCCAACGCTGAAACCAGCTTTCGCGGATTCGCTGGCCCGGCATCGACAGGTTGGGGCCACGAGCCTTGAGGTCAACTTCGGGCGGATCGAAGTCGGCGATTTGGTGGCAGCTTTGGCAGCCGAAACCATCCGAGGTTACCAGACGGCTTACGGCTAACTCCGTGGCGATATCCGTTGGCAAGTCTGCTTCCGCTGTTCGTTGGTCCGGGTAGGGTGGATTGGGTATGCGATCGTGTCCTAGCACGAAGCTCGTCAGAGCCTCGAGGTCCTCAGGATCCCATGCGAACTTGGGCATCCGAATATCCAGCCAGGGTCGAAGTCTCGGTTGCGTGCCGGATACCGCCGACTTCCATGCTGCGTCCGTTAATTTGTCGCCCACGCCCGTTAGAGAGGGTGGCGACAGGCCGGCAAGGCGGGGAGCCAGCTCCGTATGTGCCTTGGCAATGTCAGGCAGCAACGGGGTGATGCCGGTCGCCTGGTCACGGCCATGACAGGCGACACAATTCCTTTCCACCAGAAGTTGTTTCCCATCCACCTTCAGTGATTGGGGAATTGCCAGCGTTAAATAGGCACGCAATGCATCGCGGTGTTGTTGGCTGAGTCCAAAACCGGGAACTCGTTTCTGGGCATCGGAACCCGTCAGGCAGCCTGCCTGCCAATTACTGTTGGCATCAACCCGCGTCTTTTGAATTTGAGTCGTTAGTTTTTCAGGCAATTGGTGGCATGCTCCGCAGCGGTGTTGCTGGATCAGTCCTATGCCGCGTTGAATGTCACCCGCCGCCGTGGTTGCAGTGCTGGAGGTTTCGTCGGCTTGTGAATTCAGGAATGCCTGAAGGTCTAACTGTTCGCGAACCGTCAGCTCAAATGTGGGCATGCGGTGGTCGCCATTGACCGCAGCCGGTTCGGCCAACCAACGGGCAAAGAAGCCGGGTGGGCGCTTGCTGCCAATGTGCGACAGATCGCCACCGGAGAATAGCTGTTGTTCAAGCTCTTCGCGGATTCCGAGTTCCCCCAGCTGATGGCAGGCGATGCAGCCTACCGACGCAAAGGTCATGGCTCCTTGTTCCGGGTCGGCTTCCAATGCAGGCGGGTTGTTCTTGCCTTGCTTTGACTGTTGCCGAAGTTCGGCACGCAGGTCCGGGGCAGACGGAGAGGGCAGCGATGTATCCAGCAGCGCCGCTGATATGGCCATGGCTGAATTTTTGTCCAATCCGAAGTAGGGCATCCGACGCTTCGCCAAGCTCAACTCATCTTCTGCCGGTTCTGCAACCCGCAAGTGAGCAACCAGCCAAGCGGGTAGCAAATTGTCTTGCAGATGAGTCAGCGCGGGAGCCGGTAACAAGGCAGGTGACATGTCTTGTTGGCTGTCGAAGATGTGGCAAGCCACACAGCGCAGGCTTCTACTCAAAGCGCGTCCTGTCTCGAACATTCGATCGGGAGTTTCCGCTGTCGCATGCCACAGGTAGCGCGGCGCGACAGGCTCCAGTTGAAAACCAGGCCCGCTCCAGTACAGACCAAAACGCGATTGTTCTGCCTCCGGGGGCGAATGGTATTCAATCTGGATGGGATGGCGACCAAACTTCAATGGGATGGGTTCGCAGGCATGCCACTCTGCCGCAGTCGATTCCACGTCCAATATCAGCTTTTCCGCCAGCCGGACACGCAGGGTCCCCGCGGCAAAAGCATTCAAGCGAAACTCGCCATTGTCTTTGACTTGCAGGTAGCCATGCCAAGTAACTGCGAATGGATTTCCCGCGGACAGACGCTCATCCACCGTTTGAAGGCTCCAGTCGAACAAGAGATCATCGTCCAACCTCTCAAAACTTCGTTCGCCGGAACTGTAATGACCCACCAGGCCATTTAAGAACTCGGGCAAATCGTCATCCCAAAGTTCATCCTGTCCGATCGCGAAAGAATCGGACCGCTGCCCGCAGATAAAGAAAAGCAGCGTAAACGCAACAAGTTGACGGAACATATTCCAACAAACCAACAGAGGACTAAGGCGGGAAGGCCCCTATTGTAGCAGCGGCAGCGTGCGTTTTTGCTGTGCCGATGCAAAAGCGGTATCCACAATCTGCTGTCCAATCCGACTGATTTCAGGAGAAAGTGGTCCGCTCAGTTCCCGTCCGTGTTGCAGGCAGTCGACAAAATATTGCACGGGATTTTGTTGGGGCGGTTGTAATTCGTCGGCTTCGATCCATTGACCTTCTGGGTGGCTGCGATCTTGCAGACGGATTTTGGATTCGTAGTCATAGGAACTGATGGTTCCTTCTGTACCGACCAGCACGAAACCGCACTTGGGCTGAGGTTGATGTGTCCAGGGGTCGGTAAAGGTTCCCCAGCGGGTCTCAAGTTTACTCAAGCCAAAGGCATAGCGAACGACGGTCACGCAGTGCTCGTCAACTTCCAGTTGGGGAGGCTGGTCGACGACCGCGGTAACTTCCAGCGGAACGGCTGCGTTGAGAAACCAAGTCCCCAAGGTGGCACCGTAGCCCAGATAGTCGAGCAACGATCCTCCGCCGGCCTCCCTTTTGTAGAACCAGCTGTGCGGTTTCTCGCGTTGGACCTGTTCGGCCGTGTTTTCTATCTTGTGCGCGGCGTGCCACAGAGGACCGCGGTTGCCGCCGTAATAGTGCACTTCAAGAACATCGCCGATGCGGCCTTCGTCTATCAGTCTCTTAGCCGTTCGGTGAGCAGGCACCCAAAGCAAGGGCCAGTTGATAGCCAGCAACACCTCGTGCTGCCGGCAAGCTTCCAGCATGCGATCGGCGTCGGCTAAAGATGCGGCCATGGGCTTTTCGATCAAAAGCGGCAAACCGAAGGGGGCCAGCCGTTCAACCCACAGAGCATGGTCACCAGTCGCGGGACAGAGGATGACGAAATCCGGATTCGCGGTCTGCATGCATTGTTGCCAGC
>JANSWS010000531.1 GCA_024743355.1 bacterium
CTTCAACGTTGAACTTCGGCTGGTCGCCTTATATCAACGCTGCAACACTCGATACTGAGCCTCTGGCTAGGAGTTACTCAGGCGGGATCCTCCCCCGCTCGTCTTCAAACCATTTCCAGTCCGCACGTTCATCGCTTGGTTCTGTCGCGTTTCCGTTGTCGGTATGCATCGCTACGATTGCCGACCACGACGTGACGCACGATAGCGATGGCAGATTCTCTCGAATCTTGGACGCCATCGCTTCGCCGTGGTGTGGCGGTGTTACGAGCGTTGCCGATCCCGTACGAGGTGAAATATATCGTTGCCAACACCATAGATCAAATTCATGCGGCGTCGTTTCCTTGGTCGCGGTGCAAAGGTCCATTCGTTCCTCATCCGTTGGGATTGGAACCGGAGCAATCTCGGCAACGTTTTCGTCGGTCCACCAACAGTGCGTGGCTATGAAGTTGAAGCCGGGGCGATCAACGATGAGTGTCCCCCCGCGTGCATCAGATAGCAGAATAGCCACAGGGGTCGCTCGACCATCCTTGCGAAGTTCACGCAACCAACGAGCCCGTTGGAATAGCCCGCTGACCGTTGCGTTAACGAAAATGATGCCAATGCCCAATGCGATGAATGGCAGCAGAAGAATGATGAAGGGGTAGAAGAGTAAAGTGCCAAGACGTTTCGCAATGTTTCGGATCATGCGATTCTCTTAGCGACAGAACGCTGGCAATCAGCCGGTCGGTGGTAACGCAGCCATCACCGACCGGACATACCGACTCGGCTGCATTGCGTGGTTATCGAGGTTTTTTTATGGCAACGATTGAGGATTTGAAAAAGTACCAGGACGAACTAAAAGCGAAATTCGGAGCGGATTCGAGTGTTGCGTACGCCAACGTGAGTGCGACGCAGCTTTCGATTGCTCGACACTACGGCGGGGCGAAAGTCCAAGGTAAGCAGTTCGTCTACAACCCAACGGACGACTCGTTGATACGCGAAGACGTTGTTAAATGGATTGCGAAAAAACGAAAGGCAAACAAGTCCCGGTGATTTATGCCATTGCAACCGTTTGTTATCGGGCTTTTTGGGTGAAAAGAAAGTTTGAGATTATTTTGATTTAAGTATGGTTATCGGGCATGAGAGACAACGGAAAGCATTTGGACGCATACCGCAAGGAGCACCCAACAATGGGCAATAGTCCGAGCGGTGCGATGTACGGTTATTTTCGCATTCGACGCGACGATTGCATGTTGGACATCATCAGTAGTGGTGAATCCCACGGCGACGGAATCGAAGCATGGGAGCATGTTAGCGTTTCCGTGTACCGCAAGCGGCAGACACCAACATGGTCGCAAATGTGTCAGATAAAGAATCTATTTTGGGGTAAGGACGAAACAGTAATTCAGTTTCATCCACCCGAAGTTAATTATGTGTCGTTTCACGATTTTTGCTTGCACCTTTGGAAACCACCTTACGAGCTAGCGTTGCCACATCAAACAACGCTTGGTCCGGTTACGGGTAGCCGTATTTTGTCCCGATAACGTAACTAATTATCCCGAACTCAGCCGGGCCATAAAAAGTCTAACGGCTTTTTACCCCCAAGGTCAAACCAATTGTTTGTATTTTACCCCCCAACTCGCTACATTTCGTCGAGTTGGGGCGTTTCCTGTTTTACCCCCTGACTCGACGCTGAGGTTTTGTTCACCATTCTGGATCTCGGGGGGGGTGCGAATGAGCTTGGCCGAATTCGAACGCGAAGTGGCTGTTGCGCCCAGAGTCGCCGGCAATGATCGGATCTGGTTTCCAAAATGGCTTCGACGTTACGAACTTAGCTTGCGACGAACTCCCAAATCACCCAAACTGCCAGTCACCCGTGAGGGTGTGCTCAAGTTCTCGAGAATGCTGCTGGAAAATGGGGCTCCCGCCTGGCAGCGATTGCAGGCCATGAGGGCACTCGAATGCTACCGCAATTTGGTGCGAAAAACCGCTGAACCAGATCTCGCCGATTTGATCCAAAAGCTGGCGGGACTAACCCGACAAGAACATCGAGGGAATCCGTATGGCCCCCCATCTGCCGATGAATTGAAGCTGCTGCGAGGCCGTATCGATCCGCGAGAACCTCGCTGGATTCAGGCCATGCGCGGGGAACTTCGTGTTCTGCATTACTCGTACGATACCGAAAAGGCCTATGTCCGCTGGGTCCGTCGCTTCTCCCAGTTCGTTGGCAGTGACACACTGGAAGACTTTGACGAGACGCATATCGGGGAGTTTCTGAGTAAGCTAGCCGTGGACGGGTCTGTCAGCCCTTCCACACAAAACCAGGCACAGTCGTCGCTCCTGTTTCTGTACCAAGTCGTGATTGGCAATAAATTGGGCTTCATCAGTGCGTCCAAGGCCAGAAAAGCGGAGACAGTCGGGGTGGCCCTTAGCCGCGAGGAAATCTCACGGATGCTGCCGCATTTTCATGGCGTGCCTCGGATCATGTTCCTGCTGATGTACGGCAGCGGACTGCGGCACAAGGAATGCTGCCGATTGAGAGTCAAAGATGTCTGCTTCGACGAAGGCCATATCCTTGTGCGCGACGGCAAAGGTGCCAAGGATCGGATTACGTTTCTGCCTGAACAAGCAACCGAGGAGCTCCGGCGGCAGATCGCAGTGGCTCGACGCCAACATGAGATCGACCTGCAACAGGGATTCGGCGAAGTCTATTTGCCCTTTGCACTCGAGCGAAAGTACCCGCATGCAAACCAGCGATTCTGCTGGCAATTTGTTTTTCCTTCTCGGCAAAGGGCTCGCGATCGCCGCAGTGGGAAAATCCGACGTCACCACGTTTCGAACGATGTCTTCGGCTCGGCATTCAAACGAGCTTTGCGAATCTGCGGTATCGAAAAGAATGCCGTTCCGCACTCTTTAAGACACAGTTTCGCTACACACTTGCTAGAGTCGGGAATCGATATTCAAACGGTTCAAAAGCTGATGGGACACAAGGATGTCAAGACAACCATGCGCTACATCCACGTACTGCAAAAACCAGGACACGGAATTCGAAGCCCCGCTGACCTGATTGGCACCTAAAGATCTCCAACCCGGTGTTGTAAGTGAACTCGATAGCTAATGGTCGCCTTTGAAGGATGCGGCGACTTTTTTTGGGCTTAGCGCGGCCAGGGCAAGTTCCGAGGCGTCTGCTCCGTCGGCTCATAAACACGGACGTAGCAGGCTAGGGGATCGTCCGGATCGCCCAACTCCCACAGCAGCCGACATTGCAGCCTTTCCGCGATTTTTTCATCAAAGGCCTGCGTCGAAGCCACCAGATAGTCAAAGGGCAGTCCTTCCACACTGTGGTAAATCTCCAGCAAGGAGGCATTCACCGGCCGGCGTCCCATCAACTCAAACTCAAACACATACTCGGGACTGACCAACAAGCGGCTGCCTTCAGGAATTTTCGCCGCCAACTGCTCGCAAAAAAACTGTCGGTTGTAGTTCACTTCTCGATGACGGAGGCCGTACGTCCAACTGGCCCTGAGACCAGAACCTGGTACCTCCAACAATAGCAGGACTCCTACGATGGCTGCGCCCGACCAAGGGGCCAGCTGAGGATGGCTAAGGGAAAGGCCCAAGCGCTGGATCAATCCACACAGCAGTAAAATAGTCACCGCCCAGGGATAGCAAAGATAGCCCTGGGCAGGGTGCATGCCGAGACTGGCTACGTGCAGATACCATCCACTGAACGCCAGAAACAAAAGCATTCCAAGGCTGGCAGCCGGCTTGTTCCGCTCCAAGCTGCGGTCTCTAGCGATCGACAACAGCTGAGACGTTCCCCACACGCCACCAGTCAGCAGCACAGCACCAACCATGCCCAGCTGCAGACGTCCCAGTCTTTCGTCCAACATGGACAACTGGAAGCCGAAATAACTCCAGGGCCAAGTCAATCGGCTGATCAAACCGGGCCCCGACCGGGACATTACGTTCCGCATGAATTGAGATTCAAAAGCCTCCCGATCCAACATGATCAACGGCAGCCAGAGCGCCATAACCAAAATCGCGGATACACCGGCCAAGCACGCAAAGAGAATTCGCTGGCTCCAATTATTGGAATAAACCAGAATGCACAGACCAACTTGAATTGCCATCACCAATGCGTACGGATGCGACAAACCTGCCATACCTACGCAAAGGCCACTGGCAACGATCCAACGCCGATCACTCCCGTTCAACCCCCAGATCAGAAAAAGAAGCGATGCCAGACCAAACAGAGCACACTGCATGTCGGGACGTGAATCCTGCCAGGGAAAATAAAAGGCTCGTCCCAATCCACACATCGCCACTCCAGCTAGAGCCAGCCAATGGTTCACCCGGCTAGCCCTCAGCAGTCCGTACAAAACTAATAGCGCGACGCCCCCGGCAACCCAGGCGGCAATACGAGCGGTACCATAACCCGCAGGCAGCACCCAAA
>JANSWS010000240.1 GCA_024743355.1 bacterium
TAAAACGCCGAGGGTTTTCGAGTTTTTCTCTTTTTTCTAAATCAGGCGCTCGCTTGATTGAGGGCTAGTGTTGCACCGAATGGAAGCTGATCTCTTCGGACGGAGATTAATTCGCTGGTCGAGGCCACGAATCGCTACGCTTCACGCAGCGAGTGCTAACGTTACGGCAACGGCACACGATAGATATGCACACCGTAGCCCGGGAATTCATCCTGAAACTGACGGTCACGCAGATCGAGCTGCCGATCTTCACCCTCGACCTGTATCCCTGCACGCGCGTCAACTTCGGGCCCGGACAAAGCAAACGTGGCCGTCGCGGCATCACTTCGCATGTTGACTGCGAATATGTACAACGAATCTGCGGAGCGCTTGCACATCGCGGCAATCTCCTGATTCGGGGACCCCCCATGCACGGTAAGCATCCCCTCCAAGGTTGGACTATTGAGCACGGGAGCCAGTTGATGAACCTGGGCGTTAATTTCCGTGACAGCCGCCAATAGCTCGGGATCTTCCAGCAACGACGCTTCCTGGAAACGGGGTTCAAACTGATGCACGAAGTAGATCAAGCCTTGCGAGCCGTGGATCAGAGACATGCATACTTCAGCGCGAATTTGCTGAGGCGTGGGCTTCACTTCAACGTTGCTAATTCGACTTGCTTCAATGCAGTTCCACACGACCTTCTGATCCTTGGACCAACGACGTAAACGCTCGACCCCTTTGGGCACGAACTCCAGTTTGCCGGCGACTTCCGGCTTGTCGTGCACCACCGGGTAGATATCGAATGAAACAATATCGCAAGCTTCCAGGTACTCTTGATAGTCTTCGGGATGATTCCGGCGAACTCCGCGCCCCACGTAGTTGTCATAGGCCACTCCCTGCCCAAGATTCAAGAGTATGGGGCGGGATGGATCGCGATCGCGGAGTTGATGATATTTCTGCAAGACTTGACTGGGCGGAACGGGTGGATCGTAGCCCTTGCCATCGCGACGGGATTGGGCATTGTCAGGCTCATCATCGTGCATCCAGCCCACGATGATATCCGCATCAGCGGAGTTCAGGGCCAACTCATTTTGCGCGCAGATGGTCAGCATGCCTGCCGCCTTCAAGGCCGAAAGCTGCTCAGCGGTTGGCCCATTCCACAGTCCAACATACAGGTTGATCCCTGCCTCCCGATAGCGTTGCGCATTTCGCGGGGATTGGACCCAAACTGCGATGGGAAAAAATGAGGGATCGGTCGGCAGGCCTTGGCTCCAAGCTGCGTATCTGTTGGTTGTCTTCGTTTGTTCCTCGGCTAGCCCATTTGCGGCCAGGCTCAGAACCAACCCAATCAACACGGGAAGTCGTCGTCTACTGCGCATGCATCTTGCCTGTCGATCTTCTTAGTCCGCTTTACCACCGCAGGCCGCGATGACAGAGCCAAAACACTTCAACAAAAAACGCCGCAAGTCGAAGGTCGAACTTACGGCGTTGAATTCGGGGTATGGCAGATACCCTTAAAGCGGAGGGCACGGGACTCGAACCCGCAACCCCTTACGGGGCACTTCATTTCCAATGAAGCCGCTAGCCATTCGCTTACCCTCCTATTGTCGCTACCGCCTGAGGCTGGCCCGGATAAGGACCAACGGCTCGGTCGCAGTCAGCAAATGTTTTGCGGAATTTGGGTGGCAAAGCACCCAAGGCACAGAATGATATCCCTTGACCGTGGATCCGTACAGATCGGCTAGTGCTTTGATACTGGGCAATTTTGAGGTAGAGGACTGAGCAAAAAGCCTAAGAGGCATGAAAATTACCAGGACTCGTTGCCTCGACTACTTCAGCCAACCCAAATTTTCAATGGAAACAAGGCACTCGAGTAACAAGCCGCCGATTCAGGCGAGAGAGGCACTGAGAGAGCGTCCATCAACCCGCTCGTCGAGTCGGATGCATCCCCGCCCGTTCGCTGGGCATCGGAAGAATCCTCGGCTCTTCAGTAGCCAGGGCTCCGATTCGCCAGGCGCGGCTATGCTCACCGTCCCAGGCGTGATGATTGACGCATTCGACGATGCGAGCCGCAACCTCGACAGCTCGAGCCCCGTCGGCTCCGGTGACCGAGGGTGCGCAACCGGTGCGAATACTCAAGGCGAAGTCATTGTGCTCATCCAGAATGGCGTTCCGAGCCGGAACAGGCAGTTCTTCTCCCTGCAGGAGATCTTCAAAAATCCGCTGCTTGGCTTGCATGCGGTCGGCCACAGACAATTCATCCAAGGCGGCGGCTCGAGCCACGACCTGGTTGGACGGCCGGACAAACCTGACTTTGTCAGAGGAGAAGTCCAGATCGCTCAACCCACTCGACGAATAGATCCTCATGTGCCGCACGGGACCGGTGGCCACGCGGGAGGCTCGCAGATTGGCGATGCAACCGCTCTCGAACTCAATGCGGGCTTCCGCAATGTCCTCGTGAGACCCCAGCAGCGCAATGCCACTGGCCCGGATGTCGCGTACCGGAGAATGTTCCACCGATAGGATCAAGTCCAGATCGTGGATCATCAAGTCCATCACCACACCGATGTCGGTGCTACGGCCGCTGTAAACTCCTGCTCGGGTGGCTTCAATGAACTTTGGGGTTCCCAGACTGTTTTGTGCCGTCGTCCAAATTGGATTGAATCTTTCGACATGCCCCACCTGCAGCACACAGGCATGGCTGTTGGCGATCTGCACGAGCCGCTGGGCTTGGTCGGGTGTGGTCGCCAAGGGCTTTTCCACCAGACAATGAACACCGGCTCGGAGCAACTGCGATGTAACCTCGTAGTGTGAAACGGTAGGCGAAGCCACCACCGCGGCATCGATCGAGTCCATCAGCTCTCGATAATCATGCGTGGTTTCGAGTGCGAACTGCTCTTCGCAAACTCGGCATGACTCGGGACTGGGATCTGCCACGGCGACCAGTTCAAATTGGTCGTTGCTCTTCGCGAGCTTGGCATGAATTCTCCCTAAATGCCCTCCGCCGATAACTCCCAATCGCAAGGCTGTCACGCTGCTTTCCTCCGATCGCGTCCTCTACCGTGGCGTCCACCTTGGGAGTTCTCGATAAAGTCGAATAGTGTCTTTACTTCCGGCAAAAGTGGTTGGCCGTTGGAGAGAATATCACGGGCATGCTCCATGCCGACTTTGGAGCGGTAGAGTAGGCGATAGGCTTCCATCAGCGCCTTGATAGCCTGACTGGAAAAATTCTTGCGTTTGAGCGCCACGACGTTGACCGTGCGAGGCCTTGCCGGAAAACCCTCGACCAGCATATAGGGTGGCACATCGTGCAACACGCGACTCAAACCGCTTACAAAGCTGTAGCAGCCAATGGATGCGAAGTGATGGACGGCACATCCCCCGGACAGCGTGGCGTCATGTTCGACGTGCACGTGGCCGCCCAGCATCACATTGTTCGCCATGATTACCCGGTCACCGACCTTGCAATCATGGGCGATGTGACTGCAAGTCATCAGATAACAATTGCTACCCAAGCGAGTGATGCCGTCCTCTTTTTCTGTCGCTCGATTCACGGTGACCGACTCGCGGAGAACGTTGCTGTCTCCAATGATCACTCGTGTTGGTGTGCCTTGATAACTAAGATCCTGTGGCTCGGCGCCGATCACCACGCCTGGGAACAAGTGATTCTCGCGTCCCAGCGTACTGTCCCCCACGATTGTCACGTTGTTTTCCAATCGTGTATCACGACCGATCTTCACGTGAGGTCCAATCACACAATGATGTCCTACGCGGACACCCTCGTCGAGTTCGGCTCGAGGATCGACAACTGCGGTATGGGCTATGATCGTGGCCATACAAACCAGCTTTCACAAAAATGAACTAAGGCTTCGTTGTGTTCTCAATATGCCATCGGGTGGAGCCATGAGTTTTCCGCATGCGGCCGAAGCTTGACTTGCGTTCAGGCCGCATGGTGCTGATGACACTCCAATTCTTGTTGTGCCAGATTCCGTAACCAAGTGGCCAGCTCCGCATTCAACTGATGTCCGCTACGGCATGCGATCACGCGTCCTACCAAATCGCAGCCTGCCAAGGCCAGATCACCAATAAGATCCAGCAGTTTGTGACGACAGCATTCATCGTCAAAACGCAATTGGTTGTCGATAGGTCCGTGCTCTCCGAATACCAGCAAATCTCTTTCGGTAACATGCGCACCCAGCCCCTGGCTTCTCAGCTTCTGCGCGTCTTCCCAGGAAATAAAGGTTCGTGCAGGAGCGATTTGTTCGAGGTACTGATCCGGAAGAATCGTCCATTGAAAATTTCCGGAGGGCACGGGGCTCTGCCCGCCAAAGTCGAGTTGATATTCGAGCTGCAGCTTTCGGATAGAGCCATGGAGAGGTAATGGCTCTATCCTCACGAAACGCTGCTCGTCTCCAAATTGCTTCGGCTGGCTGACGATTAATTCTTTCCGCGGAGCATCGAGTACGCGTTTGCCTGCGGCTGAAAGGGCAAGGGCGTAAGCATGGCTGCTACCATCGAGCCCTGGCATCTCGCTTTCGGTGCAATGCACTTCGACGTTGTCGATCTGGAGACCATAGAGCGCCGACATGACATGCTCGACCATGTCCACCACTGCCGGCCCTGACGCAAGCCGCGTGCGAAGCGGCATGCCAGAACCGAAATCGGAAAGGGCTGGAACGCTCGGACAGTTCGGCAGATCAGCACGCACAAAACGCACACCGCTTCCGGCACTCGCGGGCAGGAAGGTCAGCGTATTCAAGCGCCCTGACCAAAATCCCCGACCACTAACAATGCAGGGCCGGGCAATTGTCGTTTGCTGTCTCGAGGCTCGCATGACGTCCTTGTCCGCGCGTCCGTGTTCCAGTGCAAAATTCAATTGGGGAGTGCCCCTTTCCGGGGTCACCTTCACCACACCAAAGTCGCCACCCACCGCTGAACCTGTGCTCACAGTGGTGAACTGTTCAGGCAAGTGAAGGGCGACATTTCGACAGTCCTCAAGAATAGCGAAAGCTGGCGATTTAGTATCAACCCGCTTGGCTATCCTGAATGGCTGCCTCGTAATCGCTGGTCGAAGCAGCCAAGTGATCGGCCATGCTTATCGCGTGGTACCCTTATCGCGTGGTACCCTTATCGCGTGGTACCGGCCGACTGCTGCTGTGCAGTTCGCTGCTTCAAGCCGTTGAGAACCCAATCGGTGAGATCCACCTTGGGCGTGTAGTGAATCACTTCCTGACTCATCAACAGCTGCACTGTGTCGGGCTTGGCGGGATCGAGATCTTCACGGGTTCCGTTCACACGCATCACGACTTGAATTCCCATCTGCTCGCTAGCGTATTTGACCAAGCCCTTGATGTCGCTGTAGATCTGGTACAGCACCGTGGCCCGTGCCTTGTCGAACTCTTTTCGCTTCTTGACGATCTCGAGACGAAATTGCGTATCCATCTCAGCGATCCGCTTCTCTTCCCGTTCGTACTCCGGGGTGCCTTCGGTAAACTTCTCACGCAGTTGTTCCATCAACTTTAGAATGGAATCTCGCTGGCGAGTCATCTCTTCGTCGGCCTGCTTCATGTCACCCTCGATCCGCTCCAGATCGGCTTTCATGGTCGGGTGATTTTTCAGAATGTGTCCTACATCGACGACGGCAACTGAGATCTGCGACGACTGGGTAGCAGCCGCATTGCCTTGGGCCATCAGGTCTACAGCAACTGTTCCCAGAACGAAAGCTAAAACTAAGCTCCAAATACGCACTTTTGGCACTCCTTGCTCTGCGTGTTTATCGGGCCGTAGTAACAGGAGGGTCGGCCCCGCCATGATCCCACTCCTTCAGGACCATATCTCCCCATGCAGTAACGTGACTCGCATTCAGGTCGTCACGAGACTGTTCATAGGTCGCGGGTATTGTGGGACGATTCGTATTCCACGTAAATAGCGATTTTCCATAGAAATTCGACAGTTTTCGACTTTTGTTCCTCAGGATTCCTGCCAAGATGGCGAATATCTGTTGCGAATGAATGGTCGGACGAACGCCAAATAGCCACAGACTTAGAAGCGGTTTGCCCTGGTCGGCCAGTGGCCTGCAATCGCACCTATCCCAGCTCACGAATTCCTAGCCGAGAAAACGAAATTGATAGGCAGTGCCACATTACGAATCGCTCTGAGAGCCTTAGCCAAGAACAAAATGCGGGCCGCGTTGACGGTATTGGGTGTGGTGATCGGCATTGCCGCCGTTACCGCGATGGTTTCCGTCGGCATGTCGGCCAGTAAATTGGTGCAGGGAGAGTTTGAGAATCTGGGAACCAACGTGATTGTGGTGATCCCAGGAAACGAGCAATCGCGCGGCGGTGTCCGACGGCAAATCCAATCGCTGACACCCGATGATGCTCAGGCCTTGGCAAGTGAATGCCCCAGTGTGTTGGCGGCCACCCCCTTTGTATTCGCGGCTGCCCCCGCCGTTTACGGCAACTGCAATTGGACCGCCCGGGAAACATTCGGAGTCGATGAAAACTTCCCCACCGTCCGCAATTGGCAAATTCGTCTGGGAGATTTCTTCACTGAGCGGGATGTGAATAGTGCCGCCAAGGTTTGCGTGCTGGGGCAGACGGTGGTTAAGAATCTTTTCCAAACGGCCAACCCCATCGGCAAGACCATTCGTGTCAAGAACATCCCTTTCGAAGTCATCGGTGTCTTCGAAAGTAAGGGAGCCAATATGGTGGGAGATGACCAGGACGATGTCTTGATCATGCCCTACACAACGGTCCGCAAGCGGCTCCAGGGAAGCAACTTCGATACCGTAAATATCATCATGGCCTCGGCCCGAAGCACGGAGCTGATGAAGTCCGCCGAGATTGAAATGCAGAATTTGCTACTCGATCGCCACAAGATCGGGCTGGGCCAGGCGGCCGACTTTGAAGTTGCCAATACCACCGAAATCGCAAATGTGTTTAGCATCATCACAGGCACATTGACGCTCATGCTGGCGGCGATTGCCGGCATATCCTTGGTGGTCGGTGGCGTGGGTATCATGAATATCATGCTGGTCTCAGTTACCGAGCGGACCCGCGAGATCGGCATCCGCATGGCCGTAGGCGCCAGAGGCCGAGACATCTTGATGCAATTCCTGGTGGAGTCGATGGTGCTTTCCCTGATTGGAGGACTGATCGGAGTGGCCATCGGTGTGGGGGCCTCGGTCGGATTAACCACGCTGATTAACGCCGTCTCATCCGGACGTCCTTGGCCAATTGTGATAAGCTTTCCCGCAGCTTTAGTCGCACTCGTCTTTTCCGCTGGTGTGGGCATCATCTTTGGCTACTACCCAGCCTGGAGAGCCAGTCGTTTGGATCCCATCGACGCTCTCCGCTATGAGTAGCCGCGACAAGATCACGGCAGCCCGCCGGCGGAATGGCTGCGCAATACGTTCACCATTATTGGATTGGAGCTGACTTATGGTTTGGGGATTCTTGGCCGCTCTCGCAATCGCTTTCGTGTTGATCGGGTTGTTCATAGCCAGCATCTACAACCGCTTGGTCGCCTTGCGCAACCGTTACGAGAACGCGTTTTCTCAGATTGAAGTGCAACTCAAGCGGCGCTATGACTTGATTCCTAATCTGGTGGAAACCGTCAAGGGCTACATGAAGCATGAGCGTGAGACGCTGGAGGCGGTCATCAACGCCAGGAATCAAGCGGTCAGTGGACTTCAACAGGCAGCTGCGGATCCCTCCAACGCCGCAGCCATGCAGGCCCTGGCCGGCGCGGAACAAGGCCTTACCGGTGCTCTAGGCAGGCTGTTCGCACTTTCCGAGTCCTATCCTGACCTAAAGGCCAATCAGAACATGGCCCAGCTGACCGAAGAGATCACTTCCACGGAGAACAAGGTAGCCTTCGCCCGACAGGCATACAACGACGCGGCCACGACTTTCAACACCTACCGGGAATCCTTTCCACCCGTGGCAGTCGCAGGCATCTTTGGTTTCAACGACGAAGCACAGTTGCTGGAGTTTGACAGTGCGGCCATTGCAGATGCCCCCAAGGTTTCGTTCTAAGCCCGAAGAGCAATAACGGATTCCATGGCGACCGATTTTTTTCAACGTCAAGCTGCGGCGCAGCGCAGCACCGCCTGGCTGGTTTTTCTATTCTCCATGGCCGTGGTCAGCATCGTCGGGGCCGTGGCACTGGTTGCAGCCATCTACATGCAAAGCCAGATGCGTGAACCGCGTTCACTGGCGGACTATCCCCAGCAATGGATCGTACCTCTGGTGGCCGCCGGGGTCGCGCTGCTGATCATTGTCCTGGGCTCGATCTTCAAGACTTCCGAGCTCACTCTCGGCGGCGGCACGCGTGTGGCGGAGAGCTTAGGCGGTAAGCGCATCTTTCCGAATTCCCAGGATGCGGTGGAACGGCGACTGCTGAATATAGTCGAGGAGATGGCAATTGCTTCCGGCACTCCTGTACCGCCAGTATTTATTTTGGAAGAGAGCGGTATCAACGCATTTGCTGCCGGCTATTCGCCCAGCGATGCTGTCTTGGGAATCACACGCGGCTGCGCCGAACAGCTAACCCGTGACGAATTACAAGGAGTCATTGCCCACGAATTCAGCCATATCTTGAATGGCGATATGCGGATGAGCATTCGCTTGATCGGAATACTGTATGGCATCTTGATGATCGGTTTGGCGGGACAATTCATCCTGCGTTCGTTGGCCTACTCGGGGCCTCGCCGATCGCGGGGCGACAGTAAGGGAAGCGGCCAGGTGATCGTCCTGATTTTGGCCATCGCCATTGCCGCGATCGTGCTGGGATACCTAGGGATGTTCTTCGGTAACTTGATTAAAGCAGCCGTATCTCGACAGCGTGAATTTCTTGCCGACGCGTCGGCCGTTCAATTCACTCGTAATCCCTCGGGCATTGCCGGCGCGTTGAAGCGGATTGGTGGCTCCACGGCTGGCTCCAAACTGAAGACAGCAAACGCGGCGGAAGCCAGCCATATGTATTTTTCGCAGGGAGTCTGGGAGGGAATTTCCGGTTTGTGGGCCACCCACCCTCCCTTGGCAAAACGCATTCTCGCTATTGAACCCAACTGGGATGGAAAGTTTCTTGCGGCTGCGGTGCCAGCCGCCTCTTTGGCTGCCGAGGGTACGTCAGGATTTGCGGCAGCCTCCGTGTCGGATGCGGCCTCCTCGGCCGACGCGGACGTTCCCATAGCAGTCGTTGACCATGCTGCCGAACAAATTGGCGAACCGACCCGCCAACACGGCCATTACGCCGCGCAGATCATCCGAGATTTGCCCACCGAATTGCTGGAAGACGTGCACGATCCCTACGGCTCGCGGGCGATCATCTACGGCTTGCTACTCGATAAAGATCCCAGTGTGCGTCAATCGCAACTGCTAACACTTGAGCAGAACGCTGCGGCAGACGTTCTTCAGCTAGTGCTGAAGCGCATGCCTATGATCGATGCTTTGGACATCCGTGCGAGGTTGCCGCTGGTCGACATGTCCCTGCCTGCATTGCGATCCATGAGCCCATCCCAGTTCCAGAATTTCCAGCGTTGCTTTGTGCGGCTGGCAAAAGCCGATCAGAAGATCGAGTTGTTTGAATGGATGCTGGCACAAGTCTTGCTAAGGCACCTGCGGCCGCAGTTCGAACCGGTCCGTCAGACGCCTGTTCGCTATTACGGCCTTCAGCGTTTCAGCCACGAATGTTCCGTGCTGCTATCCACAGTCGCTTCCGCTGGGAACCCTCAAGCCACAGCACGGGAAGCCTTTGAGCAAGCCAGCCAGCATTTGCCGGAACTATCGCTGGCCTACCAGGCCCCGCAAAGTGATGCTCTCGACCGACTGATGCCGATTTTGGCAAAACTGAACCAGGTAGCGGCCAAACACCGCGGTAGAGTTGTCGATGCCTGCGCCGCCGCCATCTGTGCGGATCAACAGGTCAAGTGGCAGGAAGCGGAATTGCTGCGAGGCATCTCAGACTTGCTGGATTGTCCCATGCCACCACTGCTGGTGGATTCCGCGGCGTAAGGGCTGCTTCAGAAAAGAGTTCACCAGCACCAGACTCTGCCTGCAACCGGGAGCTTTGGCAACTTGCAAAGTTTCAGGAACCTGGCCC
Source organism: bacterium (assembly GCA_024743355.1). Lineage (GTDB taxonomy): Bacteria > Planctomycetota > Planctomycetia > Pirellulales > Pirellulaceae > Aureliella. The sequence goes on from JANSWS010000240.1 coordinate 10,087, forward strand.
GCTGCGGAAGTTATCCGACTTGACAATGACGGGGCCAATCCTAACGATAGTCGTTGTCCAGAAGAAGTTTTTGGCCTCTTTCTCCGCCCGGGGAAAGAGGTTTTGTTTTTTGTAAGATGTGTCTGACGCACGCAGGCCAAGCGCCCACCCAAACATACAGGGCCAATCACTGGCAGCCGTCTGCCTGCGACGCGTCCCCAATGCGACCGTAATTCCAAGGGAGTCCATGATGTCGGATATGTTTCCGATGACCCGCGACAAATACAACGAACTGCGTGCTGAGATCGAGCGTCTGGAAACCGAAGAGATGCCCAAGATCACGGAGAAAATTGCCGAAGCGCGGGCAGAAGGTGATCTGAAAGAGAACGCGGAGTATCACGGACAACGCCAAAACCAGGGCATGCTGCAGGCGAAGATTAACGAACTCAAGGCCATGGTCGCCAATGCCTTTATCATCGATCCGGCAAAGCTAAACCGCGATCAGGTTGGGCTGCTGGCCACGGTTACCGTAAAAGACCTGGACTACGACGACGAAGAACAGTTCACCATGGTGGGTGTCGGCGATGAGGATTACGACCAAGGCAAAATTCTCTCGACAAGTCCCATTGGAGCGGGGCTGATGGGAAAGAAAGTCGGGGACCAAGTGGAGATCCAAGTTCCCAAGGGGAAATTGCGTTTTGAGATTGTCGGCATCGACTACAAGATCTGAAAAGTTGCGGCGATGGCATAACTTTTCTGCACCGGTTGAACCAGAATTCGTTGTGGCGGGCTGGTTTTCTGCGGATCAATGGACAGTCGCAGTGCGGGTTGATAGCGCTTCTACAAGAACAAGGCAGGCAGAGCATTGAGCGAAGAGGATTCATCCCCAACGGGTGCCGGCGAGCGTCCGACGCAGGCGGAAACCCCGCAACCCAAGGAACCCTCGCTCGGGCCAGCTTGTCTGGTCGTCTCGATCCTGGGACTGGCGACTCTGTGCGCCGTTTGCGCATTCGGCAGTTTCTTCATGTTCAGTGACCAGTATCCACTGGCGAAGCGTTCGATCGAGCAACAGCTCATCCCATGGGTTGAAACCAGCCAGTTATCTGAAGTCGATCGCAAGGCCATTGTGGGCGAGTTGCAGCGACTGCTGCCGATGCTTGAGCAGCGTACGATCGACAAGCAGCAGCTGACTAGACTGCGTAATTGCCTGCAAGACAACCCGGTTTTACTCTGGGGGGGCATTGAATCCATTCAGCAGCAGGCCGAGCAGTCAGGTCTCACGGAAACCGAGCAGGCCGCATTAGAGCGAATCAGCCAAAGACTGCTACGGGGTTCCGCGGATCGTAAATTAAGTCGCAATGATGTTGAATTTACCATTCAAAACTGCTCCCGGGTCCGGGAACGCGGCCAGAGCCTGGAGGTGCTGAATCCTCTCAGCGACGAACAAATCCGCGAATTCTTGCAGCGAGCTGAACAGGTCGTGGAGCGAAACGGGATTCCGAATGAGCCCTACGATTCTTCGGCCGGTGAAGCTTTTCGTCTACTCATTGACGCCGCGCTGGCTGTCGAACCAGAATAGTAGGTAGCCGCTGCTGCCGAAGGACTTCCCGGCCAGACGCCCGAAGCGCCCAGGTAGGTCGAGCAGTTGGCATGGTGCTTCTGGGCTTCCAAGATCGCTAAGTTTCTTAAGTCCGAAAGCCACGCAAGGCCCTACCCTGGATCTGATGAAAAATGGCATTTCTGACTGCAATTAGTGGTTCTGGCTTTGGCAAACGCTTCGAAATTAGCAAGCCGGAAACCGTGCTGGGAAGACATCCCGATTGTGATGTGACGATTGATATCGGTGCCGTCAGCCGGCAGCATGCGATGATCTACGAGGTCGGAGACCGGTTTGAACTCGAGGACCTGA
>JANSWS010000299.1 GCA_024743355.1 bacterium
GGATTCAACCGTCGCACGCCGAAAACCTGTCCGAAAAATCAAAGCGAACCGTGGCAAACGTTTTTATTCCTGGAGTGAGAGTCTGATGTCGGCAGAAGGATTTCAAGTGATCAATACGAATGATGACCGCTTTGAAACCGACGTAATGGTCCGCAGCCAATTGGGGCTGGTAGTCGTCGATTTCTGGGCGGAATGGTGTGCACCCTGCCGAATGCTGGCACCGATCCTGGAGAAGTTGGCCGAAGAGTTCCAGGACAAATTCACACTCGTGAAAGCGAATACGGATCATTCACCCTTGGCGGCCCGCCAGTTCTCGGTCGCGGGCATACCGGCCGTCTACGCCATCCTGGACGAGCAAGTGATCGATTTCTTCCAAGGTGTCTTGCCGGAGCCTGCCCTTCGGGAATGGCTGGAAAAGTGCTTTCAATCCGTTTCCATCTTCGAAGCAAAACGATGTATGGCTGCCGATCCCGCCAAGGCCGAGTCGCAACTGAGGGAACTGCTGGAAAGCGGCGGTGGTGGAGATCAGGCCAAAGTCGCTCTCCTACAGGTTCTGAAAGAAAAAGGCGATTTGGAGGCCTGCAAGCAACTATTGGACGAATTGGAGAAACGCGGCTTCCTGGAGCCCGAGTGTGAAAGAATTCGCTCCGAGCTGGGCTTGCTACAGCACGCGAATGACGATCTCGAAACGATTCGTCAACAAGCTCAGCAAAATCCAGATGACCTGGCGGTGCAATTCGAATTGGCCGAATCTCTGGCTGGTGCCCAACTCTACGAGGAAGCCTTTGACATCTGCCTGAAACTGGTGGAACGCGATCGTGCCAACCTGGGTGAGCAAGCCCGAGAGCTCATGGTCAATGTCTTTCGCGTTCTGGGAGATGATTCTGAATTAACACAGAAATATCGTCGCAAGCTCTCGATGGCACTGTATTAAGGCGAGCGGCAGATGAACTCTTACCCGTAGCCACGCTCGCCAGAGTGTGGTCGACGTCGTTCACCGTCTGGCGACGGTAGCTACGGTTGGTAAGGCGCCGATAAGGCATCAGTAATCGGCACCTGTCAGACTGTTCAGCACAGAAGTCTGCCAGGCTCTGAGTTGGACTTCCAATCCGACCGCAATCTCCGCGTGGGTTTCCAGCAAATTATGGCGTTCTCCAGGATCTTGGCTGAGATCAAACAACTGCTGACTTCCTTCGGCCTCCTCACCAATGACCAATTTGTAATCATTATCCAATACCACACGCGGGCCCATGTAGTCGGATTCCTCGATCTGAGGATGACGGTAATTCACGAAATTGCGAGTAGCAATCCCATGCATCAACTTGACTAGTGGAGTCGTGCCCGTTTGCTGATCAAGCGTCAGGTAGGGCTCACGGCCTTTGGCGGCTTCCTCCGCGAAACGGAAACTCCAAAAGAAAATCGGCTGAGGGCGCCGAGCCATGCGTCCATCGATGACAGGTGTCAGGTCAATCCCGTCCAGAGGCCGATCTGGCAGCGGGATTCCGGCCAGCCCGCAGATGGTGGGAAACATGTCGCTGGTCACCGCATTCACCTGGCTCACGCGAGCTGCTCGCACTCTGGCCGGCCATTCAATGATCCCTGGTACACGAATGCCTCCCTCGTACATTTGTGCCTTCTGGCCTCGCAAGGGAGATGCCAGTACCCCGGACGCCGGCGTCCCGTTGTCGCCGCAGTACCAAATCAAAGTGTCATCGCGAACACTCTCTTGCTCCAAGCCCTCCCGCAACACCCCCATGGCTCGGTCCATGGCTGTAATCTCTGCATAGCGCTCGCGGAGTACATCTCTCAACGGTCGCCTGGTGGGCATGCCCGTTTCGTTCGATGTCAATTCAACGCTGGTTCCAGCCAGTTCTTCTGGAAGATCGTCATAAATCGCTAGATCTCGCTCCAATCCACTATAGGGCTCGTGGGGTGAGCCAAACCAGATGACCACAAAGAATGGCTTCGACTCAATCTTGGCTTTGCGAACAAAGCCAAGAGCCTCCTCAACCAGAATTTCCGAGCTCTCACCCATCAACACTTGGGGTGCAGCACCATTCCGCGATAACGGCGGATTCAATTCAAAGAAGTTGTCGTGAGATAGCCAGTAGTCAAACCCCATCGCCCCCGGGTTTGTCGGTGAGTCTGCTTTGACCGGTCCCAGGTGCCACTTGCCGAAATGCCCCGTGGCATAACCCGATTCGCGCAACAGGTGCGCCAACGTGATTTCCTCTGGTCGAATCGAATAATTGGGAGCCAGAGTGCCGTAGCGATTCGGATGCCTTCCCGTCAGCACACTGCCCCGAGTCGGCGAACAGGTCGGATGTCCGGCATAAAATCGGTCGAGCCGCAACCCGCTTGCCGCCATCGCATCCAGTGTCGGTGTGACAACGTGCGGATGACCGTTGTAGCCGGTCTCTTCCCATCCATGATCATCCCCCATACACAAAATAATGTTGGGCCGTGAATCGGCCGCCTTTGCCAGTTGCGCTATGAACACGTGCACGGCCGACATTCCGCTTGTCAGCAAGCAGAGCAGCAGCGTTTTTCTGAAACTCTGCGAATGGGAAAAGCCAAGGCCGAGTTTGTGATGCATGGTTCTAACTCCTCGGGAACAGCTGCGTACGAGCGCATGCGGAAGAGTCTCGCTGCATTGCCCGTGGCCACGGTACTCTTCGGTTGTTGGATCGTTTCTAAGCGAAATATTTCGGCGCCGCCAAGCGCCGGCACCATTCTCAGCTAGGGTTCAATGCAGGCTCCACATTGGACTCGGGAGTCTGCGTTCCCTGAATTCCAACCTCAACAGTATGCGTCATCTCATCCAGCTCTTTGGAGTGCAGCCGTCCGCCGGCGGCCCAGTACAGCGAGTAGCTTACCGGCACCAGATAGAGCACGACGATCGTAGCGAAGAACTCGCCAAAGGCGATGCTTGTGGCCATTGGAATCAGAATTTGAGCCTGAATGGAAGACTCCAAGAGAATCGGCATCAGCCCTCCGATCGTGGTGATCGTGGTCAGCAATACCGGCCGAAAACGGCGAATACCCGCGTCATGGATGGCTTCCGTCACCGGCACGCCAGCTCGAACCCGCGAATTGATGAAATCGATGAGCACGATCGAGTCGTTCACTACAATGCCAGTCAAGGCAATGATGCCGTAGAAACTGAAAAGAGTCAGAGGCAGCCCCATGATGACATGCCCTATCACGGCGCCCAACATGCCAAAGGGAATAATCAGCATCACCAGGATCGGCTGAGCGGCTGATTTGAATTCGATTGCCAGCAAGACAAACATGATCAGCAAGGCAACAATGAATCCATTAAATAGACTTCCCATCGACTCCATTCGCTGCTCTTGCTGGCCCTCCCAGCGAACGCGTAGATCTGGATAGTCGCGCAGTAACTCAGGCACAAAGCTCGCCTGAAGATCGGCCACGATCTCTTCCGCGTTGCCGACAGTCTCATCCAAATTTGAGGAGACGGTAATCGAGCGTGCCTGGTCGATACGGTTGATTTCGGAGTAGCTACGTACGATGTCGACCTCGGCCAACTCCGTAATTGGCCGCTCGACACCGTCTTCCAATCGCACGCGAATCTCATCGAAGTTGGCTAACAGCTTGCGATCTTGGCGCGGGTAGGTGACCATGATTTTGACTTCATGCCGGCCGCGTTGCACACGCTGGACCTCTTCTCCGTAATAAGCCGCCCGCACCGTCTCCGCCAGGTCCGCCGTGCGAACTCCCATGGCAAATGCCTCGGGCTTAATGCGGAATCGATACTCCCATTTTCCGGGGACCGAGTCATCCTTGATGTCGTACACGCCCTGGTACTCAGCCAACTTCTGCTTGCTCCGCTCCACCGCTTGCTCCAGCGAATCCACGGCAGACGCAGGCCCCAACAATTTGAATTCAATGGGCGTGCCCCCGGGACCAAAGGATCGCGTCCCCAGCGTCAGTTCCTCAGCCCCCGCGATCAAGCCAACCTTTTGTCGCCACTGATCCACAATAATGCGGCTATGGACGCCCCGATCCTCAGAATTGATCAGTTCAATTTCGACGCTTCCCCGATGACCACCGCTGGATGCTACGCCAGAACCACCGGGACCTCCACCCGAGACGGTAGCTCCCACAACACGGTAGGAGTTCTTGGCAATCGGGTTGCCCCGCTGGGCATATTCTTCCGCCAACTCCCAGAAGGCGTCCTCGCATTTCTTGGTAGCCGCCAGGGTCACGCTTTCCGGAGTTCCGTCGGGGAAAACGACCGTGGCGTTTAATGTGTTGCCATCGACACGGGGAAAAATGCTGTATTTGATGATTCCCGAGCGATACATCCCGCCGGTCAGCAACAGCGCTGTGGCACACCCAGCCACAACAATGATCCGGTGGTTCAGAGCCCACTCGAGAGTTGGAACGTAGATCTTGCGGATGTACCACTCCAGCCCACCGCTGGCCAGGCGATTCGCCGCTCCCGCCACTTTCAACAGCGGACGGAAGACGAACAAGGCCGTGTCGATGATCTTGAAAAAGATACTTTCCTTGTAGGCCAAATGGCAGGGCAGGATGGTGACGCATTCGACCAGAGATACCGCCAACATCGCCATAATGGCTGCGGGCATCACAGCGCTGAACTTACCCATCGTGCCGCTTACGAACAGCAGCGGTGCGAATGCTACCATGGTGGTGGCCACGGCGGTCGTCACCGATGGCACAACCTCAACCGTTCCATCGATGGCCGCTTCAAGATAGGACTTTCCCATCTGACGATGCGAGAACACATTCTCACCAACCACGATCGCGTCATCCACTACAATGCCCAGCGCCATAACAAAGGCAAACAACGAAATCAGGTTCAGCGTTTGCCCCGTCAAGTAGAGAAAGATCCCGGAGCCAAACAGCGCAATGGGAATCCCCATGGCCACCCAGAACGCAAGCTTGGGATCTAAGAACAGCAGTAGCAAAACAAAGACGATGACTAACCCTTGCAGACCATTGGAAAGCAACAGGTCCAATCGTCCGCGAACTTCGACCGATTCATCGCTCCACGTCATCAAGCGAAATCCGGGCGGCAATACGTTGGAACCATCGCGAGCGTTAGCCCGATCGATGTACGCGTAGACGTCATCGATCATTTCAAAGAGATCTTGTGAAGTACTCCGCTGAACAGAAAGTGCCAACGCAGGCTCACCGTTGATGACGTTAACCGCGGTTGAATCCGTGAATTCATCTCGCACCTTCCCCAAATCCCCCACGGTCAGCACGCCTCCTCCGGGCTCAGTGACTAAGGGCAGCTCGGCTAATTCCTGACCGCTGGTCCTGCGGTTGTTACCGCGCAGCAAGACCTCTTGCGACTGGCTGCGAATCGATCCCGCCGGCAGTTCGCGGTTCTCGCGCCGAATGATTTCGGCCGCCTGCCGCAATGTCAGTCCATGTGAGCGCAGCGTCTCCTCGGGAATCTCGATATCGATCTGATAATTGCGAGCGGCCATAAAATCCACCTGGGCCACGTTGGGCAAAGCCAGCAGATCGTCACGCACGCGTTCCGCCACCTCGCGCAACTGCAATTCATCTTCGACCGTCATGGTACGCCCGTCGGCTGTGAAGGACTCCGGCGCCAGGACACCGACGCGAATCGATGGACGGCGGTTCGTGACCAAGGTCACTTGATGCTCTTCCGCCTCCAGTGGAAAACTCGGAATGCGATCTACCTCGGATCTCACTTCATCCAACACGCGGTCCGCCGATCGAGCCCCGGGAATGAGCTCCAGAACCACACTGCAACTCCCTTCCATGGCCACCGTGGTGACCTTTTTAATTCCCTCAATGGACCGCACCGCTTCTTCGATCTTTTGTCCAATTCCCTCCTCAACTTCCTGCGGCGCGGCTCCGGGGTAGGGCACCGTCACCGTAATGCGATCCAACTCAAATTCGGGAAACGACTCGCGACGCATCGAACTCAAGCAGTACCACCCCACTCCCAGCACGGCAATCATGCACAGATTGAGAGCCGAGTGGTTTAAAATGGAAGCCCGCACAATCGATCTCATGAGTCACCTCCTGAACGGGCGGAATTGCTTGCCGCTCCCGCCCCACGATCGGTCGAAACAGGCTTGTTGCGACCTCCGCCACCAGCCGGTCCTCCTCCTTTCCGATCTCCGCCAGAACCACGTCCCGGTCCCGCCGACGGCGGTGGCGCGGATGCTGCATCCACCACGGCTAAGCCTTCTATCGGAGTGGCGATGGGCGAAACCACAATCCGATCACCGGCTTGCAGTCCACCAACCTCTTGATAAACGATAACGTCCGTGGCATCCGACGTGGCCACAGTAACTTTCTTGGGCTTGAGCTTGCCGTTCTCGACTGTCCAAACCTGATTCCCCGGCTGAACCGCTTGCTGCGGAACTCGCACCAACGGGATGGGGGGCTGTGCTCGTATCCATACCTCGACAAACATGCCTGTCATCAATGTGGGAGGATTGGACTTGGCGTAAGTCGCAGCTCCGCCCTCCTTGACACTGACTTGCAGCGGATCATCGACATGGACCCGACAGGGAATCATGCGTGTCTGATTGTCTATTCCCGCACCGTCATACCGGTCCACCACGCCCTGCCACTCGTAAGAGGTCGGCCCTAACTTGAACACGACCGTCGCGGGAGTCTTTGGAAAATGGTAAGCCAATGATGAAGCCGTATCACTAGAGTTTTCCAGCGCATTCGGCTCAACTTCTTGCGGGTTCGCCTGCCCTTCTGCACTTTGCCACAGCCAGTTCATCTCGTGCATCCTCAGTTTGCACGTGACATCCAGGCGTGAACTGTCCTGCAATCGCAGTAAAACATTGCCCGCCTGAATGTATCCGTCTTGCTCGACATTTTCTGTAACCACCACACCATCCAAGGGTGAGCGAATCTCGGTCCGGCTCAATGCCAACTCAGCCTGCTCAAGATTGGCGACTTCCAGCTTCTTCGCACTCTCCAATCTCGTGCGTCTACGAATCAACAAATTGCGTTGGTCCTTCAAGGTTTGCAAGGCATTGCGTGAACTCAGTTCCGCCACACGGGCTTCCTCGGCTTCCACATCGGAAGTGATGCGGCGTTCTTCCAACTCAAGACTGCGTTTCAACTGACGGCTGGCTATCTCCAACTGCGCTTCCGCGGTATCGATCTGATTTGCAATGGTGTCGATTTCGGCATCGAGTTCCCCAAGCATAGCCTCGGCCTGCGCCACCGCCTCTTCCAAACGCTTGACTTCAATCTCGTAGTCCTGCTTCTCAATCTGCAGTAACAAGTCGCCCGTCTTGACCGCCCGGCCAATGCGGCAATTGTCGGCTTTGAAGACGATTCGCCCGCTGACCTGGGCGGCGATATCCACCTCGCGATAAGGCACCACCAGGCCATCCACTTCGAATTCAATACCATCGTTGTGCTCAACCGCCGTCGTCAAGTCGACCACCTGAGGAGCCGCTTGCATGGGCGGTCGCGTATCAACCTGCGGCGTTCCCATCTACAGAAATCCTCCGACTCCAGCTCCCAGTATGCCCAGGGATATGAGGGAACGTTGCAGTGCATTCATGTGCGATTTCTCATCTGTCTTTCTCTGCCGAACACCCGGCGATTCCAGCAGCCAACCCAGCCTCCCATTCTAGCTGCTCGCAACCAGCATTTCTGCCTGGTGAATGCCTTTCTCACTTGAAGCCCAATAGCGCGTCGTAGCGGATGGGTTGCATCGGCAACTGAAGAGAGCGGCAAAGATCATCAGCCAGTAGGAGACGGTGATCGTTGGGATGAATGGAAATGCGGACGCAACTCGTCTTCCGCAAATTACAGCGGATCAGACGGTTCCAACTTGTTAAACAGACCCGTCTCAGCTGGTTGTCAGCTTCAAACCCCAGCAGTGGCAATCGTAGTTGCCGCCGCTGATGCGCGAAGGTCACGCCGCTGATAGTTTCAATCATCGAAAACGGTTGCCGCAGCAGCTCATTCGCGCTAACTTTACCCAATGCCCAAGCTGGCGGGACATAGAGTTTTGGCAACTCGAAATCATGTTTCTCAAACCAACGGGCACAGCGCGACATCAACTCCAGCACTTCAGCCGACGAACGGCTCAGATGCTCGGCCACGTCCCGAGAGAGTACCAGACTATGAACTCGATGACTCAAGTTGGTTGGATGTCGGCAGCGGTGTACCCAGCCATGTCCGGCCAGCTCGCAACCCGCACGCTGCCATTGGTGCAGTTGTTCAATTTGTTGATCGGACCAATCAAGCCCGGGAACCACCAGCAAAGTCGGATGCCGGATGTTATGCCGCGCGCAGATTTCCAAGAGCTCCGTAATCTGCTGTAGATTGCTCGGCATTACATCGTGGATGGACACCAGAGCCCGTAGTTGCGCGGCATTGGCGGCAGCTTCCGTCCAGCCGTTCACGCGTGAAGCCCGAATGACTACCGTCGCGTCGGCTTGGGAAAGAGCATTCATAATGCATTACCTGGGATGCGCGACACGCTCCGCCTTGCTTGTAACGTTTGCATTCTGTGGAAGTTGGCGATACCCGCTACCAGCGGCATCGCACAGGAATTTAAGCCAGATTCGAATCGTATGATCATTAAAAATGCGTACGGCATCCCAGCTGGTTTGTGCGATCTCCCGCCGTGATTTTCCCGGCATCTCCACAACCCGCTGCAGCGCGGCGGCCACTGCTTCCTCTGGCTGGATATACATGATACCAGCGGCTAAGGAAGGCCACTTGGCAATGCCGCAATTGCGGCTGGCCAATACCAGCCGCTGTCTAGCCAGGGCTTCCAGCGCGACGGTACCAAAGGTCTCGAAAATCGAGGGCAGCAACAGCAGCTGGCTGGTATCCATTTCCTGCAGCACGCGGCGTCGATCAATCCAACCCAGATATTCGACATTGCTTTGTTGACCTGCCGCAACTTGCACTTTGTGCCGCAACGGACCGTCCCCCGCAATGGCAAAGCGAATGCCCGGCAAAGCCCTGGAAGCGCGGAGAATCTCATCGACTCCCTTCTCCTCGGCCAGCCGTCCTACAAATATGACGCGTTCAATAGAATCGCCAAGCGGTCTGACCGGCGTATTCAAGAAGTCGAATGAAAGCGGTGTCCCCATGACTCGCACAAAAGGCGAACCCGCTTGATTTGCCTCCACAAACGCATCCGAGTTCATGGCTGCCACCGCGCTTGCTTGACGACAAAGCCAGCCGTTCAGCTTGCGTAAGCCGCGGCGAAATGGATAAGCAATCCAACTCGGCCAATAAAGCGATAGCAGATGGTCAAAATTCGTGTGATTGACAATCGCAAAGGGAATCCTGCGCTGCTTGGCGAAGCGCATGGCGAAATAGCTGAAGGCCCCCAGCGAAGGGATCACAATCACATTCGGTTGGAGGCCATCCAATCGGGCGTACAAACGCTGGGTGTTGGGCCAAGCCATGCGCTGCGTCCTGTCACCGGGCATCGGCAGGGAGAAGCTTTCCATTTCGCAATCGCGTTCCACCTCGGGCGCTAACAAGTCGATGGACGCAACGTATTGTTCAAGATGCTGCACCAAATCTGGGTAGTATGTCCCCACGCCATTCCGCCCATGAATAGCGTCGGAAACTATGGCAACTCGTAAACTGCTAGAGGCTCGCGGTATCGCTGTTGGCGACAAAGACCTCAGACTCGGGTTCAACTGCCTTACTGCATCCATGGGTAATCCAATGCTGCGGAGAGGAAAATTGTGAATCCGCTTGACACGACGTTTCGATGGCTCCCTTCTTGTTCGCCGGCGCAAACAGATCATTGATGTAAGCTTCGGATAATCCAAATTCGGTTAGTGAATACTCGTGGCGACTACGGTAATTCTTGGAAGAAGCCAGTTGTTCCGACAATCGACAGGCGTCGTCCGAAGAAACTTCGTAGGACAATCCTTGAAGAACAGCCGCTAAATCACTCTGGTTCATGCTTAGCAATTGGCGATACTCGATCACCTGAAACCGTCCTGGTCCAAGCTTGTTCGCATTTTGCTCCAAGCACGCCCAGTAATACGCCAGCAAGCGCGCGAAACCATCCACGATGCGGGGGTCGTAAACCGAATTGCCGAAAGCCGCAACACCGCCTCGGATGGAACTCAGCTGTGAAGGAACCGCCTCGCTCGGACTCCGCCTTAAGCCGACGAAGCATGCATCCGGAAATTCTTGCC
>JANSWS010000211.1 GCA_024743355.1 bacterium
CCGACTCCAATGATCTTTTTCTTGCCGGTCGCGCGATAATTGTGCAAGTAGCCGTCATGTTCGGAACGAATCGGTTCTGGCATCAAGATGCTAATATTGGCCCCCAACAACTCATGTTGTTGGTAGCCAAACATGTGTGAGGTAGCGGGATTAGCCAATTCGATAATCCCATGCTCGTTAATGATGATGATTGCATCAACCGCGTTTTCCAAGATCGCGTTGAGACGCTCTTCCTGCTCACTGGCCATCAAATTTCCCGGAACACTGACGCGAATTATGGGATGAATGGGGTAATCGGATCACAAATCGAGCGCCTCTATCGCAAGCCTCATCAACATGAATGGTTCCTCGATGCGCTTGGACAATCCGCTGCACGATAGCCAGCCCCAAGCCGGTCCCAGTGTCTTTGGTGGTGTGAAAAGCATCGAACACCTTTTGTACGTGCGGAGCTTCGATACCGGGGCCGTTGTCCTGAACTGCCAATTCCAAGCTGCCATTTTCCAGATGACTGGTGACGCTGATCGTGACGGGATCCTTACAGGCCGCCAGTGCGTTCTCAAACAAATTGCGAAACACTTGTTCGAAACGCAGCACGTCAAGTTCCAAATCCAAATCCGGATCCAACTTGACATTGAGCTGCGAATCGCGCTGCTGTTTGTGAAGCTCCAAATGCCCCCAAGCCTGATCGAGAATATGAGAAAGCCGAACGGACTCGAGTTTCAAATGAATAGGCGCTGCAAAAGATCGCACTTCTTCTAAGAGCCGGTTCAAATCGGACGCTGCCCGCCGCAGTTTGGCAAGATCCGACTCCGCTTGAGCATTGCCTTCGACTTCCAAGCCAAGCAGATCGGAGCTGGCCTGGATGCGTTGAAGTGCATTGCGGCTCTCATGCGCCAGAGCCGCCATCATTTGCCCGATGGTTGCCAATCTTTCCGCCTGCAACGCGCGGTTCTGCGAGGCAATGAAATCGGTGACGTCCAAGCCAATCGACAACACGGCCACATCTTGGCCTTGCTCGTCCTTGAGCGTTGTGTTTGACCAGCGTATTTCGCGAAACTCGCCACGGCGTGTTTCAATCTTATTGACAGTTCCGCTGGTCTCTCTTCCGGCGACCGTGGCCTTCAACACATCTTGTACCCGAGACCGCTCGCGGAGTGGGATGAAGGTCTCGACCCAATCCAGACCCTGTACCTCGCTCAAGGTTCGACCGGTTAACTTCTCCAGATACGGGTTGAATCGCAAAATTTTACCTTCGCAATTCAACACCAGCACGATTGCCTCTGCCGTGCTCAAGATCTTTTCGGCAAGCTGCTGTTCATCGTGCAACTCCCGCTTGATCCGCCTGCGTTCCAGGAGGCCTTGCAAACGCGCCCGAAAGGCTTCCGGATTGATGGGTTTTAAAATGTAGTCCGCAGCTCCACTTCGCATCGCTGCAATGGTGCTATCCATATCGGCATAACCGGTTACCACCACGAAATCCGTCTCGGGAGCCGATACCACCAAGCCTGGCAGAAGTTCCTCAGCCAGCCCATCCGGAAGCCGACGGTCCAAGATGACAATGTCAAATGCCTTTTCCGCGAGCGAAGCCAGAGCGTCCTTGGCCGTCCCGGCCACGTCCACAAAAAATCCGTCGAGCTCTAATAGGTCACACAGATTATCACGGGTATCGTGATCATCTTCCACGACAAGTACATTTGGCATTACGATTGAGATGTAAACATCGCTGGACGGTCAAGCGAGGCTGCACGATTAGCAGCGTTCGCACAGCCCGGCTGCAATTTGGTTTGGCGGCTGGCGCTGCAGGGAGAGATGCTCAGTATATTTTCTGCGCGAGCTTCTGCATATGGAGCCTTCAAAATCCGCAGCTTAAAAATGGAGCCCCAATTTGGGAAAAGCAGCAAACTTCAGCGTGATTGAGCTGTAAGCCCGGCCACCGCGAGGCTTGGGGCAAATGCTGCGAAACAGTTGCCTTGTGTTGGGCGCTTTCGAACAATTCGCAGAAAATCAAAACAGCACGATGTTTTGCAATAAATCTACTTATGAACAAGGAAAATGCGTGGGCCGGGCAAGTCCAGCTCGGGCTCCTAAGGTCGCAGCCAGGCGGCCTGGTGTGACAGACGATGTCGGCAAGCGAGATTGGACGGAAAAACTCGGGAGAGTATGGCTATGAAGTGTCCCAAATGCGAATCGGAACAGCTTTCCTCAACGGTCATTAATGAAATTGAAGTCGATCGGTGTGGCAAGTGTCAGGGGGTCTGGTTCGACGAGCGCGAGTTGCCCCAGCTGCTGGATACCAGACGAGCTAGCCTGATGCCCATTCGAGGCGGCACGCTACGTGAGGAGCTCAACCGTAAAAAGGCCCGCTGCCCTCGCGACGGCAGTGAGTTGACTCGCGTGTGCAGTGCAACCAAAGCAGAAATCATTGTTGATAGCTGCCCGCAATGTCATGGAGTATGGTGTGACGGCGGAGAACTGGATCAGTTGCTGAAGTAAACTGTCAGTCCGGTTTCTCACCCCAACGCCGGAACAAGGTATGCGGCAACTCAAAATAGTCGAACGCTTTGCCGATGGTGTGATCGATCACATCTTCAATCGTCTCAGGCTGTGGATAGAAAGCTGGCATCGGCGGCAAGATCATTGCTCCCAGATCGGCCGCCTTGATCAGAAGCTCGAGGTGCCCTTTATGCAAAGGAGTCTCTCTGACGACCAGTGCCAGCTTGCGTTTCTCTTTCAAACAGACGTCCGCAGCCCGAGCGAGCAGATTGTCAGAATACGAATTGGCAATGGCCGACAGGCTTTTGATACTGCAGGGCATCACCATCATTCCATCAGTCTGGAAGGATCCCGAAGAGATGGCGGCAGCTAGATTATCTTGTCGGTAGACAACATCTGCCAGGGCAATTACTTCATCGACCTTATAGTCCGTTTCAATTGGAATCGTGATCCGCGCTCCCTCAGATAGTACCAAATGCGACTGCACTTCCGGCATGCTCCGCAGGTGCAGCAAAGTGCGAATGCCGTAGATGACTCCGGACGCGCCGCTCATTCCGACGATTATTCTCTTCACCATTCTCGGGTTTCTTCAGTTTGGGTGGGCCTATGGTCGGAATTAGTCATAATGATGCTTCACCGTCGATTCTCGGCCGAATTCACAAAGATTGGCATTTCCTGGCCGAATCAACAGGCAGAATCAATAAGCAGACTTCGTGCGGTTAAGGCTCAACATCTATTTCAAACTTCACTTCAGCTTAAGTCGGTTATGGCTTTGTGGCAGCCAGTTGCAATCACCGCGTCGACTTTGGCCAGAGGGTTTATTAAGTATGACTCATTCTACAGCGGTTGGTTGGACCAATTTTCAAATGGCAAAGGACTGACCATGGCCGCCGACCATTGCCAACAGTGCGGAGCGGTGTGCGAATCCAACTCTTCCTTGTGCGCTCGCTGTCAAACACAGCAAACTCTGGATACCTCTCGAAGCCGTGGCGAATACAGAGACGATCCTACAATTGCCAGTTCGGCTGGCGGATTGTCCAGCGATGGTCAAGCGTCTCCAGATGGAACCGAGCAATTGCCTGGCCCGCATCAGGCGGGCGACTACCTGCTTCTAGAGCAAATTGCTCGAGGCGGAATGGGAGTTGTTTTTCGGGCACGGCATCGGAAGCTGAATCGCAGCGCTGCCGTAAAGATGATTCTGGGCGGTCGCTTCTCTGCCCCTGAGGATATCCGCCGTTTTTATGTGGAGGCCGAAGCTGCCGCAAAACTCGATCATCCGGGAATCGTTCCGATTTTCGACATTGGCGAGCATCAGGGCCAACCCTACTATGCGATGAAGTTGATCGAGGGTGGCTCGCTTGCCGATCATCACCAAAGGATTTCCGCCGATACCACAACTACTGTTCGGTTGATGGCAAAAGTGGCGAGAGCCGTGCATCATGCCCATGTCCGGGGTATCCTGCACCGTGATCTCAAGCCCGCCAACATACTGCTGGACGAGGACGATAACCCGCTGCTAACCGATCTCGGACTGGCCAAGAGCACTGCCGAGAACAGCCAGCTGACGGAGACGGGTGCATTACTTGGCACACCCAGCTACATGTCTCCCGAGCAGGCTGAGGGTGGAAACACCCTGACCATCGCCACGGACATTTATGCCTTGGGGGCAGTGCTCTATGAGCTGTTGGTAGGGCAGCCACCCCATCGCGGGAAATCGGCTATCGACACGGTGATGCAGGTCTTGAATCAGCCAATTCGTCCGCCGCGCCAGCTGCAGCCCAGCATTGATCGTGACTTGGAAGCAATCTGCATGCACTGCCTGGAGCGCGAACCCTCACAGCGCTATGAATCCGCCGCTGATTTGGCACAAGACCTTGAGAACTGGCTGGAAGGCGAGCCAATCCTTGTCCGACCACCAGGCTTTTTGGAACAAGTCAGCCATTGGATGAAGCGCAACCAGGGAATCGCCTATGCGATGTTTGCGTTGCTGTGCGGCAGCGTTCTTTCCGCACCTCTGATACTGTCGGTCCTGGGCACACTCAACGACCCAGCGCATCTTTACGCCGGTACGAAGGAGGACCCGACACCGTTCTTATACAACCTGACAACTTTTCCCGCTTGGGTTTCCCAGTTGTCGGGATTCGTGATGCTTGCAGTTTGGATGTTGCTGGGTCTGTTGGTGGCGAAAATTACCAAGCCCAACTCAACTAGAAAAGCTCTGTTCAACGGTGCGATTGTGGGGGCTGCCAGTGGTCTGCTGTTCCTACTACTGCTCGGATGGATCATGGTCCTGGCTGCGGTCAACATGCTACAAACGCAAAGTACCGAGTTGTTGGCCCAACGCGCATGGCCGGCGCATGCTGCCAGCCTGGCTGATGTTGATGCGCAATTGAACCAGCTTTTGCCCGGACTTAGCGAAACAGCCGACGAGGACAAGCCTACCTTTGTCGCTGAACGCCAGTTCGCAGACGGACTTGCTCAGGGCTCCGTCATCTGGCTTCTGTCCTTTGTGGCAGCGGCCGTCTTGGCATTGCCCATTGTGATCGGTGCGGTACTTGGTTTTTGGCTACTCGATCGCGGAAATCACTGGCTGATCATGTTGCCTCGTTACTGCATAGCCTGGTGTGCCTGTACGCTGTGCATGTTCGTATTGCTGACGGTGTTTGGCGCTGGACAGATCAACGGTAAAGGTTTTTGGGAGCTGGGTTGGCTTGCGCAGGTCTTGCTAGTGGTGCCTGCTCCAACCATTGCTTTCTTAACTTTGCGCCGATGGAAGAAACCTTCGTTGCCGCTCGAGGCCGAATGACGCAAAGTCGACACTTGCAAGTCGTTCTTTTTCCGCCGGCTCGGACGGAGTGTTCAAAAAGCGCTCAGGATCTTCCCGGGTATTTCCCGATTTAAATTGGTTTCCTTTGCCTTTCGCGACGCATCAGTAAAACCGTCGCTTCGCGCTGGGCCCCAGCCGCGTCGCAACAACAACAACAACAAAACACTACATGGCAATGAACTCATCGCGTGGTTAATATGGTAGGGAACTTGATCCAGGGCGCATGCGTGAATTTTGAAGAGGGATGTTTAGGGTGTCTGACATAACTCTGCTGCTATCGAAGATTGAGCAGGGTGACCAGCAGGCCTTGGAACAGCTACTTCCGATGGTTTACGACGAATTGCGTCGCTTGGCGATGTCCAAGATGACCTCCGAAAGACCCGACCATACGCTGCAAGCTACCGCGGTCGTTCACGAAGCGTATTTGCGATTGTTTAAAGAATCCGAAGCGGTTCAGTGGAATTCTCGAGCCCATTTCTTTGCCGCGGCCGGCGAAGCGATGCGACGCATTCTCGTCGAATCTGCTCGGCTGAAACTTCGATTGAAGCGAGGAGGGCAATTCAAGCGTCAACCCCTAGATGAGGCGGCGGCTCTCGTTCTTCCAGCACCGATCGAAGAAATCGTCGCAGTCGGAGAGGCGCTGGACAAGCTTGATGTGGAAGATCCGGAGTTGGCCAAGTTGGTGAAACTTCGCTTTTTTGCGGGCTTCACAATGCCCCAGGTTTCCGAAGCGCTCGGCCGCCCGCTGCGTAGCGTGGAACGCGAATGGTTTTACGCCCGCACCTGGCTTCATCGCGAACTCGCGATGGGAAGAGAGGACGAACGCAGCTGAGCTGCCATGTAGGAAAGTGGGGACTCGCATTCCGATCGCAAGATTTTTTGGCGGGACTTTCAGGCGGAGGACGCATGGTTATCTGTACAGGTACCACAATGCACTGCTAAAACGCCAGTTTGGTCCACGACAACACTACCATGGCCAAAGCCCTCCAACACGCCAAATTGATATTCCTGGAAGCCATTGAGCTGACTTCCCTCGAAGAACGGCAACGCTTGATTGACCGCCAATGCGCGGATGATCACGCATTGCGTGAGGAAGTGCTGTCCTTGGTGCGGCATGCCGAGTTGCTGGGAGATTTCATGCTACAGCACCTTGCGGCGGAGATCCGACTTGCGAGAACACTCAGAATGATATCGAGGACCCAAGCCGACCGAACGGAGGTGCCGCGAAAACGAACTGTCTGGGGCAGTCCGTCATCGGGTCCTTCATTGGTCCCTACAAGATCCGTGAGCAAATCGGCGAGGGCGGCATGGGAACCGTCTTTATTGCCGAACAAATGGAGCCGATCCGCCGCAAAGTTGCCCTGAAGCTGATTCGAGTCGGCTGGGCCAGCGCAGATGTCATCGCTCGCTTTGAAGCCGAGCGTCAGGCGCTGGCGATGATGGATCATCCCAACATCGCTCGAGTCATCGATGGCGGAACGACCGAATCTGGTCAACCGTACTTCACGATGGAGCTCGTGCAAGGATTGCCGATCACCGAATACTGCGATCGGCACCGCCTGCAAATCGTCGATCGGCTGAAGCTTTTCGTATGCATTTGCAAGGCCGTTCATCATGCTCATCAACGGGGGATTATCCACCGAGACATTAAGCCTTCCAACGTCCTGGTCGCAGATATCGACGGCAAACCTGTGGTCAAAGTCATCGATTTCGGTGTTGCCAAAGCCGTGGATCAAAAGCTGGCAGATAAGTCGGTATACACGAGATTCTCGCAGATGGTGGGCACACCGCGATACATGAGTCCGGAACAGGCGCGACTGGGAGTTCCGGACATCGACACTCGCAGCGACGTCTACTCGCTCGGCGTCTTGCTGTACGAGCTGTTAACCGGCAAAACACCATTCGATAAGGATACGTTGGCATCCTTAGACTACGATGAAATGCGGAGGGTCATTCGTGAAGAACAACCCCGCCTGCTCAGCGCAACCGTTCGGTCGCTCAACGCCGCCGACAGATCGACGGTCGCCGAGGAACGCAGTATCGATCCTCGGAAATTCGTGGACCGGTTGCGTGGAGAGCTGGATTGGATCGTAGGCAAGGCGTTGGAAAAGGATCGGTCGCGGCGATACGAGTCTCCTGGCAGTTTGGCCGCCGATGTGGAAAGGCACCTCAAGGGCGAGACGGTCGAAGCTTGTCGTCCCTCTTGGAGCTATCAACTGAAAAAGGCCTCGAAGCGGCATCGAAAATTGCTGGCTGCCGCCTTTCTGTTGTTTTCGGTCGTGGTCATCTCGGCAATCCTATGTGCCTGGTACGCGATCGATGCTACCGCGGCTCGTCGATTGGCCGATCAGCGGCTTGAAATTGCCAATGTGGAGAAACTTAGAGCTGAAACCGCGTACAGCGAGTCGCGAAAGCTTTTATACGCCGCAGACTTGAAACTGGCTTCCGATGCGATCTGGAACGGCGATGTCAAGCGATGCACAGAACTGCTGAATCGACACCTGCCATCTCTTCAAGACTCCGAACAGCGTGGTTTTGAGTGGCATCTGCTGCACAAGCAGGTTGTACAAAGCTGCCGGGCAACGCTCCCGCATTCGGGGTGGGTCAATGATGTCGAATTGTCGCCTGGCGGCAACTTGTTGGCAGTTGGAACCGAAGCGGGACGAGTAGATATCTATGAGACAGAAAATTGGAAGCGGAAGTATACCTTCATGCTGGGCGTACCGGCAGTCGGCGGTGTGGCGTGGTCGCCCGATGGCAAGCGGCTGGCCGTAGCCAGCGACGACGGCAATTTGCGAATATGGAATGTGGAAAGCGAAACCCTGGAACAGACCATAGATGCTCACATGGGGCCGGTCCGCGATGTCGTTTTCGCCCGCGACGGACAGACTCTTTACTCCTGCGGAGACGATCAGCTCGCAAAACAGTGGAACCTGGCAACATCGTCGCTCAAGCAGCAGTTCGAAGCTCACCAAAGATCCGTAGAGAAAATTGCGATCTCTTTCGATGGCCGCTATTTGGCCACCGCCAGTAGCGATTGCACCTACGCAGTTTGGGATTCGGCATCTGCCGCGAAAATCCATCAATGCAAAGATCGAGGCGAGCGGATTGTCAGTTTGGCGTTTGGCCCCGACGGTCGACTCGCCGCGGGTGGCACGGCTGGCATGGTCTTTCTGTTTGATCCGCAAACAGGTAATGAGTTGCAGCTGCCAAGGCTTCTTGACGGCGTGGAGGCGATTACGTTCGTGAAGGGCGGTAGATGGCTCGCCGTAGCCAATCGCAGCGGCACCCTGCAACTGCTGCCTCTGGAACAGAGTCAGATCCGCGCGGAAGCCTTGACGCGTGGCAGGAAAGATGCAGTTCGTTGGATCGCTCACGACGATCGGGCTTCCACACTCACCGCCAGCGCTGACGGGGAACTCTTGATTTCGGGCGGACGCGATGGAAAGGTCCAGGTGTGGACGCCAGATACTTCAGCATCCTTTTGGCAGGGCTACGGAAACTACTCCTCCAGTAGTGCCATCAGTAGCAATGGGCGCTTGTTTGTTGCGGGACGGTCCATCTCCGTTTGGGATATCGCAGAACGCAGAATCGTTGAGCAGTATGATTTTTCCGCCCGGCCTTGGGAATCGGTGGATGTCTCCAGCGACGGTCGCTGGCTGGTAGCCGGAAGAGCTGGGGAAATCGCCTTGTTCGATACCCGTACGCAACAGAAAGTCCATAGCTGGACAGTGGACGACGAGCATCCTCCAGAACATCTCGCCATTTCGCCACGAGGAAAATGGGTTGCCTATTACGCAAGCGAGAGCGACACGGTCCATCTGATTTCGCGCGATCAGCCGCAGGAAAGCAGAACGTTTGCCGCCCGAAACTGCGCGGCACTTGCGTTTGGCCCCGCAGGCCGCTGGTTGGCGATCGGGCACTTGAATGATCTGCGAATATTCCAGCTCGACGCTGCCGAAACGGCGGGCGGGGAATCCTTTATCAGTTTAACCGGACACGGTAGCACCCTTGCCGCTGCCAGTTTCAGCCCAGACGGATCGCGAGTTGCCACTGTGAGCCACGATCGGCTGTTGAAGATTTGGAGTTTTCCGGATTGCCGCGAGGAATACTCCATTACCGCTCATCAAGGATGGATAAGCGGTGTCACCTTTTCTTCCGACGGTCGTTCGCTTGCTACCGGCGGGAATGATGGTCAAGTGAAGCTGTGGCACGTTGCATCCGGACAGCCTCTCGGAATTCTTCGCCGAGCAGACAGCCATATTAAACAGGTACACTTTAGCGCGAATGGACAGCAGTTGGTCGCTCGGCTGGACCCGGGTACTTTTGAAGTTTACGACGCGTCACCTGGCACCCGAGATAGACACGAGGCTGAGGACTCGGTTTCAGCTGTCAAGTTTTACCCCCTGGAGCTTCCCCTGGACGGCCTGCAAAGCGGTTACGTCAACTCCATGTCACGGGACGGAAGCCTCGTCGTTGGCCACAGCCACACGCAAGGTAAGTTCCGTCGCACCTACTGGACTCGTACAAGTAAGGATCTAAGTAAGACCTTCGATCATGAGACCGTCGGCTCAGGCTCGCAGACGATTGACAATGAGCGTAATGGCGAAGAACCGGTTGCTTACAAGCTCCAGTTAACTGCTCCCAAGCTAACATCAGGTTCGGGACGATCGCAGGATGGAAGCGTCGTCGTGGGACACCGCTGGAAGAGTGACCATTGGAGTGCATTCCGTCTTCAGTCTGGCGAGCTTTCCTATCTTGAGCCGCCTCAAGGCTTCACGAATGCCGATGCCGTTGGCGTTACGGCGGACGGCGCAAGGGTGCTCGGCCGTGTTTACAACGTCTCGAATGTATCTCCTAAAACGCAACTACTGGTGTCGGACCAGATGCAGAATGTTCGGCCTGTTATATGGGAGAGCGACGGTTGCCGGTTCCTGGATGGATTCGACCAACGGCAGAATTGGTGGCCGACTGGCATTTCCGACGATGGTCGTGTTGTGGTTGGAGTGACGTGGCCTCAAGGCTACCATTTCTTCAAGGCGTTCGACTACCAAAGCGGTGTGGCTTTCCGTTGGGAATCTGGAAAGGTACGATTGCTTGGTAGTCTGGCGAATCATCAACACAGTCAGGCCTTTGCGGTTTCCGGGGACGGACAGGTGATTGTGGGTACCTGCTTTCAACGCGATGTCACCGGTCAAGTTTCCGAGACAGGCTTCGTGTGGGACGTCCAGCACGGCCTGCGTTCGCTTTCCGATGTGCTGGCTCCCGCGATGGCCAGTTTCACTGGCTGGACCGTTCAGCGGGGGGTAGCCCTCTCTAATGACGGCAGGATCATCGCCGGTAATGCCTTGAATGCACGCGGGATCGAAGTGGGATGGGTCGCGGAGTTTGCGGACGATTTCTTCGGGAATCAGTGATGACTACCATCCATGCAATAGCCTTGTTTCCTCCATTTTGCGGTACCCGTGCTCTGGCTTTCAAGTCTCAGCGTCTCGCACACCAAGCCAGCTAAATCGAGGAAAGCTCGAAAAAAGCTGAAGATTCTTGGCGGGCCGCTCCCGCTTCTATCGCACGACCCAGTGGAGGATCCGAGGTTCCCGGAACTCCGCCGACAGCTGGAATTCGTGGCTTGGCTGCAAGCGCATCACGACTTTCGCACTTGGCTTCGCACTTTTTTCCGTTGCGGTGAAGCTGCGTCTGCTGTCTGAGAAGCCGGACAGTGGGCAACGCTGCACTTCGTTGCGACGCAGCCCCCCGTGGTCAACCGTGTCCTCCACGGCCGTCACATCATGGATCCCGCCAAAACATAGTTGCCGGTCGCTCCTACCAATACATTTCCGACTTTCCCTTCGATCCCTTACAGCCTTGTAGTCTTATGTCACGTAGAAGAAAACCGAGAAGACCCTGCACGTTACTCCGCCGCCTTTTGATGGCCGAGAGATTGGAAGATCGGAGGCTACTGGCAGTGGTCAACTGGGACGGTGGCGGTGGGGACCTGAACTGGAACAATCCAGCCAACTGGGACACCGACCAACTGCCTGGAGTTGGCGACGATGTGGTGATTGCCGATATCGCTCCTGATATCGCCATCGTCCATTCGTCCGGAACCACGTCCATCAACAGCCTCGTGAGCGACGAAGCACTCGTGATCTCCGGTGGTACCTTGGAGATCGCCACGACATCCGCAATTAACGACAACCTTTCCTTGAGCGGTTCCAGTTCAACGGCTTTAACGGGCGCTGGTGACGTGACGGTGGATGGCCTGTTCACTTGGACCGGCGGGCGTCTACAGGGGACAGGTAAATTGATTGCCAGCGGTGGCATGCAGCTTGAAGGCAGCACCAAGTATCTGGAACGGACCGTCGACAACGCGGGTACCGCCATCTGGGCTAGTGGCACGATCTTCGCCAATGCGGATGGTGTGTTCAACAATCTGGCTGGTGCAACCTTCGATGCCCGCTCAGACAATACGCTGTCAGGTTCGTTGGCAACGTTCAATAACGCTGGCGTTCTTTTGAAATCGGAGGGCACCAGCGCCTCCAGCTTGTCTTTGATCTTCAACAACAGTGGCTCGGTCCAGGTGCAAACGGGCATCCTGGCGTTGCTCGGTGGCGATAGCAGCGGCAGCTTCCAGGTGGATGCGGATAGCACCCTGCGATTCCAAGGCGGTACCCATGTCTTGGACGCCAACGCGACGCTCTCCGGTGCGGGTACCTTAAGCATCCTCAATACGGGCATCCTCGATGTCGCGAGCAATATCAGCATCGGTAGGCTGGACATGACCAGCTCCTCTTCCTCGTCCAACCCGATCTTGACAGGCAGCGGCAACGTGACAGTCGATGGTCTATTCAACTGGACCGGTGGTCGGCTGCAAGGAACAGGCAAATTGATCGCTAACGGCGGTATGCTGATTGAGGGACCCTACGACAAGTATCTAGAACGGACCTTAGATAATGCGGGCACCGCGACCTGGACCGATGGACGCATTCGTACAAGCTCAGCCACGCAGTTCAACAACCTGGTAGACGCAACCTTCGACGTTCAGTCGGATGACTCGTTTGGTCTTTCCGCGACAGGCACGTTCAATAACGCAGGCACCCTTCTGAAGTCGGCGGGCACCGGCTTCTCCGGCTTCTATCCGGCACTCAACAACACCGGGACCGTGCAGGTGCAGAGTGGAACTCTGTTGTTGATCGATGGTGGCACTAGCAACGGCAGCTTCCAGATCGACACGGCCGGAATCCTGCGTTTGTCCAACGGAACATTGGTGTTGAATGACGGTTGGGACGTGACCGGCGCTGGCAACTTCCTCATCACCGGAGGAACGCTGGACGTGTCGGCCAACGGCCATGTCGACAATCTGACTCTGAGCGGTTCCAGTTCCACGTTTCTAACGGGCGCTGGTGACGTGACGGTGGATGGCCTGTTCACTTGGACCGGCGGGCGTCTACAGGGGACAGGTAAATTGATTGCCAGCGGTGGCATGCAGC
>JANSWS010000286.1 GCA_024743355.1 bacterium
CTCCGACGGATGACAGGGCGTAAGAAGCCCGACCAGGCCACAGACTCCAACTCTGCAACCATCCATTGGAAGGCTTTGTTGTTCCGATTCCCGAGGGGCTCAAGCTCTGCTCATTGACCCACTAATTCCTCCGAAGAACCATTTTTAATACCGTGGGTTTAGGACTGGAGGCATCAACGATGCAAAGCTGCGACGTGGAACCACGCCCCGTGTTGAACAGCACGTGGTTTCCAGCAACTCGGAATGAGCCCGTGCGGAGGGGCGTGCCATCCGCATCCTCTCCAAGCGTTAGGTGATTGACAACGACGGAATCCGCCTGCTTACTGACGCTGGTGTCCGCAAAAACCCAGCAAATTCCATCACTCGGAGCGAAGAAGATTTTCCCGGAACAGGTGGTGGCACCGTGAATCCCGCCGCTGGGAAGCTGAAAGCGGTAGCCTGGTGCACGACTACTATCCAGCCTCACGACGTCGACTCGACCGACGTTTTCTCCGTCGCGGTCAATCCAAGTTGCGTAGGCAACCTGCCCACCCACGGCCGCCAGTGTAATGTGACCCCCACCGGCGCTGATGAAACGATCCGCACTCGCACCTCGATTCACTTGAAGCTGCGACGGCTCAACCACAGTGAAACCATTCTTCTTGTCGTTGGCCAAGTAGAAAGCGCCGTCATACAAGTAGACGTGGGCCGGATTTCCCTGCTGATCATCCAACCTGGTCGCGATCACCTGGGGCGAGCCCGAGAAACGCCAATGGAAATGATCGCCGTGCGTTTCTTTGGTAACGCCCGCATCGATTGCCACCCAACCGCTTTGCAATTCGCCATCCTGGGTATCGCGGACGCCGGTCAGGACAATTCCATCTTGCAACTGCATTTGAACATGCGATTGCTGTTCCGCATCTAATGTGGGGAAGCCTTCCACGTTGGCGGCTTGCAATGTCCATCCCTGACCGCGTTTGAGATCACCTGTCTTGAGCGATTGGTCGGAAGCGTCTTGCCACAAGAGTCGAGCGATCGTGCGCTCTTTGGTTTGCGCTTGCATCTCCGTGTTTGAAGTGAGCACCAAGCAAAGTACCATCGCTAGTCCACGCATAATTTGCATTGAGTCGTTCCTTGTTGTGTCTATAGCTTGTTCATTTTGGATTGTTTTGAGCGAGAAGCTCGTACAAGTTGTGCCTAACGGAGCCCATCCCTACTCAGGTCGCATTCTCTCGGAGCTGCCCAAGTAGCCTGGAGATCCGGATTGAGTTTATCGACTGGTAAAATTCCGTCCGTTTCTGATGTCTGCCTTCCCTGCTACCGCTTTACCAGCTTGTCCGATCTGGCCCGGACGGCGGTACGGTGGTTTGCGCTGAGCCTCCACGACATTGCCTGTGGACTGGCCTTTCGGCCCCACGCAGCGATCGAGCTCAGGCGGGTTGAAACATGCCACGGAAAGCCAGACGCAAGCAGCCCGAGCCTTGCATTTTCATTCAAATGCACCCTAGTTGGCTGACTCAAATCACGCACCACTGCAATCCTTCGCTTGAGCTTTCGGAATTGCCCCGTCAGGAGGCATTGCGCCAACTCTGAAGGATATACGCCGACTCGCGACCGGTCGGGTATAAAGCAAATGAGTGCGACTTCGTGCTCACAACAAGCCAGGAGGGCCGCGAGCGTCGAAACCAAGTTCCAACGCGACGGTGGTTGAGATAGCTGTCGGCTGAACATTGCCTAACGATGACGTCAGACTTAAGAAGAGGGTAAGTGAGTTCGCCGGACAAACCTGCGAATAGAATGCGCAAACCGCGCAGGAACCGCTGCCGTTTAGCGTGGAAGTGGCCCGTACTCCGCTTGAACTGAGCGCGTTCTCTTCGTCCGGTGTCTCACTGTCAGATTGAAGTTCATTGTGGGCATCGCAATGGCAGCCGGCAGCCTTGCGTGAGCGTTCTTCCAAGTCCACTTTCTTTTCGGAATCGGACAGTCGCTCATTAAGAATGAGAATTTCGCCGTGGCAACAACAATCTGAAGAGACGAGGCTTCCGCCATGGGAATGATGGTGCCAGTGAGGCCCAAGTCCGGCCGGTATGCCGTAAGCTAACAGCAGTAGTAAAGAAATACAACGTTGCGACAACATCGCAGCGCACCCTCCGCACCAATTAAGCTTCAGTGCGGTCCGACCTGGTGTTATAGTAGCTTGCAGGTTCGGTTCAGGCAATGGAGGGAATGATTTTCTCGCATCGTCACCGCCATCGCCATCCGAGTCAATATCGAGACGATCCGCTAGAGTTTTAGCCTCATGTCGCGGCTTGTCGCGACATCCAAGTCGCCGGACACAGACAGAACGTCTTGTATCGCGGCACACTCAAACGCAGAGCCACGGTACTTCCAGTCGCAGACAATTGAATGCTCATCTAGCTTGCTCTGCTCTTCCTCGAGCCCCAACGCCGGTCTTGATTTGATTCATTGATTGTAACCTAGTTGGACAGCGCCACTTTCGATAAAGCTTCTGGCGATTCATTGGTTAACCTCGACAACACGATTTCTGGCTAAGTGGTGACTGAGCACTTCTAGAACACGCGGCTAAGGCCCCTACGGCTGCTCGAAAGCGGCGCGGTCCAACTGGTTTCTCGTCAGATGCCCAACATGCTGACGCAGTGTTTTGGCTACATCACACCGAACGTGCTCTTGTCGATCCCGGATTGCCGTGTAGATCAAGATTGTCGTTGTCGAGGATACGATCCCAATAAGAACCGACTCTATAGCGATCCGAAGGCGACTTACACTGTTGTCACCTCTCCACTGCGAAGACTCGACTGACTCGTTAGTTAGTGCCTGCTTTATCGATGCCGATTCTCTTCGACGAAAGGCAGCGCTAACGGGGTCGCCGCCAACAAACTATGATTTCAAAGACGCCGTCATCGGCGACTCCCATTCACCACATCGTTCTGTCGCGGTTGGGTTCAACAGTCATTCCCTGCCACGCACCAGCACCAAATGACGATCATCGTCTGTGCTGGATTCAACGACGCCATTCTGATTGAATACGACAATATCGTACGCCAATGAGGCGGGGATCCAAAGCGTGAAATCTTGCTCTCCATCACGCAGCATCACCTGATCCAACGGAATCGCGTTGGTTGCTTCGCCACTCTTGTACGCAGCTATCACGACGGGCCATTGCCTTGTCAGCCATTGACCTGCAATACGCCGCATTGTGTCCGGGAATAGCACAGTTCGGGCATCTGGCGCGACGCTCTGATCCGGAGGATGGACGAGAATTGCATCGACATCGGGGACGTTCCGCAATCCGCTCTTGGTGGTCGGTGGCGGCATTAAGAGCACTGGCTCATCGAAGTCGCCAAGTATGGCGAGAGCATCCGCTACGATGCGATATTCATGCCCGTCATACATTTCAGACCATTGCCATATCGTGAACGGTTCGATGCCAGTCTTCTCCCAAAGGATGGAGGCAAGCCATCGCTGCCCAAGATCCGTTTTGTGCTTAAAGACATGAGCATGGCCGGCATGCACGACCAGTTTTGCCTGCGGGTCGCGATTCAGTACGTTGGCAAGCGTCGTTGCGGCAAACTCCTCTCTTCCCTCGTGAGAAAAAGGGCGAAAGTCGTATCCAAGAACCTCGAATCGCAAGTCGACCGCGCGGCGTATCGCGTTTCCAAACTGTGGGTCGGAAGTGTAGTACCCAGTTCCCACAATCGGGTAACCCCGGGAATTGAGTGGCTCAGCAGACTCGCCAATCGCTTCTGCGGCATAATGGGTGAATCTGGCATCTCGGAATTTTGGCAGTAATGCTCCGATCATTTCACGATGTTTAGAAACGAAGTGATCTTCCATGATCATCACGATGCGATGCTCGCTGGCGATTTGTTCGATGGCATCTCGCCAAGGCACCACATCAAGTTTTAGTTGCTGAGCATCTACGCCCAACGGGGGAAGGTCGAACTGGGGGTGAAAATCCAAGCGACGAACTTCATCGTCACGTCCAAGTATTGCAAGATTCCAACCCAACAGTTGAATGTCGCGATAATCCAGCCCTTTCTCTTCAATCTGAATCACGTGGTGAAGCATTTGCCTTTGAGCGACGTGCCTGCCCGCCCAAACACGCCAGATCACTGCTGCAGCGACCAGAAGCAAAATCGATAAAACTATTGCGCCCCACCGGATTCGTCGTCGCCATTTCGATTTGATCATACATTTTGCCTAGCGACAGAACGGATGGATCACGCGGTTGGCAAGTGACTCAATTGAGCGAAGCGAACCGGGAAGCCAATCCAACTCGCGTGCTTCCGTTGGTTCTGGCTGTTTCGGTTTTCCGGATGTTTCTCGTACTCGTACTCGAATGCATCCTCGGCAACCGATTGACTTCGCTGAATCAACCGGGTCAGCATGGACACGATGCGCTTGAGCTCCGATTTTCCATGCCGGTTTGAGTCATCATCGATCGCCTCACAGACATGAAGTACGTCATGAATCGAAGCACATTCTAACGCAGAACCTCGCGCGATTTCAAAGAAACGGCTTTTGTCTTTCAGGCTCTGTTTGCCGTTGCCCTCCGTCCCGGCGCGCCGGGATTCAACGGGATCGATTGAGCCGCCCGCAGCCATTGGTCTCGCGCTGGTCGATGGATGCCATTTAGTGTCTTGGCAATACGATACGAGAAGGCGACATACTCGATCGACAGACGGTATACGTCCAGTCGCTCGTGATCGAAAGTTGGTTCGGTCATCACTTTTCTTTCGAGTACGAGTACGAGTACCGGGCTGCGCCCTGAGTACGAGTACGATCAAAGCCAGAACGACGGAAATCACCAAGTTCCGTCGATGGAGTCTTTGTGCAAAATCGATTGGCCAACGGAGCTTCGGTGGATTTCTTGGTTCTGACGGTTATCGCGAGTCCAACTGCTTTCTGATCCAGAGTGGTTCCCTTCGTAGATCAAGCACGGCTGCAACAACCACTCTTTCGGAGTCTGCCAAATAGTAGATCCCATGCGGAAATCGTTTGGAAAGTGCGCGATGGAATCCAAATTCCATTTCGTGAATGCCACCGGTAAGAGCTAACGATTCAATG
This sequence comes from bacterium, assembly GCA_024743355.1. Classification (GTDB taxonomy): domain Bacteria; phylum Planctomycetota; class Planctomycetia; order Pirellulales; family Pirellulaceae; genus Aureliella. The sequence goes on from JANSWS010000286.1 coordinate 5,068, forward strand.
TCCGCAATCAAGTTGCTTCGAAAGTATTCGCCGAGTCCTACGTGCTGACGTTCATAAAACCAATACCCGTCTGCAAGATCTTCTTCTGCCGCCAAAGCAATATCGACAATCATTCGCCCAACTTCATCAGGCGTTTCTTGGCTTCACTCCAAGGCGAGATGGGCATTGTCCCATCTTCGATCCGACGTTTTCGTTCCTCTAGAATAGCCGCATGCCACTCCGGTGAACGAACGTCGCCCGATTCCTGGCAGAGATCGTTCCAAATTCTTTCGAGTAGCTGAATCTTTTGTGCGACGGATAGTCCGTCGAGTTGCAGGTCAATTGCCATCGCGAGTCCTCCACAAGGAGTATACCATAATTGCCCGTTATCGAATCTGTTTGTGTAGCCTTCAAAAGTAGAGTGGGCATCATTCCAGGGTTGAGCTGGATGGGTCTGCGAAATCACAGCATCGCAATTCGGGCTCCGACTAGCTGCCAAATTTAGTGCCTAGTCTCGCCGCACTCGTTGGCTCCAGCGGGTGGGCCCTTGTTCTACGTTTATGATCCGTCGATAGACAGCCCGCTCATTCCATGTCGAAGTAGTCACTGTTATCGATCGGCGATTCTCGTCCCAAGACATCACCGTGCCTGGCCTCATCAGGTCAAGCATATGCATTACAAGCGCTTTTGGATCGGAGCGGGATAGAAAGTAAGTTGTCTTTATCATTCCGCGCGTATCAACGACATCAGCCGTCTGTCGCAATGGCAAATCCAACAACAGAGCCAACGACATGTGATGCATCGCAACTTTCTCGTCATTTAGATCGAGCTTGTAGTGAGTTGTCTGCGACAAAGCCAATTCTGAAAAGGCAACCACGAATGCGATTGCTAGGAAGTGCCACATTGGAATCCTTTCAAGGCAGAACGCTCGCGATAACGCGGCCGGGAGTTGACGTTGCCGAGCGAAGCGAGCCAGCCGGCCTATTCCGGCTCGCGTTCATCGCTTTGTTCGCTGTCGATGCCGCCAGCGACGATGCCATGACCATCCGTTCGGGAATCTCCTGCATGCATTGCGTCCCACCAGCGTCTCCCGCCGGCAGCAAAGTCGACAATGTCGATTGTGTTCCCGACGGCGTCGCGAATCAATATGCCGTCAAACCAAATCCACAAGTCCAGGTGCCGGCGAGACGTTGAACCCTCCTGAAACAGCATCATTCGATTGTCAAGAGATCCAGATTCCACTTTGACATGGAGAGACAGCCGGTGCTTCCATTGGTCAAATGCCTTGTCGTCGTTGTTGATGAATTCCCACCCATAAACCGGCTGACCACCGAATGACTGGATGGTTGACAGGAGCTCCGATGCGGCAAAGGGAATGGTCTCCGCCGATGTGTCATCCCAGTGGGCGTCGCGAAGCGCGGCGGCAATTCGACCAACATTCGTCAAAATGATTTGGCGTCGCGGGTCAGACGGCTCCGGAGAGTGATCATCTGGAAGCGTAAGAACCGAGAAAGTGAGGCCAACAACATTTCGGCGAGAGTCGTATTCGCCGCCAAGAAACGTCGCCTCATTCAGGGCGATTCCAATTTCTTCGGCGGTGTCGTTGGTGATTCTCATTTAGACAGCGAACGTCAGCGGTAACGGCGGATTGGAACAAGACTTTGAATCGCAGAGTAACGATGCTACCAATCCTGCCGTTCACCGCTTTGTTCCGTCATCTTCTAACAACGATCAATTATTTAGGCTGTAGAGCCGAGATTCAGCCAGCACCTCTTTCGATTCAGGATCGGTCCGCAAGTCACGTAGCTCAGTTCCCGCGGGCAGCTCTATCTGAATACGTTCGTTGGCCACTTCCTGACCGATTTCGACCTTGGTCAATACACATGTTGTCTTGCGTTCCGAAGACTCCGGGCCGTTGGGATCGAAGGTCTCTCGCAACACCCAGCTCTTAGGCAAGTTGAAACCACCAACCATGCCATACGACACAACAAGCTCCATGTGAACAAGGTCCTTCCCTCGCCTTCGGCTGTTAACGAGTTGTCGTACGGGCAGGAAGTCTAAATCCTCACGAAGGAAAAGGTTGACGACAATCTGCCAGTCATCCACCTCGAGCTTCCGTTGGATGACAAGACACTCATTTCCATTGAAATCAGACTTCGATTGCACAGAGTATTCCGTTGGACGACCGATTTGCGAGGGCCGAGTAAGCTGCAGAATCCTGGATAGCGCACCAAAACCATTTACAGCTTCTTCGCGGTCAATAAGCGTCGCCTTCGTCTGTGGAGTATCATTGAGATTTACAGAAAGCGCGCGTATGAAAAAGTCGGGGAGAAGAATCTCTTCTGTTGAATAAGTCCCACTAATGTTTCCTTTCATCTTTGAATCTTCTCTGCAGTAGACCGTGCCGTTCATGCCAAATAGAGCGAGCCCACCCCTGTCATCACGTCGATTCTTCATGATGATCTTGGAACTATAAGCAATCGCAATATCGGAAATTCGCATTTCCCTTCGTTCCCAATGGCTCCAGATCTCTTCAACCAGGTCTTGGTCTGGATCGTTTGGTATCAAGAGAAAAAGAGCAAGCATCATTGGAAGTGCGAACTTCATTTGTGCTTCCAATCCTGGACGGAACGTTGGCGATCACGCAGTCGCCGTCAAAAAACTATGATTCGAAATCGCGGCCGACCGGCGACTCGCGTGCATTGCTTTGTTCGGACTTTTGGAATGCGTCTCGGTCGAGAGACGTCTCAGATTCAACAAAAAAGTATAGGTGCGAGCCCACAACGTCGTCAAATTTTCGAATAAGGCCTCTATTGAAGAGTTCTGTCAAGTGTGTTTGAACACAGTCAACATTAGCGAATTGATTGTATTGAGGCATCGACTCTGCGAAAAGGTGCAGCCGCCAAGCATCAAAGCCATCGAAGCGTCCGTTTGGCCCAAAGTCGAAATCAACAACCAGCGTTCCGAATTCGACACAACATCCTATTCCGTGAAATGAATAGGTGATCGCTTGTTGCTCATCAAGAAAGCCCCGCTGCGGAATTGCCGGGCCCGAGTCGGTGTCGGTATCCGTCCATGTGGGGATTGCAGATTTTCTCCACGCACGGAGGATGTTCCCTCGAATTCCCATCTTGCGAAAGTACGAAATCGCGATTGAGACATGCTCCAGATAGCTCTTTATTAACGGGAGTATCGGAGATTCAATGGTCACGCCGGCCTCTCAACCGAATGTCCGAACGGCCGCGGTAACCGCGGATTGGGATTGGAGATTGAAGTGAAAAGTGAACGGAATACCAATCCTGCGGTTCACCGCCTGGTTCTGCGGGTTTCATTCTCCGCCACCTCGACCAAATGCATTGTATGCTTCTTGGCTATAGCCTGCCGGAGCATTTGACGATGGTTGATTAAGATTTCGATTGTTCGGCATGGTAGCTAGGATCGCTTCAATCTCGTCGTGAACGGCTCTCTCATTATAGACCGCCATTGTAGTGGAGCGCGGATCAAGAACAATTTCACCAATTCCGCCGAGTTGTAGCCAAGAGTCTGGATCTGCATTCTGGTACAGCTGATTGAGGATTGGTTCAAAAGCCGCGTAATCTGGGTCCATGGGATCATAGGTTGTCGGCAGCTTCTCATAGAGTGTGTATTTCGCAAAGTAAGGCTCTTCACTCTCTCGTTTTTTCTGTCCATCAAGATAGCCAGATGTGTAGCCGTTGCGGTATCCCGCCGCTGACCCCGCAAACCAAAGTGCAAGCAAGAGAAGTCCTCCTACAGAAAACTGCAGAGTCCATTTCAAAGCTTTCTTGTTTGCCATTGTCGACTCCATCTCGCAGAACGACACGCATCAGCGGGCCGGCGCGATACGCGTTTACTTCACAGCCGACCCGACCGCCGGCTCCGTTGCATGCGATGGTTATTCGGCGTCTGCTTCCGCTTCGGCTTTCATGTCGCGAATCGTAGCTGTCACAGTATCATGTTTGCAATTCACGAGTTCGATATTATATACAAAAGGATGCGGGTATTGCCGTAGCACATCACGAGTCAGAATCGCAAGTCCATCGGATGCCACCGACGTGATCATCGCGCGACACGTGTCCATTGCAGCAAACCGGTGCATAGCGTGGGCAGCGTGCAAGGCAAGATCAAGCGCCTGTGCTTTATCTTGGTCATCAACATTCGTTGAATCGAATAGCATTTTCATGTTGCTGGCAATTACTTCGGCATACCCCCACCCATAGTTCTCTGCCTCAACCATCGGCCGATAAAACCCAAGGTACTCCCCAACCCTCTGTGCCAATGGATCAATAGAAAGCAGGCGATAAAATGAGGAAGGAATCTCTGAAACGATTGCCAGTCGTTCATCCGGCTCCAATCGCGCCAACGAATTCATGAATTCGTTAACCTCGTCGGCATTGAATTGGTTTTGTTGATCTAGACGCGTACTGATAGCGGTTAACAGTTGGCGAGCTCTAGCGATGCCATCCGCCCTTCCAAGCGCAATGTCAAATACGGCAACGACCGCTTGCTTGAGTTCAGCAAGCGTTTGATAACGTCGCGCCTTGTCGAGGCTGCAACACTTTTGAATGATGTGGAACAAGGGATCGGGAATATCATTTCCAATCAAATAGAGCGGATCGCGGCCTGTCAGTAGGACGTAAAAACTTTTGCCCAGCATGAAGATATCACCGGCTGAATCAGCATGCTTGAATCCTCCGGTGTGGTATTCGGGTGGCAAGTAGCCCTGCGTTCCCCAAAACTGAGATGTTGCAGTGAAAGCCGTAAGGGAGTCGCGTTCCATGCTCAGGCCGAGATCAGAAACTCGAATTCCCGTTGTGTCGCGAAGAAAGTTTTGCGGCTTGATGTCACGGTGGAATTTCCCGCGATTATGGAGTTCAGCGACACAGTCAATCATTTGGCAGAAAAGTTGTTCCTGCGCAGCCGGATCAGCCGCAATCCCGGGACGAAACGACATCAAGTCGCCATCGGGGTAAAACGGCATCACATAGTACGGTGGATCGTGGGCTAAGTTCTCGTCGAGAATCTGCACGACCTTTGAATTGCCTGCAAACTCGTTGAGCAGTCGTACTTCACGACGAAAACGGTTTACGTACTCATCATCGGTTTCGCGACAATACTTGAGAACGATTCGACCTTGTGGCGGATTAGCCAATGCAGTGACGTGCAGTATCGCGCCCATGCCACCGGCGGCGCTGCAAAGACCGTCAACGCGGTACTTTCCGTCGATTGTGTCACCGGTTGCAAACATAGCTCTCCAGCCGCATAACGTCTGCGATAACCCACGTCGCATCAAGTGATGTATTGGTACCAATGGTTGGCCTGCGACGCCGGGGCGAGTAGTTTGGAGTCTCTCAAGTTTAGGTCGAGGTTTGTATTCGCTGTTAGCCGCCTGGTTTCCCGGCGGTGCCACAATATTTCAACCCTGCTCAATTGATGGTCCGCACCCTCTC